>CAYPOY010000436.1:0-3860 GCA_964412395.1 uncultured Anaerolineales bacterium | reverse complement strand
TCTTCCCCATCCCCCCGGGCGGCTCGCGCAAGGTCGAACTGGAGTACAGCCAGGTGCTGCCGGTTGAGAACGGCCTGGTGCGCTACGTCTACCCCCTGGACACCGAGAAGTTCTCCGCCCGCCCGTTGGAGGAGTGCTCCATCCACGTTGCGATCCGCTCCCGCGACGAGATGCGCGCGGTCTACTCGCCCACCCACCAGGACCGAGTCTACATTGAGCGGGACGGCGACTACTGGGCCACCGTCGGCTACGAGGAGATGGATGTGCTGCCAGAGGAGAACTTCGAGTTGGTCTACACCCTCAGCCAGGAGGACGTGGGACTGAGCCTGCTGACCTACCGGGAGGGAGGCGGGAATGAGGATGGCTTCTTTTTGCTGCTGGTCGCCCCCACCGTCGAGGTGGAGGAAGGACAGGTGATCCCCAGGGACGTCATCCTGGTGCTCGACACCTCCGGTTCGATGGACGGTGAGAAGATCGAGCAGGCGAAAGAAGCGCTGATCTACGTGCTGGAGCATCTGAATAAGGAGGATCGCTTCAACGTGATCGCCTTCTCCACCGGACTGCAGCAGTACGCCCGCGGACTGCGGCCCGCGTCCGAGGCCCGCGAGGCCGCTGCCTGGGTGCGGCGACTGGAGGCGGTCGGCGGCACCGACATTAACCGTGCGCTGCTGGAGGCATTAGCACAGACGGATAGTTCGACGGGGCTCACCACAAGCCCCAGGCGGCCCACGGTGCTCATCTTCCTCACCGATGGCCTGCCCACCGAGGGAGTGACCGAGGTGGAGCAGATCCTGGCCAACGTGGAGGCTGCCGCGCCCGACAACGTGCGCCTCTTCCCCTTCGGCGTGGGTGACGACGTCAACACTGTCCTGCTGGACACGTTGGCCGAGCAGCATCGGGGGGCCACCGGCTACGTCCGCCCCCACGAGCGGATTGACGAGGAGGTCTCCGGTTTCTATGCTCGTGTCAGCACCCCCGTCCTGTCCGACATCGAGTTGGACTATGACGACGTGTTGGTCGAGGACACCTATCCGTATCCACTCCCCGATTTATTCGCGGGCACGCAGCTCATCTTGACAGGCCGCTACAGACTCCCCTCCCCCCTTGAGGGAGGGGCTGGGGGATGGGGCCGCATCACGCTCACGGGCAGGGTGAACGGCGAGTGCCGGGAGTTCGTCTACGAGGGCAACTTCCGCGCCAGTGGCGGCGACGAGTTCATCCCCCGGTTGTGGGCCACGCGCAAGATCGGCCACCTGCTGACCCAGATCCGGCTCCACGGTGAGCGGCGGGAGTGGGTGGACGCGGTCGTCGCGTTGAGCATCCGCTACGGCATCATCACTCCCTACACTTCGTTCCTGATCGAGGAGGAGAATATCCTGACGGAGGGAGGGCGAGACGAGGCGGTGGAGAAATTTATGACCATGCCGACCCCTGCTCCTCATGGCGCACCGGCGGTGGAGATGGCCGCAGAGCAGGCCGAGATGCGGGCGGTCGAGTCGGCCGGTGGCGGGAGGGTGCCGGAGGAGGCCGCGCAGGTAATGCGGCTGGTGGAAAGCAAGACATTCGTGCTGCAGGATAGCGTCTGGACCGACACAGCCTTCGACCCCTCGCAGATGACCACCGTGCAGGTCGGCTTCGGCTCTGACGGCTACTTCGACCTGCTGGCATCCCGGCCGGAGTGGGGTGTGTACCTCGCGCTGGGCGAGCGAGTCATCTTCGTCGCCGAGGGGGTGGCCTACGAAGTGGTGGAGGGGGCAGGAGGGCTGGTAGAGGTGCCACCGACCCACATACCTGAGCCCACTCAGCCTGCCCAGCCGACGGCTACGCCAGTCGCCAGCAGCAAGACAATCACCACGGAGTCAGGTGGCGGCCCCTGCCTGGGTGCTATGGTGATGGGCGTCGTCGCGCTGGCCGTGGCGGCACTGTGGCGGCGGATGCTAGGGTAGCGCCTCCAATTGGCCTGACTCTCGTCATTCATCCGTTCCGCCGCGGTAGCAGCCCCCGCAACTCGCGTATTTCCTCGCTGCCCAGCAAGGTGGCCGCCAGCACATAGGTCGCAGCCCCCACCACCAGCCCGCCCGTGCCGGTCACGAGCGGCCCCGCACCGGGCAACAAGGCGCGGAAGCCGACTACCGCCGCTCCCATCAGCGCTGACGCGAGCCCTGCCCGTGCCAGCGATGCCCCCAGTGCCCGCCCCTCAACCCCACCCAGCCGCCGTCGCGCCACCAACAGCAGGACCAGCACCTGCAGGCCGGCCCCCAGGGAGTTGGAGAGGGCGATGGAGCCGTGAGCCAGCACCGACAGCAGCAACCACCCCAGCCCCGCGTTTACCGCCAGCCCACCCAGCGCCGTCCAGAACGGCGTCCACATATCCCGCTGGGCATAGAACAGCCGGCTGACTACCTCCAACGCGCTGTGGGCCACCAGTCCCAGGGCAAAGAACTGCAGCGCCCAGTAGACCCGGTCAGTGGCGACGGCATCGAACTCGCCACGTTGGAAGATCAATGCAATCAGCGGACGGCCCAGCACGAGCAGTCCGACCGCCGCTGGCACGGCGAGCGCCAGCACCAGCCGCAGCGCCCAGGAGGCCGTGCGACGCAGTCCCTGCCTGTCGCCTGCGTTGGCCCGTTCCGCCAGTGTCGGGAAGATGGTCAGACCCAGCGCTGTGCCGACGATCGTCTCCGGGAACTGCATCAGCCGCCAGCCGTACTCGTAGGCGGAGATCGCCCCCGCGGGCAATCGCGAGCCCAGGAAGGTAGGCAGCACGAAGTTCAGGTAGGTGGCACCCAACCCCAGCACCCGCGGCCCCAGCAGCATCAGCACCGCTCGCAGGTCGGGGTGACGCAGGGTGGGCCACCAGCGGGCGCGATAGCGGATCAGCCCCGGTGTCTGGATCAGAAAATGGCCCACGGTGCCCGCCAGTCCGCCCCAGGCCAGCCCGAAGATTCCCCAGCGAGGGGCCAGCCACAGCGTTCCCGCGATGCGGCCCAGCGTGTAGCAAATCGGAGCAGCAGCGGGGAGCAGGAAATGCTGATGGGCCTGCAACACGCTCATCACGATGCCGCTGGCGCTGGAGATAAGAGTCTGGAGCAGCACCAGCCGCATCAATCGCGCTGCCAGGGTCACTGTCTCGGCATCAAAGCCTGGAGCGACGGCGCGGACAACCTGGGGGGCGAAGACAGCCGCCGCTACGCTCACCCCCGCCACGATCAGGAGCCCCCAGTTGATCACTGCCGAGACCAGCCGCCAGACTTTCTCCCGGTCACCCCGGGCGATGCGAGCGGAGAGGATCGGAATGAGAGCAGTCGCCATCGCGCTCCCTGCGACGACGGTGAAGAGGCCATCGGGAAGCTCGAAGGCGGCGTAGTAGGCGTCGAGTTCAGCGGAGGCACCGAAGGCGTAGCTGATAGCGACATCGCGCACAATCCCCAGCAGCTTGTCGGCGGCGAAGAGGAGAGCGACCAGCGCGGCGGAGCGGGCGACGTGGGGGCTGGTTGCTGGATGCTGGATGCTGGATGCTGGCATGTCAATCACTATTGTAGCGCAAGATGGCATCTTGCGCCACAGCCCCCTTATCGTCTCTCTGGCCTGGGTTTGTCAAGTCGGGAGCCTGACCCCTCCCCCAACCCCTCCCCGGGGCGGGGAGGGGAGGAAGGTGACGGAGGATCGGCGGCGGGTTGAGGGCCAACCCCTCCCCGGGGCGGGGAGCCTCCCTTCCCTGGTAGAGAAGGGGGGTTAGGGGGTTAGGTGAGAAGAGGGCCGGAGTGAGGGTTTCCCTCCCCCCGTGGGGGAAGGCTGGGGTGGTGGGATTCCGCAATAAGTCAAACGTGAAAAGTCAACCCAACTGAAGTGCCCTGGTT
>CAYPOY010000435.1:0-3881 GCA_964412395.1 uncultured Anaerolineales bacterium | reverse complement strand
TTTCTCCTCATCGCCCCATGCACCTACCTCCTGCCCGCCTATTCTTCATTGCTGGTACAAATTCTGCCCGTGTCAGCATTCGCTCCAACACGGGCTTGAGGGCCAACCAACGCGCTTCAGACAGCTTGCGTCCCAGCACGTCGGCATACTCGTAGACCAATGCCGTGGACACGCACGGCTGAAACAGACCAGTCAGCCAGGCATCCATGATCAGACCACAAGCCCCACGCTGCGCAGTCAAGCCCTCAGACACAACGTTGGTGTCTATCACGGCCTTCATGACACTATTATAGCACCATTTATGGTGTCAGCCAACTTTTGCGATTTGCTGATTCGCTACTTCCACGGTGGCACTTCCGGCAGCAGCTTTTCAAACTCGGTGATGAGCGACGCCTCGTAGTCGCCGGCGTACTCACCCGCCAGGAACTTGTGTGCCGCTTCTTCGTAGAACCGCTGCCAGGATGCCTCCTCGTGTCCAGGATTGACCGGGTAAAAGAGGGCATTGTTGGCGCGAGCAGCCTTCATGTCGCCCGGTGCGTCGCCGATCATCAGGATGTGGTCGGGGGCGTACTTGCCTTCGGCGGCCAGTTCCAGGTGGAGGGCTTTCTTGCCCATCTCCTGCCCGGCGATGACCCGTGCGCAGCGGGCAATATCGTGCTCCTCCCACTCCCGCGCCAGTGCATCCACCGGCGTGGCAGAGACGACAATCATGTCGGCTTTGTCGGCCAGGAAAGCCAGGCTCTCGCGCACATAGGGGAAGGGTGACACACCGTGCACGATGTCCGCGACCGTAGCGTTGACGCTGGTCGTCCAGGCCCACGCTGTATCAAGTTCCGGGTCGGGGTGTCTGGCCATGTAAGCCCGCAGGCCATCGTTGCTCTTGGGGAAGGCATCGTCAGCGATGAACTCGCGGATGCGGGGTACTTCCGGCGGCACTACGTCTCGCGCTTGCACCTCCGGCCGCTCCCGTAGCAGGTCGAAGACCATCACCAACGCAGGCCAGCGGTTGATGCCGCGCCACCTGGAGTACAGGTTGACGAACTCTGCCACCTCGCGGGCGTACTTGGAGACTGGTTGCAGCCCCCAATGCTTGATGATGTTAGGGATGAAACACTCCTTGTGCTTGATCTCCATCGTATCGAAGGCGCAGCCGTCGGAGTCAATGCCGACGAAGAAGTCGTACTCTGGTTTGAGTTCCGCCAAAGGTCGCGCTGCTTCAGGATAAGTGGTCATTTTCCACTCCTATCTTACGCAGGTTTCTGAATCCACTTCTCTGTCTGGCTCACGGTTCTTCATGCTGACAGACTCACACTCCGCTGAACGCCGAGAATCCCCCATCCACCGGCACGACGACGCCGGTGACGAAGGAGGAAGCAGGGGAGAGGAGCCAGAGGGTCGTACCGATCAGGTCCTCTGGGTCACCAAAACGGCCCATCGGCGTGTGCTCGATGATAGTGCGGCCGCGGGGGGTCAGTTCCCCACTCGCCTCGTCGGTCAGCAAAAAGCGGTTCTGCTCGGTCAGGAAAAAGCCAGGGGCGAGGGCGTTGACGCGGATGTTCGGCGAGTATTCCTGTGCCATGTGCACCGCCAGCCATTGGGTGAAGTTACTCACCGCCGCCTTGGCCGCCGAATAGGCCGGGATCCTGGTCAGCGGGCGAAAGGCGTTCATAGAAGACACGTTCAGGATGCAGCCCTCGCCCCGTTTGACCATAGGTTTGCCGAAAACCTGGCTGGGCAGCAGCGTGCCCAGGAAGTTCAGGTCGAACACCCAGCGGATGGCGTCGGGGGGCAGATCGAAGAAGGAAAGGCCGGGGGAGGTCGTGGCCTGCTTCTTGTTGCCTCCCGCGCCATTGATCAGGATGTCCACGTGGTCAAACCGTGCCAGGACAGTGTCACGAGCGGTCTCCAGGCTGGCTTTGTCGAGCACGTCGCACTGCACGGCGATGGCCTCACCTCCCTCGGCTGCAATGCCATCGGCCACCTTTTGCGCCGCCTCCTCCACTATATCCAGTACGGCCATCTTCACACCGAGCCGTCCCAGGGCGCGGCTCATCACCCCGCACAGTACCCCACCGCCGCCAGTGACGACCGCGACCTTGCCTGACAATGTGAAAAGACTCTCCAGACGCTTGTTATCCATACTGCCTCCTATTTCCCCTCGACTGCAAACAGCTCGTAGACGGACATCTCTCCGCCTGGACACTGCTCCTCTGCGAACGCTGCCAGATGCCGCTGGAAGTGCGCCTCCAATAGCGCGTAGTACACCTCCTCGTGCCTCCGCAACGTCGCCAGCAGCCGGTCGCCAAACCGATCCAACACCGAACCGAAGGTCACGTGCAGTACCTGGCGTGCGTCGAACTGCTCCAACAAACCGGGCAGGTCGGCATCGCTTAGAGTATCTGGAGCGGGGATGTTGGTCAGTTGCGCCGAGACGTGGTAAGTGGCCCGGTCCGTGTCGTAGCGCTCCCGGGCGAAGGCCAGGATCTCCCGGAACAGGGCCGGGGTCACCTGGGCCACGGCCCGCAGCGCCTCCAGATAACTGGTGCCGGCGGTCTTTAAGTGCGCCAGCCCCTTCGCCAGCCGGGCGACGATGGGGTAGATGCTGAACTTATCGGAGCCGGAGTGGAGGCTGAGTTTATACGGTCCCAGAGCTCGCGCCACGGCCACGTGCTGAGTGAACTCCGCCGCGAACGTCTCCAGGTCTCCGATGTAGTCTACTCCCTTCTCGAAGCGACCCACGAAGCGGGGGGCCAGGCTCACCCAGCGCACCCCCAGCCGGCGTAGTTCGCTGGCAATGAAGAGGTGTTCTGCTGGCGAGGTAGGCGTTTCTGTCTCGTCCACTGAGACCTCTAGTTCGAAGGCTTGATCCCCCATCCGGCCGGCCAGGTGACGGTACATCCGCACCGTGTGGGCGATGGCGTGCCCGTATTTGGCCGCCGCCCGCCATAGCACCTCCCGGTCGAAAGTGAGGGCAGTCTCGCCCAGGTCGAAGGGACGGCCCAGGTACCGGCGCTCCATGTCCTGCGCCGTGTCCTCCAGCGCACCCCAGGGTAGGGCCTGCACCTTTGCTTCGACCTCGGCAGACAGGGCAGTGTGCGCATCGTTGTCCACGTGGTCGCCGGGGTCAACCGTGTACAAGGTATACCCGGCGGTGACGAAGGCATCCACGTTGGCGGGCGTCTTGAGGTGGTCGGCGTCAGCGCCCCACGGGTCGCGCCAGCCCTCCTGAAAGAGCCCCCAGGTAGCGTCGTCGAGCACTTGCTGCGGCGTGCGGCCGGTGCGGGCGTTCTCGCGTACCGACTGTTGGGCGAAGATCGGCGCGATGGAGCTGAACTGCCGGACCGCCCGCACGTGCCCCGGGGTTGCCAGCCCCAGCCGGTCGCCGAAGCCAGCCGAAGTCCGAAGGCCCAAGGGCACAGGACGCAGCCAGGGAAGGCAAGCGCGCAACGCGGCGGCGTTGGTGGGTGTGAGGGGGCAGAGCAGCGCACCCCTCTGGTCATAGCGCGTGCCCTCAAAGCCGGTGGCGTCGCCCAGAACACCGAGACGCTTGCCACCACCATCGCTCTGGGCCAGGAAGTAGGCAGTGCCGTCCACCTCAACCATCGAGCGTGGGTAGACCGTCAGGCCGGTCAGTTGTTCTAGATCCATGTCTCACTCTCCTGATTCGTCGAATTCACAGGCCCGTTTGGCCACGGCGTTGGCCGCCAGCGACCTCTTATACAAATGTCAGTTCTCACCACCTGCTACGGCTCAACGACGATATCCAGTCCCTCTGTAGGGATCACCTCAAAAAACGTATTGCCGACCTTCAACGGGATCGGGTTGCCCTCCTCGTCCGTCAGCGTCAGCATGTCCTCCCGCTCCCAGCGCTGCCAGAAAGC
>CAYPOY010000434.1:0-3883 GCA_964412395.1 uncultured Anaerolineales bacterium | reverse complement strand
TGCCGCGCAGGCCATAGATGCGCCCGAAGAAGTTCAGGTTGGCCCGGGCGCTGAGGGTGGGGTAGAGGGCCAGGTCTTGGGGCACCAGCCCGTTGAACTTCTTGATCTCCTCCATCTGGGTGGTGATGTCGCGGCCGCCGATGCGCGCCGTGCCCGACGTGGGCGGAAGGACGCCCGTCAGCATCGAGATGGCCGTCGTCTTGCCGGCGCCGTTGGGCCCCAGCAGACCAAAGACCTCCCCCTCTTCGACCGAAAAACTTACTCCTTTGACGGCCTCGAAGTCACCGTACTTCTTGACGAGATTTTCGACTTCCAAAATGGCAGACATGGAACTTCTCCTTTCATTTGTGTTGAGGAATCCGATCCATCTATACCGCAGTCTCACTGGAAACCGCCACCTGAGCCTCGGACGACTCCTCCTGCCAGAAGAACTGCATCCTCCAGCCAGGCTCCTCAAGCCCGCTGGTGAGGAATTCGTACAGGGTAAAGGGCGCGATGTATGCGAGAGGCGCCACCCAGTCGGCGCCCGTTGGCAGCGGGCCGAGGATGAGGCCGATTATGACGGCCACACCAATCAGCCCTGCTTTCAATCCCGCTTTTTCAGCCGCGAATAGCTTCCTTTTTTGCGCAGCATCAGTCTGCTTCGATTTCCACCATCGCCGTCATACCCCAGCGAAGTTCCGACGCCGCGTCGTCCAGCTCGACGTAGACGGGATAGGTCATGTCGCCCCGATAGTCCACCGACTGCAAGCCAATGCGCACCACGTGCCCCCTCAACTCGATATCGGGCAGCGCATCTACCATCACCACCGCCGATTGTCCCTCCCTCACCCGTGCCACGTCCAGTTCCGTCAGGTCAACGGTGCGTGCCAAGAGCTGGTTCAGCGTCGCCAGTACGAGCGCTACCTCACCGGGCGCCACCGCATCACCCGGATCGACGTTGACCTCCACGACAACGCCAGCGAAGGGAGCGACCAACTCTGCATTCTCCAGGTTGCTGCGGGCCTCCTCCAGGCGAAGTTCTGCCGCCTCCACATCCAGTTGCGCCGCCTCTATATCCTTTTGCGTCGCCTCCACGTCCAGGGGGTCCGCCCCCTCCAGAAGCCGCTCGAGGGCATCCTCAGCCTCTTGGTAGGACTGCCGCGCCCGATCCACCCCGTTGCGGACATCCTGCAGTTGCGAGTTGCCCTGCTGCTGGATGCGGTCCAGGTTCAACCGCGCGTCGTCCAACCGCTCCTGTGCCTGGTCCACGAACCAGTAGTCGGGTTCTTCGCCCGACTCGTACCAGGCCAGGCGCACCTCGTACCGGTGCTGTTTGTCCTCGAAGACCTTCTGGGCGTCCTCCAGCGTCTCGTTGAGCACCGCAGTGAGGTCCAGTTGGGCGGCCTTTCGCGCGGCGGCGGCCTGATCTACGGCGTGCTCGGCCTGGCGGATGTCCGCCTCGTCCGGGGGCTCCTGGAGTTGCTCCAGTCTCAGTTGAGCCTGGCTCAGACCCACTTGGGCCTGGCTGAGGTTGAGTTCCGCCTGGGCCACTGCCCGCTCCAGGTCGTCTGTCTCCAGACGAACCAGCAGGTCGCCCTCCGACACGCCGTCGCCCTCCTGCACCAGCAGTTCGGCCACGTCGCCTGCGGCGTCGAAACGGAGTTCGCTCCACCGGTCCGGCTCGATGACCGCCTCGGCGACTACCTTGTCGTCGGCACCCGAGGTCACCACCGGCACCTCGTCGGGCGACACGGTCTCCGTCGCAGCCGCTCCACCGCACCCTGCCAGCAACCCAACGGTCGCCAGCATCAACAATAACCCTGCCACTATCTGTCTCTTTCGCATCTTTACCTCCTCGCTCATAGTATTGTGAAATCCGTAGATCTTACTGTTCATACGCCAGCACTTCGCGCACGCTCAGGTTGGCGGCGCTTTGGGCCGGGACATAGCTGGCCAGGGCGGAGAGCAGCACCACCAGACCGAGCCAGAGCAAAACGCCAATCGGGGGCACGGTGTAGCTGAGAGGGGTGTTCATCGTCTGCATGCCCACCGCATCGCTGAGCAGCTTGCCAACCGGCAAAGCCAGTAGCGTGCCCAGCAGCCAACTCATGAGGCCGATGACCACGCCCTCGACCATAATGACCTGCAACACGGCCCCGTTCGACGCCCCAATCGCCCGCATGACGCCGACCTCCCGGATCCGCTCCAGCACGCTGAGGCTCATCGTGCCCGTGAGACCGATGCCGCCGACGATGGCCAGCAAGATGGCCATGCTCATGAGGAACATGATGACGATGTTGAACAGCACGTCTATGGCTGCCCTCTTTTGGGATCTGGTCTGTACGTAGCTCACGTCCAGGCCCACGCCATCGAGATGTGCCTCCAGGGCTTCGGCAACCTGGACCTGGAAAGCCTCGTCGTGCCGCTCGGTGGTGATCGAGATGTTATTGGCCCGGCCCACGCTACGGATCACGCGGGCGAAGTAGTCAAAGTCCGCGTAGGCAACGGAGACCGGTTGGGCAATGCGGGCAACGCCGACGATGCGCCAGGTCGTGTCACGGTCTTTGATTTTCAGGACGATGTCGTCGCCCACACCCAGGTCGGGTTCCTCCACCAGCAGGTTGGTGCTGACGACGACGGCATTCTCGTCCTCCGGCAGCAGCCAGCGTCCCTCCAGCATCGTGGGGTTCAGCATGTTCGTCTCCGCCGGGGGGGCAGAGAGATAGATGTCCTCGCCTTCGCTGCCATCCGGGCGCAACCGATACGTGCCGGCCGAACCCCAGCTTTCCACGGCAACGACGCCCGGCACGCTCAGTGCCTCCTGCTCCAGCCGATCCATCCGGTAGGAACGGTTGAGCTGAGCCTCGGCATCGTAGTTCATGTACTGGAATATCTCGTCCACCGTGAGCAGCAAGGAGGCCCGTACGCTGACGACGGCGATGAATATGGCGCCGGCCATCGTCAGGGTGGAGAGCGTCAGGATCAGCCGTCCCTTGCGGCGAAACGTATTTCGGAGCGACAACATGATGGGGCGGGGGAACCCGCGCATGCGCTCGACCAGCCGGTCGATTGCGCTACCGCCAAATCCTTCTTCGCCCAATCCATAGCTGCTGATTGCCTCGCGCACGGTGATGCGGGTGCCGGCAAAGATAGGATACAACCCCGCCAGCAGCGGCACCAACAGCGCCATGCCCGCTTCCAGAGCCAGCACTTGCACTCGACTTTATCCATTTCGGCGTTTTTGGGCCAATTTTCACTGATTTTGGCCGATTTTGAGCCATTTTAGCAATATTGACCCCCTGCATATAGGTGCGTGCTACAATTTCAACCCAGATATGGGGGTCGAATACAAATGGATAAAGTCGAGTTGCAGCGGGATGCTGAATTCGCCCAGATTGAAGTTGATGAAATAGGACATGAAATTGATGATCCAACGGGCAGCCCAGGCCCCCAGCGGCGCGGCGATGACGAGCGAGAGCAGCCCGAACACCGTAACCATGCCCAGGTACATGCGCACGATCTGGCTCACACGACCGCCTATCGCCTTCATCACGCCAATCTGGCGCACCTGCTGTGCCAACAGCGCCGACACTGTGTTGATCAGCAGGAAGACGCTCACGACCAGGGAGCAGACCCCCAGCGCTCCCAGCAGCATCACCAGCGTCTGATACGTGGAATCCTGCGGCAACTTGCCTGGCGTGGGGATGTCGGTGCGGGCGACCTCCAGGCCGCTGCGCTCGACCCGATCCTCAACCTCACGCGCCACCCGTTCGATATAGGCCACGTCGTGCCGGTCGCCGGCGACGAGAAAATGCAGCGCGGTATAGGTGCGGGGCAACCCCAACCATTCAGCAATGAAGAATACCCAATTTTTCGCACAAAGCACACTCCGTCTCAGCCT
>CAYPOY010000433.1:0-3885 GCA_964412395.1 uncultured Anaerolineales bacterium | reverse complement strand
CTTCGTCTTCTCGGAGCGCGAGACGACGCTGGCCGCCGTCGCCGGGCTGCTGACGTTGTTGGGGCTGGCGCTGGCGCTGGCTGGTGCGCCCGGCTGGAGCCGGACGGCCCTCTTTGCGGCGGCTATCGTCGTGGGAGGTATCCCGGTGGCGCGGCACGCCTTTCAGGAAGTGTGGCTCTCTCATAGATTGGGCATTAACACACTGATGGTCATCGCCGTCGTTGGCGCGGCGTTCATCGGCGAGTGGGCCGAGGCAGCGGTTGTAGTCGTGCTCTTCGCGCTGGGCGAGGCGCTGGAGGAGTTCGCCACGGAGCAAGCACGGGGCGCGTTGGAGAGCCTCCTCGATCTGGCCCCGCCGGTGGCGCTGAAACTCCCTTTGTTCGGCAAGGTCTCCCGACCGCCGCCGCAGGAAGTGCCGGTGGAGCAGTTGGCCGTCGGTGATCGCGTGCTGGTTCGCCCCGGCGACCGGGTCAGCGTGGACGGTGTGGTGCGCGCCGGGCAGAGCGCGGTGGATCAGGCCCCCATCACCGGCGAGAGCGTGCCGGTGGAGAAGAAACCGGGCGATGAGGTCTTCGCCGGCACAGTCAACCTTAGCGGCGCACTGGAGGTGGAGGTGACCCGCCTGGCGGCCGACAATACCCTGAGCCGTATGCGTGCGCTGGTTCAACAGGCCCAATCGCGCCAGGCGCCGGTGCAGCGCTTTATTGACCGCTTTGCCCGTATCTACACGCCGGCGGTGGCCGCGACCGCCTTGCTCGTGGCCACCGTCCCGCCGCTGTTCTTCGGGCAGCCATTCTGGGGAGACCACGGCTGGCTGATGCGGGCCTTGCAGATGCTGGTCATCGCCTGTCCCTGCGCCCTGGTCATCAGTACGCCGGTCAGCCTGGTGAGCGCGATGACCAACGCGGCCTCCCGCGGGGTGCTCATCAAGGGCGGTCGTTATCTGGAGACGTTGAGCCGGGTGCGGGTTTTCGCCTTCGACAAGACCGGCACCCTGACCGGTGGGCGTCCCATTGTGACCGACGTCGTGGACGTCTGCACCTGCGGGAAGTGTCCCGATGACTGCGGGCTGCAACACGCGGCTGCGGTCGAGGCGCAGTCGTCCCATCCGCTGGCCCGGGCGTTGCTGGCGGAGGCACAGGCCAGGGGGATAGCAGTGCCACGCGCCCAGGACGTCACCGTGCTGGGTGGGCGGGGGATGGAGGGCGCCGTGAACGGCGCAGCGGTCACGGTCGCCAGCCATTCCCACTTTGACGAGTATTTTCCACATCCAGAGTCTGTTTGCCGGTTGGCCGACGAACTGGCCGCCCAGGGCAAGACGGTGATCCTGGTGCGGCACGACGACGAGGTGTGCGCGCTATTCGCCGTGGCCGACACGCCGCGTCCCGGCAGCCGCCAGGCGATTGCTGACCTGAAGGCCCAGGGAAGCATCCGCACCGTGATGCTCACCGGCGACAGTCCTACCGTGGCAGCGGAAATCGGCCGCCAGGTCGGGGTGGACGAGGTACGTGCCGGGCTGCTGCCGGAAGAAAAGGTGATCGCCATCGTGGTGTTGGCGGAGGAGTACCAGACCGTGGCCATGGTCGGCGACGGTGTGAACGATGCCCCGGCGCTGGCCCAGGCGGACGTGGGCATCGCCATGGGCGGTGCAGGCTCAGCCCAGGCGATGGAGACCGCCGACGTGGTCCTGATGGGCGACGACCTGGCCCAACTGGGGTTCATCGTCCATCTCAGCCGCAAGACGAGAGGCGTCTTGGCGGCCAACATCGTGTTCGCGCTGGCGGTCAAGGCGGTTGTCTTCGCTCTGGCGGCAACGGGTCTGACCACGCTGTGGATGGCGATTGCGGCCGATGTCGGGGCGTCGGTGGCGGTGATCCTGAACGGTATGCGACTGCGCCGAATGGGAGCACAAAAGTGAGGAGGCTGAAGTGAGCGAAGAACAGCAAAGGGTGACGTTGCCCATCGAGGGCATGACCTGCGCCAGTTGCGTGGCCCACGTGCAGCACGGGCTGAAAGAGGTGGAAGGTGTCCTGGATGCCAACGTCAACCTGGCGACGGAGCAGGCGTCGGTCGTTCTTGACCCAAAACTGGTCCCCCTGGAGCGCCTGGTTGGCGCCGTGCGCGATACGGGCTACGATGTGGCCACCCAAACCGTCAGTCTGCCCATCGGCGGCATGACCTGCGCCAGTTGCGTGGCCCACGTCGAGGGGGCGCTGGCAGAGACGGCCGGCGTGCTCAACGTCAACGTCAGCCTGGCGACCGAGAAGGCCACCGTGGAATACGTCCCCACCGTGACCGGGCTGCCCGATTTCCGCCGCGCTGTGGCCGAGGCGGGCTACGAGGTGCTGCCAACGGCGGAGGAGCAGGTAGGTCGGAAAGCCATTCCGACCTACGTGCGCAAAATGCAGGACGCCCGCCAGCGGATGCTCCTGGCCTGGGCCTTTACCGGGCCCATCATCCTGTGGATGCTGCCGGAGATGCTGGTGGGAGTGGCCTGGCCCAACCCGACCGTCTTCAAACTGGGGATGCTCCTTCTGGCAGCGCCGGTGCTCTTCTGGGCCGGCCGGCGCACCTACGTGGCGGCGTGGAGTTCGACCATCCACGGCGCACCTAACATGGACGCGCTCATCGCGCTGGGCACCGGGGCCTCCTTCCTCACTGGCATTACCACCTTCTTCGTGCCCATCCCCACCTATGCTGGGGTGTCGGCTATGATTATGGCCTTCCACCTGACCGGCCGGTACGTGGAGGCGAGCGCCAAGGGACGCGCCTCCCAGGCCATCCGCAAACTGCTGGAACTGGGAGCCAAGACCGCCCGCGTCCTGGTGAACGGTGTGGAGCGGGAGGTACCCATCGAGGCGGTGCAGGTGGGCGACGTGATGGTCGTCCGCCCCGGCGAAAAGCTCCCCACCGACGGGGTCGTGGTCGCCGGTGAGAGCGCCGTGGACGAGTCCATGGCCACGGGCGAATCTATGCCGGTCAACAAGCACCCAGGCGACGAGGTGATCGGGGCCACGGTCAACCAGGACGGGCTGCTGAGAATACATGCCACCCGCGTGGGCCAGGATACGTTCCTGGCCCAGATGGTGCGCCTGGTCGAGCAGGCCCAGGGAACCAAAGTGCCCATCCAGGCTTTCGCCGACCGGGTGACGGCTGTCTTTGTGCCCGTCGTGGTGGGCGTCGCGCTGTTCATCTTCCTGGCCTGGTTCCTGTTCCCCGAGACGCTGCGCCCCATCACCGTGTGGGCCAGCGGTTTCCTGCCCTGGGTGGACCCCAACCTGGGCCGTTTCACGCTGGCACTGATCAACACCGTCTCGGTGCTGGTCATCGCCTGCCCCTGCGCGTTGGGGCTGGCCACGCCCACGGCGCTGATGGTGGGCAGCGGCATTGGCGCCGAGAACGGTATCCTCATCCGCTCCGGCGAGGCCATCCAGGCCATGCGGGACGTGCGGGTGGTGGTCTTCGACAAGACGGGCACCCTTACCAAGGGCCGGCCGGAAGTGACCGACGTGGTGGCATGCCCCCTTCTCCCTCTCCCGATTTTGGGAGAGGGGGAAGGGGGATGGGGGGTTGGGGGTGAGGGCCTTCTGCGCTGGACGGCGAGCGTAGAACACGGTTCCGAGCACCCGTTGGGTCGGGCGATTGTAGCCCGCGCTGAGGCAATGGGGATCGTGCTGGGGGAACTGACCGACTTCGAGACCGTGCGCGGTAAGGGGGTGCGCGGCATGGTAGACGGCCGTGCGGTGCTGGTGGGTAGCCGGGCGTTTCTGAAAGAACACGCCGTCGAGGTGATTGCGCTGGAGGATGAGATGCGCCGCCTGGAGGAGGAGGGCAAGACGGCGATGCTGGTCGCCGTGGACGGGGAGTTGGTGGGGCTGCTGGCCG
>CAYPOY010000432.1:0-3889 GCA_964412395.1 uncultured Anaerolineales bacterium | reverse complement strand
GGCTGGCCGATTTGGTCATCATCACCGCCGAGGACCCCCGCACCGAGAGCCTGGAGGAGATTATGGCCGAGAGCGTCGCCGCAGCCACAGTGGAGGGTAAGCACGAGGGGGTGGACCTGTGGCGCGTGCCCGACCGGGGGGAGGCGATCTTGCTGGCGTGCCATAAGGCCCGCGCTGGCGACGTGGTCATCGCCTGCGGCAAGGGACACGAGCAGTCCATGTGCTTTGGTACGACGGAATACCCCTGGGACGATCGGGAGGCGATGCGGCGGGCGTTGCATGGAGAGACGTTGAGTACGCTGCCGACGGCAAGGGATCAATGAGGCAATGAACAATGAAACAATGAACAATGGGCCAATGGGACCGGATGCAGAAGTTGCCGGGGGAGACCTTTTCTATACTGTAAGCCGGGGGGCTGCAGACGACCCCACGCTGGTACTGGTGCACGGGGCTGGAGGAAATCGGTTGCACTGGCCAGGCGAGCTGCGTCGCCTGCCTGGAGCCACAGTCTACACGCTCGACCTGCCGGGGCACGGGCGTTCGGGTGGGCGAGGATGTGATATCATCGAAGGCTATGCGAAGGCCATCATTGAATTCCTCGACACACTGGGGATTGGGCGAGCGGTTATCGCAGGTCACTCAATGGGCGGAGCCATCGCCTTGACGCTGGCATTGGATTTTGCCGACCCTTCGGCGAGCTCAGGGCAGGCCCGGGTGGCCGGGCTGGTGCTGGTGGCGACGGGGGCGCGGCTGCGCGTGGTCACCGCCATCCTGGAGGGGATCCATAGCGATTTCGAGGGCAGCATAGAACTCATCACGCGCTTTGCCTGGTCGTCGGAGGCGCCCACGGCGCTGACCGAACTGGGGCGACAGGCACTTTTGGAGACTGGCCCCGATGTGCTCTCTGGCGACTTCACCGCCTGCGACCGCTTTAACGTGATGAAACAACTGGGAGAGATCGGGACTCCCACGCTGGTCATCGCAGGTACAGCAGACCAACTCACCCCGCCCAAGTACGCCCATTTTCTGACCGAACACATCCCCAACGCACAACTGATGCTGGTCGAGGGCGCAGGCCACATGGTAATGCTGGAGCGGCCGGCAGAAGCAGCAAAGGCTGTGCGAGAGTTTCTGGAGAAGAAGCCCCCGCCATAGGCGGGGGAAGATCACCGCTGCACCAGTCCTCGTCGCAGTGGGACAAGTTGGCAACTTGTCCTGCGTTAACGGCCCTCCATCTCCGCCATCCTTACAAACAGGTTGAGGAATTCCTCATTATCCTGCGTGCTTTTGAGGACGCGGAATAATTCCTGCATCGCCTGGACAGAGCTGTAACCGGATGACTGGGAATCCAGGAAACGTTGCCGCATTAGCCATACCTTGGACAGCGTGTCCTCATCGAGCAGCAAGTCCTCCCGTCGCGTGCCAGAGCGCTCGATGTCGAAAGCAGGGAAGATCCGCCGTTCCTGCAGTTTGCGGCTCAGATGGAGTTCCATATTGCCAGTGCCTTTGAACTCCTCGTAAATCATGTCATCCATACGGCTGCCGGTATCAATCAGACAGGTGGCGATGACGGTGAGGCTGCCTCCCTCCTCGATATTGCGGGCTGCGCCGAAGAAGTGCTTGGGCGGATAGAGTGCCGCCGGGTCAAGGCCGCCGGAGAGGGTGCGGCCGCTGGGCTGAACGACCAGGTTGTAAGCACGCGAGAGGCGGGTGATGCTGTCGAGGAGGATGACGACGTCCCGTTTAGCCTCCACCAGCCGCTTGGCTCGTGCCAGCGCCATCTCCGCCACCTTAGCGTGGCTTCGCACTGGCTCGTCGAAGGTCGAACTGATGACCTCGGCTTCCACCGAGCGGTCCATATCAGTGACCTCCTCAGGCCGCTCACCGATGAGCACGACCATCAGGTGCACTTCGGGGTGATTGGCCGTGATACCATTGGCGACGCGCTTGAGCACAATGGTCTTGCCGGCCTTTGGCGGTGATACGATAAGTCCACGCTGTCCCTTCCCAATCGGCGCAATCATGCTCAACAGCCGTGTCGTCAGGTTGTCTGAGGAGGTCTCCAGTGTGAAGCGTTCGTTGGGAAAGATCGGCGTCCGTGACTCAAAAGATGGTCGTTGTTTGGCCGCTTCCGGGTCCATCCCGTTCACCGCCTCCACGCGTAAGAGGCTAAAGTACTTCTCGCTCTCCTTCGGCGGCCGCACCTGCCCGACCACCATATCGCCGGTGCGCAATCCAAAGCGACGGATCTGAGATTGCGAGACGTACACGTCCTCGGCCCCCGGCTTGTAATGATCACAGCGTAGGTAGCCCTTATTGTCATCTACGATGTCCAGCACGCCACCGCCGAACATCAGACCCTCTCGCTCCGCTTTGGCCCGCAACAGTCGCAGGATGAGATCCTCTTTTTTCAACCGGCTGCAGCCGGAAACCTCCCATTCTTTAGCCAATTCGCGCAGTTCAGCCAGTGTTCTAGTCTCCAGACTGGCCATGTCTATTTCTCTCACGATACTTTCTCCAGTCATATTTACTTCCTCACCGTTAGCTTGCATCTATCTGTCATAGCGGGATATAAACTCCTCCGCCTGCCCAACCAGCTCCCGATTGCCGATGAAGAGCGGGATGCGCTGGTGCAGGCTTTCAGGTCGCACATCGAGGATGTTACGACGCCCATCCGAAGCGTAGCCTCCAGCCTGTTCAGCAACGAAAGCCAAGGGGGTGGCTTCGTAGAGCAGGCGCAATTTACCGTTAGGTCTCCTGGCGTCTGCAGGGTAGTAGAAGATCCCTCCGTCCAACAAGTTGCGGTGGAAATCGGCCACCAGCGAGCCGATGTAGCGGCTCGAAAGCGGCTTGCGCGGGGCCTCCTGATCCATTCCCTGCAGCCAGCGGGTAAATCGCCTCACTCCATCGCTCCAATACCGCTCGTATCCCTGGTTGACACTATAGTACTTCGGACTGGCAGGCATGCGAATGTCGGGGTGAGAGAGCAGAAACTCCCCTACGCTAGGGTCAAGCGTGAAGCCGTGTACTCCTTGCCCGGTCGTGTACACCATCATCGTGCTGGAGCCGTAGATCACGTAGCCTGCGGCAGCCAGATGTTGCCCCTTCTGGAGGCAATCCTCCAGCGTACCCGGTCCGCCCGCGCTCAAGCGGTGGTAGACTGCGAAGATAGTACCGACACTGACGTTTACGTCAATGTTAGAGGAGCCGTCAAGAGGATCGAAGGCAAGCACGTACTTGCCGGTCCCATACTCTTCGGGGATAGGGATGATATCCTCTTCCTCCTCTGAGGCCATCACCGCCAGCCGCCCGGTGTAACTGTTCATCCGAACCATCGTCTCATTGGCGAAGACGTCTAGTTTCATCTGCCGCTCGCCCTGCACGTTTACCTTGCCGGCCAGGCCCAAGATCTCGGCCAGGCCAGCGCGGGTAGTCTCGCGGGCAATGATTTTGGCTGCCAGGGCAGTGTCGTACAGCAGGCTGGAAAACATGCCTGTCGCCTCAGGGTAACGCTGCTGCTGCTCGACGATGTGTCGTTCGATAGTGATGATCCGTTTGTCCATAACATATCCTCCCGGCTACGTCAGTCCAGATACCACACCCAGCGAGCGCCACGCATCTCTCGAATAATGTCGGTGGTCGAAAGGATACCCAACGGCTTGCCTTCCTCGCTCACCACCAGCAAGCGATGGATGTTGCTCTCCAGCAGTTTCTTGGCCGCTTCCCCCACGTTGGCATCCTCCGAGATACTGATGACGTCGGTTGTCATCACATCATAGGCCCGGATGGTTGTCAGATCCTCCTCATAATGAGCAATGGCATCGGTGTGAGACACCACACCCACTGGTGGCTTCCCCTCGCGTTCGGAGACCATGACGGCGTGAATCTC
>CAYPOY010000431.1:0-3898 GCA_964412395.1 uncultured Anaerolineales bacterium | reverse complement strand
CTTCTTTCGTGAGTCAACGATTGATTTTCGGTAACCTTTTTAGTGAGTCAATTCGGTACCTTGTGTGCCTGGTGCTTCGTTGGTATAATTGGATCAGAAGATAACTGTGTGTATGGAAGTGTGGGACACAGCCCGTGCCTCCAGGCAATGAGTGCAGATGGATTGTCCAGACGTGGTGACTAGAACTAGCGTACCCAGTGCCATACCGGGCGTCCAGATTGTGCCAGTCCAGGATCAGCGGGGCCGCGAGCGCTTTGTGCATTTCTCGTGGCAGGTCTACCGCGATGATCCTTTATGGGTGCCTCCGCTTATTCGTAGCCAATTGCACACCCTGGACCCACAGATGGGGCCGTTCTTCCGCTATGGCGAGGCCGCCCTGTTCCTGGCCCGGCGCGATGGGCGGGATGTGGGCCGCATCGCCGGCTGGATCAACCACCGCGCCAATCGGTTCTTGAACGAGAGAGCAGCGGGGTTCGGCTTTTTCGAGACCTTCGACGACTACGAGGTCGCCCGAGCCTTGTTGGACGCTGTGTGCGACTGGGCTCGCGGAAGGGGGATGGA
The DNA here is from genome assembly GCA_964412395.1 of uncultured Anaerolineales bacterium. GTDB lineage: Bacteria > Chloroflexota > Anaerolineae > B4-G1 > B4-G1 > CAYPOY01. The sequence continues at coordinate 3,337 of CAYPOY010000431.1, read as the reverse complement.
GACCATTCGTGGCCCGTATTACTTCTCGATGGATGATTCACCCGGCGTGCTCATTGAGGGCCTCGACTACCCACCGGTACTGCTGTGCGGCCATAGCCCGCCCTACTACGTCGATCTTTTGGAGCGGTATGGCCTGGTTAAGTACCGGGATGCCTATGCGTATTGGATAGACCTGGCTGTGTTCAACGGGGATGTCGTCAACCTGCCACCCAAAATACTGCGCGTGGTGGAAATCGTGCGTCGCAGAACCGGGGTTCGGATTCGTGCTATGCGAATGGAGGACTGGGACGCGGAAGTGGCACGGGTGATGCACCTGATCAACGAAGCGATGGGCTATATGCGCAACCACGTGCCGATGGATGAACGGGAGTTCGTCCACTTCACCGAGGAACTGCGACATGTGATTGATCCCGACCTGGTCTTCCTCGCTGAAATAGATGGCCAGCCAGTCGGATTTGCGGCGACGATACCCGACGTAAACCGGGCGCTCAAAGATGTCAACGGGCGTCTCTTCCCGGTGGGTTGGCTCCGGCTATGGTGGCGTATGCGCCACATTGACGTAGCCAGCCTGAAACTATTGGCTGTGCTGGAGGGATACCGCTTGCGGGGATTGGATTCGCTGCTCTATCTGGAGACGGCGCAGGCGCTCCTGCGCAAGGGATATGCCTGGCTTGACATGTCACTCACCGCCGAGCATAACGTGATGATCAATCGCCTCGTCCAGAACCTGGGCGGGCAGCGTTACAAGGTGTACCGCACTTACTATATGTCTCTGGCGTCGTAGTATCCGGCGGGCTCTCAGGCGTGGCGGCGGCCGTCCTGTGTAGGTCGGGTGGCCGTTTTGTTGCTTGGAGGGGCAAAGCACACCGATTTGCCTGGGTGGAGATGAATCGGTGTTGGGATGCTCGGTACCCTATGCCACTGTGCGGTACAAGGGTTGGTGTCTGCATCTTGCCTCGAAAAGATATCGCTGGTATAATTAAATAGAAGGCTATAAGGGGAAAGGTTGGATTATCGGATGTTTTGGCTGCGAGAGGTTCTCGCCGCTCATCAGTTGGTGCTGGCACTTTTGCATGGACAGGCATTCTTCGTGTTGGGCCTCTCAATCGTCTTCCTGGCCCGCCGCAGTGCACGACTGGAGATCGCCCGTGGTCTTACACCACTGGCGGTCTTTGGTTTTTGTGAGTCGTTGGTGGCCTGGAGTCCTGCGTGGCTTGTGTCTTCGGGGGCTTCGGTCCCCTGGCTCGCTTGGTTGCGGCTGCTTCTACTGGGTATTGGCTATGCTTGCTTGCTGGCTTTCGCTGTGCAGGCCTACATGTCGCTGGAGGAGCGACGGTGGGAGCACTGGGCATCTGCCGGCGGTCTCCTGGCGCTGTGGTTGATCGGTTTAGTCGCTGCCCGCCTGGTCGGGTTACCCTCGGAGCAGGTGTGGCTCGGCGGCGAGATTGCTGCACGCTATGGGTTGGCACTGCCTGGTGGCCTGGTGGGGGCATTGGGGCTACGCCGCCAGGCTTATCGTACCATCGAGTCCGAACGGCTGCCGATGGTCAAGCCCCACTTGCGCATTACCTGGTTTGCTTTGGGATTTTTCGCCTTGTTTGGAGGCCTGATCGGTCCGGCTGCCCCCTTCTTCTTCGCTTTCTTCCCTGCAAATTGGCTCAACCAGGAGGTGCTTTGGCAGGTGACGGGCATCCCGATCTCGCTCCTCCGTGGCCTATGTGGCGTCGCCATTACCTATGGGGTCGTGCGGGCGCTAGGTGTGGTTCTGAGCGAGGCGGAACTTTGGCTGGAGAGCGTAGAGCGGATGCAGGCGCTGGCCCGCGAGCGGGAGCGTATTGGGCGAGAGTTGCACGATGGTATCATCCAATCCATCTACGCTGCCGGGCTCATGCTGGAGGGAGCCCGGCACAACATTTCCGACGAGCCGGAAGCGGCGCGTGCCCAACTGACGCGCGCGATTGAAAGCCTGAATCAGACCATTCAAGACATTCGCCGCTATATTTTCGACCTGCGTGGCAAGATGCCAGACGATGACCTTGAGGTGGGCCTGAACAAGATGCTCAAGGATTTTCACGTCAACACACTGCTGGAGACAAGGTTCATCGTGGAAGGTGAGAACATCCGGATGCTGAGGGCCGAGCGCCGACAGCACATTTTCCAAATTACGCGCGAAGCGTTGACCAACGCGGCCCGGCACGCACAGGCCCGGCGGGTCGAGGTACGTCTGCGATATGGCGTTAATGCGTTGCAACTCTCCATATCCGACGATGGCATTGGGCTCTCGACACTGCCGATCAACAAGGGGCAGGGGATGCGGAACATCCGCGAGCGCGCACGTTTGCTTGACGGCATGCTGGATATTAACACCGCGCCGAATGAGGGCATGACTCTGATTCTTACTGTGCCCTATTGAGGATGGAGAGGGGAGGATGGAAGGGGGAGGATGGAGAGGGGAGGATGGAAGAGGTGGTATGGCACTCAGAATTATCATCGTGGATGATCACGAGGTAGTGCGGCTGGGTCTGCGCACGCTCCTTGACCGTCATCGAAATTTTACGGTCCTGGACGAGGCTGCCACGGTTAAGGAGGCCGTTCAGAAGACTCTGCTCCTGCGTCCCGATGTCGTGGTGATGGATATCAGGCTGCTGGGGGGGAGCGGAATTGACGCTTGCCGAAAAATCGTTGAGCAGGCCCCCGAGGTCAAAGTCATCATGCTCACATCTTATGCTGAGGATGAGATGCTGTTCGATGCTATCGCTGCCGGGGCGTGTGGCTATGTACTCAAGCAAATCGGCAGCGACGATCTAATCCGAGCAGTGGAGGCAGTGGGAAGAGGAGAGGCGCTGCTGGACCCGGCACTCACGCAGCGGGTCTTCGCCCGTGTGCGCGAAGCAGCGCGCAAAGAGCATGAGGAAGCCTTCGCCAGCCTCACCGACCAGGAGATGCGCGTTTTGGCCCAGGTGGCCGAAGGGAAGACGAACCGGGAGATTGCCGGGGCACTGTTTCTGGGTGAGGGTACAGTGCGTAACTACGTTAGCAGCATCCTGAGAAAACTGAGCCTGACGAACCGTGCCGAGGCTGCTGCTTACGCGGTGGAGCACAGCCTGAAAGAGTTTCTCTGACGTGGGGTAGCAGGTTCCCGCCTGCGCTCTCACGACGTTACACGCAGTAGAGTCCAGATTGTTCCCTGTGTTGATTTCCATGCCCGCTAAAGCGGGTTGCGAGTTCAGAAGACTCGCAACCCGCTATGCGTTTGGGGTGAATTCAGGAATTCACCGGGTGTCTATGATCTGCCTAAGGCGCGGCGTCTGCCAGGTACTCGTTGCACGCCGCAACG
>CAYPOY010000430.1:0-3924 GCA_964412395.1 uncultured Anaerolineales bacterium | reverse complement strand
GGATTTACCTTTGGCTTTCGAGTTCCTCAAAGACTCTCAAATGGATAAAGTCGAGAGGAAGTCATCTCCTACTATGCCAAGCGCATTGCCTCCGACCTGAAATTGCCCTCCCAATTTGCCGCCCTGGTTCCCAAAATCAGAGAGTTTCTCCAGACCAAAGCCTTTGGTGAGCCGGTTGATCTGAACGCCCCGGCGATGATCAAGGCCATCGCGCATCCCGTGGCCCAGCACGTCACCGTCAAGGTTTTCGTCGCTGCGCTGAGGGAGGCGGTTGTCGAGGAACAGACGCCCACCCTGGAACACGCCGGGCGTAGCCTCTCCACGACCGAAGGCTTCCCCTGGTCTCGCCCAACCCTTGCAGCCACCAAGACCGTCTTCAACCTCGTCGCCGCCGACAACGAATTTGAAAGGGCCTTTGCCTTCTTTCTCGATCATGCCCCCGATGTAGTCCGCTTCGCCAAACTCCCGGAACGATTCAACTTCACCATCCCCTACACCGACTCGGCGGCCAACCTGCGTTACTATGAGCCAGACTTTGTGGCTGTAACGACTGATGGAGTTCATCACCTGATTGAGACCAAGGGGCGAGAGGACATTGACGTCAAACACAAAGACCTGGCCGCCCAGTTATGGTGCGAAAACGCGACCATCCTGACCGGCACGGAATGGGTGTACAGGAAGGTGCTACAGAAGGAGTTTGAAAAGCTCCAACCGTCCGATTTTGAGGATTTGATCGCTTTGGACCCCATTATGGTCTTGTGAGGCGCGGGCGAACCAGGCGGCGGCATCCAGTGCAGCAACCCCGGCCACGGCGGAAGTGTCAGGCCATCGAACTGACCGGGAGGCACCGGGTGCGCGGCTACCACATCATCCACCTGGCGTGCACGCTGCGCCTCAACTTCCGCCAGATGCGGCAGCAGTTGGAGGGCTGATCCCCTCACGCATCACGCCCCACTTGTCCAAAATTGCAATTCGGCTCATACTTGGAGGCAGACGCAAGCGCGACCAATATGATGACCAATGACAAAACCACCCGAGATTGAGCATCCTGAATACCCCTTGCGGTTGATGCAGATCGCCAGTTCCATCGCCGCCCAACTGGACCTGGACCCTCTGCTTCAGGAGATTGTAGATGCGGCGGCGGAACTCGTCGAGGCGGAGTTCGGCGGCATCCTGGTGCTCGACGAGGAGGATCCGACCCGCTACGAGGTCCTGCGCGTCCACGGCTGGCCTACCCCGTGCGGCCTTGTCCAGCCCCAGGGACGCGGCATCCTGGGCCTGCCGCACAAGGAGGGCCGTCCGCTGCGCCTGGTGCAGGTTGACCAGCACCCGGCCAGCGTGGGAGTTCCCGCAGGACATCCACCGATTGGCCCCTTTCTGGGCGTGCCTCTGCGCTTCCGTGACCACGTGCTGGGGAGTCTGTTCCTGGGACAGCGGCCGGGGCACCCACCTTTCACCCCGGAAGACGAGACGCTGCTGACCAGCCTGGCCGACCTGGCAGCCGTGGCTATTGAGAACGCCCGTCTCTATGCCAAAGCAGAGGAGATGGCCCGTCTGCGGGAGCGGGAGCGGCTGGCCCATGACCTGCACGACACAGTGGCACAACTCTTTTATGGCATCGGCCTCGAGGCAGAGCGCGGGTTGGAGGCCTCGAGCGCCGGCCGTTCCCCACTTCCCCACCTGGAGGCCGTTCATCGTATGGCGGCCCGGGGAAGCGCGGAGGTGCGCAGCGCTATCTTTACACTCGCGCGCAGCACTGACCAGGAGTCGCTCTCCTGCGCGCTGCAGACACTGGTACGAGGGTTTGAGGAAGCCACGGGCATCGAAACCTGCCTACTGCTTCCCCCCCAACTAGCGCTCCCGGATATTGAACTGCGTGGCGTGGTGGTGCGCGTCGTACAGGAGGCGCTGGCCAACGTGCGCAAGCACGCCCAGGCGACGATGGTGCTGGTCAGCCTTTCCTCCAACAACGACACTCTGACCGTCACGGTGCAAGACAATGGCATTGGAATCGCTCCTTCGCGCCTGCCGGATGTGATGGAGGGCGATGGCTACCACGCTGGTCTCTTCACCTTGCGCGCGATGGTGGAGCGAGCCGGCGGGAGGTTGAGTCTGATGAACGGAGAGGAGGGAGGGCTGGTGCTCAAGGCCCAACTGCCGCTGCCGCGAGGCGAAGCGGGGGGCGGATGATCCGCATAGTGATTGTTGACGACCACGAAATCGTGCGCCGGGGCATCTCGGCCATTCTGCGGGGCGACTCCGAGTTCCAGATCGTCGGGGAGGCCGCGGACGGCAAAGAGGCGCTGCGCGTTGTCCGGGAGACCCAGCCCGATGTGGCGCTGGTGGACGTGCGCCTCCCCAAAATCAGCGGCATCGAACTCTGCTACCGCATCCAGCGCGAAACGCCACAGACGCAGGTGCTGATCCTGACCGGTTACCTCGACGGCAATGTCGTGCGCGAGTGCATCCACGCCGGAGCGAAAGGGTACGTGTTGAAGGACGTAGCCAGCACCGACCTGCGGCGCAGTATTCGCGAACTGGTGCAGGGAGGGTCGCCGGTAGACCCGCGTGCCACCCGCATGATGATCCATTGGCTACGGGAGGGCCCAGAGGCTAATAGCCCCGACCATTTCACCCTGCGCGAGATTGAGATCCTGCGTCTGATCGCTGAGGGACTCACCAACCGCGAGATTGGAGAGCGGATCTGCCTGAGTGAGAACACTGTCAAGACATACGTCCAGGGCCTCTACCAGAAACTGGGCGCCCACAATCGTATCGAAGCCGTAATGCGGGCGACGAAGTGGGGTCTGTTGTAGCCTGCTTTCCTTTTTCACCCGTTCGGAGGGGATAAATTCCTTCCGAACGGGTGTTGTGTATTGGAGGCACAAGTGCTATCCTGATTAGGAGCCGGCCGGAGATGTACTCCGGCGGCACAAGACGACGCTGTAACTTGCCAAGTCTGGCCGGGGGTTGAAACCCTTTGTGAGGCAATGAAAGCCTGCCAACCTGCTGGACGTTCCTCGAACGCGGGGTGCACCCCGGTGCCTCTGGCCGTGGGTGCACATTTGATTGTCCCCTGTTGTCCCCATTCTTCACGTTTCACATTTCACGTTCGGTCGTCCCTCGTCCGCTCGTTGGGCAAGGTCTCCAACCAAGCCCCCTTTCGGCGGCGGTCGGAGACCTTGCCGAACATAGGGCCGTTCCTTGTCTTTTTGAAACCCTGACGATTCCCACGTAAAAAGGAGGTGAAAAGTATGCCTGTAGAAGGTCCGTTCATCCTGGTCAACCCAGAGCGTTGCCTGGGCTGTCACACCTGCGAGCTGGCCTGCGCCGCAGCGCACACCGAGGCGGGCAGCATCATCGGCGCTGTCCTGGCCGGCGAGCGGTTGCAGCCCCGCAACCACGTGATACAGGTGGATAGCGTCAAAATATCCACCCAGTGCCGCCAGTGCGAGGATGCCCCGTGCGTGAAGGTCTGTCCCACCGGGGCCACCTACCGCACCGAGACCTACACGGCGGTGGATCAGCGGCTGTGCATCGGGTGCCGGCTGTGCATGATGGTCTGTCCCTTCGGCGCCATCCACGTGGCCACCACGGAAGTGGCCGGTCGAGAGAAAAGGGCCGCCTTCAAATGCGATCTGTGTGTGGACCGGCCCGGCGGCCCGGCCTGCGTGGAGGCCTGCCCCACCAAGGCACTCAGCCTGCGCTATCCCCGCGAGGTCATCCAGCAGGCCAGTCAGGCCACGGCCCGGCAATTCCTGGAAGCGTTGGAAAGCCAGCAACAACTGGCAAGCAATCCATGAAGGAGGAGGTGATTTCCCATGACTGAAAAGTCTTACAGTGAGAAGATTCTGAGCAGGAGCATTGACCCTGCTGCACTTGAGATGCTGGCCCGGGCTGAAGAACTGGGCCTCGAGACCGCCT
>CAYPOY010000429.1:0-3934 GCA_964412395.1 uncultured Anaerolineales bacterium | reverse complement strand
ATCCTCGGCCACGCTGATGATGGTGGGCAGCGCCATGTAGCCCAACATCACCGAGCCGGCCAGTGCGGTCAGGCCGGTCGGGGCGCCCAGGTGCTCGCGTACCAGTGGCGAGACGACCAGCATCCCCAGGAAGCCCAACACCACGGAGGGAATGCCTGCAAGCACCTCGATGAAGGGCTTGAGGATCTCCCGTACCCAGCGGGGTGCCACCTCCGCGATGAAGACCGCCGTCAGCAGTCCCAACGGCAGGCTGATGACCGCCGCACCGACCGTCACCAGCAGCGACCCCAGCACTAGCGGCAGGACGCCGAAGTATCCCTCGTTGGGATACCAGCGGGTCCGGAGCAGGTCCCCAAGCGGCACATTGAGGAACGTCGTACCGCCCTCGCGCAACAGGAACAGGAAGATGAGCGCCAGGAAGATGATGGCCGAGACACCGGTTGTGCGGATCAGGCGCTCGATGAGGGCCTCGGAGAGAGTGGCTTTGGTCTGTGGACGGCTTGACATCGTCATTGGTAGGTTGGTAGGTTGGTAAATTGGTAGATTGGTAGACTGGTAGATTGGTAGATTGGCGGCCGTGACCAATTTGTCAATCACGACACGAAATACGGCGGGCGGTTTTGAAACTGGCAACAGGAACTCACGCCGCCAGCTCAGTTCGGTGTGCATCTGCGTCCCAGTTGGCCTGTCGGTTTGAGGCGAAGTCGCTAGACTGTTACTTGAAACAAGCCCACCATTCCATCTCGCTGATCGTATCCTTGATGGGTTCGTAGTGTCTATACTCTTCTAAGCTCCTCAGCACCTGCTTCTTGCCACGGGCTAAAGCGCGCTCCACGTCTTCCAGGCCGATGAAGAACGGGGCGACCAGGCCGTCCTCGTAGGCTCGCTTAATATCCTCGTACACCTCCTCGGGATACAAGCGTGTACTGACGGCAACCAGGCTATTCCAAAGGGCCGAATACTTCCTGGCGATCTTCCCCCGGAAGAGGCTTTGAAGATAGGCCATAACCTCCTCACGGGATTTCTCACCCCAGACCATCAGGATCACCAATCCGTCCAACGCCGCGGCTCGGACGTATTCATTCGCCTCCTCGTTTTCCACCAAAGAGGTCATCAGGCCGGTATCGCCTCCCGAGACAGAAGCCAGGATGCGGCCAAGATACTCTGTCACCACGTCGCCGGTCAAATCCAACGTGATTTCGCCCGGGATGGAGAAGAAATCAACGATCAGAGGATAGGCGCGCTCTTCCCGAAACTGGGCCAGGAGGTACAGGGCGTAGATGTGCGCCATGTAGTTTTCCTGAAGTTCTTCGATGTTTTGGGTTACGTGTTCGATGATTTTCAGAAGCGCGGGGGTGATCTGCTCCTGCTTAGCGATGGCTTCCTTCAGGGCCTTGCGCGGGAATGTCCCGTCGTAGAGTTCGAGTCCGTTCAAGATTTCCTGGATAGTCATTGTTCCGTTTCTCCTTCCATCAGAGACCTCCGAGGTCTCTCAGACCTCGGAGGTCTGTTGCTTCTGTTGCTCGATCTGCGCGATGAGCCGCTGCGTCCTCTGAACCATGTCGGCGGCGCGGGGGCCGAAGGTCTCGTAGCCGCGCAGCGCAGCGTGGGCGTAGTCCAGCGCGTCGGCGAAGCGGCCGGCCTCGGCGAAGGTGACGGCCACGTTGCGGCGGGCAACTGCAGCGTGGTAGACGTCACCGGCGCCCTCCCAGTAGCGGATCGCCTCGCGGAAGTGATGGAGGCAATGCTTCATGTCGCTAGCGTCACCGTAGACACTGCCGAGTGCATTGTGTGCTGTGGCTAGGTCGTTCACTGCGTTGGGGGGCGTGAGGTCGAGCGATTGATGAAAAGAGTGCGCTGCCTGGTTCAAATACTCCACCAGCCGCTCCTCGGGCACGCCAGCCTGCCGGGCTTCCTTGAAGCGCTCGCAGGCCACGAGGCCCAACTGGCCGAAGCACTGCACCCGCCCCAGGCGGTCCCCGGCGGCCCGGAGTTCGAGGCTGCGGCGGTACCACGATTCGGCCTGGTCCAGGTCGCGCAGGGCGGGGAGGTCCTTGTGGGCGTGGCCCAGGTTGAAGGCTGTCACGGCCACGCCGGGCTCATCACCAATGCGCTGGGATAGACGGAAATCTTCCTCGTACGCGGCGACACAGGCCGGGTCACCCTTTTCTCGTAGGATATTTCCCAGTTCGCTCAGGGAGACCGCCAGTGTGCGGATGCGGTTCCGCGCGGCATCATCCCGCGCCGTCTCGGGCGCGGCAAGGGCCTCCGCCGCCCGCTGCCGGTTCCAATCAACGCGGACGCACTGCAACCGCTCCGCCTCGTCCCAGCGGCGCTTCTCCCGGGCCAGGCGTACCCGGTAGTAGGTAATGAAGTCCCACTCCTCCTCCCGGCCGGGAAGCGGGCCGCCCGTGGCCGGGTCCACGAAGTCGGGCACGATCTCCGCCACCAGCCGCGCCCACTCCACCCGCCGGCCGGTGTGGTCGTAGAGCGTCCACAGGCCCTGCATCGTGCCGGTCACCCGGCGCCACCAGCCCCGCCAGCGGGCCAGGTGCCGGGCGTGGAGCAGGTTGGCCTCCTCCGCCGTGAGTGCGGCGATGACGTCGCGGTTGCCCCCCTCGTAGGCATTGTGGTAGTAGTCGCCAAACGCGCCCACGGCCTCCACGTAGGCTTGCTCGGCGATGACCCCCTCCCCCGGCCCCTCCCCCGAAGCGGGGGAGGGGGAAACGGAGGGATAATGCTCCGCAAACAGTTCGCGGAAGAACCAGGGCAGGGCGGGGTGGATGCGGTAGCAGCCGCCGCCGTATCCCTGCAGCAGCCCCACCTCCGCCGCCCGGTCCAAAAGCGCGATCCAGTCCTCGCGCTCCAACCCCCGCACCTCGTCCAAGCACCACGGAGCGTCTGGGTCGCCCATAATTCGCAGGACATCCACATCCACGAACCCCTGGAAGAGGTGCAACAGCGCCAGCCGCTTCCGCTCCTCCTCGTCAAAGCCGTGCTCGAAGCCGTAGGCCAGCGACGCCCCCAGCGATCTGGATCGGCCCGCGTCGCGCTCGTCGGCGAAGGCGGCCTGACCCGCCCGCAGCCGTTCCACAAAAGCCTCGATCTGCTCCGGCGTGCGCAGCCCGTCGCGCAGCGCCTGGCCCACCACGACGGTGAGCGTCAGCGGGTTGCCGCCGGTGAAACGCAAAAGAGGCATCCAGGCATCGAGTGGCTCCAGCCGCCGCCCGTGCCGCTCGGCCAGCGCCCGGGCCAGTTGCACCCGCTCGCGCGTCGGCATGGGCGGGAGCGGGATGCGCACCGGCAGTTCCTCCAGCCAACCCCGCTCGTCGCGGCGGCTGGTGAGGAGCACCTTGGCCCGCGTCCGGTCGCGCAGGTCGCGCAGGAAGCGGGCCAATGCCTCCTGTTCCTCCTGGCTCCAGGCCGAGTCCGTACGGGCGGGGAAGCCGGTCACCGGCTCGACGTTGTCCCAGATCCAAAGCACCGGCACCTGCGCCAGCACCTGCAGCGCCACCTGGCGGCGCGCCTCGTCGTCCAGCGCCAGCCAGTGCACGCCCGCGTCCTCCAGCGCCTGGCCGAAGACCCGGCTGACCAGGTCGAGCACGCGGGGCAGCGGCAGGTAGCGCTCGAAGGAGGTGAAGAGCACCGGTCCTTCGACTCCGCCTGTGAGCCCGTACCAACGGGCGAACTCGGCGGCGGCAGTGGTCTTGCCGCTGCCAGAGAAGCCGTGGAGAAGCGCCACCGGTGCGGTGTCGAAGGCGCGGTCCAGCCGCAGCAGCGTCTCATCCCGCCCGAAGAAGCCCACGTCGGGCGGCGGGGGCAGGTCCACCTGAGCGCCCCGGCCGGGGGTGGTGGTCGCTTCGCTCAGCGTGATGCGCAGCGGGCCCTCCCCCCCCTCTAATCCCCCCCATAGGGGGGAGGGCGGCGGGAAGAG
>CAYPOY010000428.1:0-3935 GCA_964412395.1 uncultured Anaerolineales bacterium | reverse complement strand
CCCGGATGTCGTCCTTGATCATGTTCTGGCCAGGCTCGGAGCACATGTACTTGTACTCGCGGGCGACGGTCACGTTGGGCAACCGGCTGGCGAAGGCGACCACCTCCCGCACGTTGACCGTGGCGGCGATATTGATGCCGCACTCGCAGACGTATACGCCGATTTTAGGTTGCTCCATGTTCACACCTCTCGTCTGTGATAGCAGGATTTATTCATCCATTGGTGATACTGCATTGTCATATACACCTCCTGGGTTCGTAGATTCGTAAATTCGTAAATTCGTAAATTCGTTACAGGTATTCAGCCGACACCAACTTGCCCCGCGCCTCCAGGTCATGCACCAGTCCCTCCACCACCGCCCGCCGCAGCGGGATGATGTGGGCGACGTCGGCGGCCTGGGCCGGGTTGACCGCCAGGCCGATGATGAAGTGGATTCTATCGGCTGCCAGCAGAGCATGGGCCAGCCGCGTGGCCCCATCCTCCTTCCGAGGCAGGTCGCGCACCCGCTTCGCCCCCGCCATGCGCTCCCGCGCCTTGCCCAGCGTCACCAACCCCTCCGTGACCAGGTCTACCCCCTCCAGGCGCGAGACGGGCGGCACCTCCGCCCAGCCGTCTTCGGGGCGGGGCTCCAACTCCAGTGTGGCCCCCAGCAGCCGGGCGGCGATCTGGGCGGTGGTATCGCCGCAGATAACCCGCGTGCCCGGCTCGGCCATCAATTTCTCCAACGCCGCCTCGTCCTGTGCCGGGTCGGCCGATGGGCCGGTCCAGACGGTGACGGTGCGCACGGGCCGGACGTGCATGGCAACGACGGTCACGTCCTGCCGGGGCGCTTCGGGGTTCAGGCGGTGGTAGGTGCGCACCAGCGCGCCCAGCAGTTCATCGGCGTCGCAGCCGGTGTCAGTCCAGCGCCGCACGGCGACGGCGATGTCGGCCCAGCCCCACCCCCCCCTTTCATCCCCCCCAATGGGGGGGAAAGAGGGAGGGGGGCGCAGATAGCCCTGGCTGACCATTGCCATGTAATCGCCACTCTGCAGCCGGAAGTGACATTCGCGCAACAGCCGCCCGTGGACGACCTCCTCGCTCAGCGGCAGAAACTCCACCTCGCCGTGCCGGATCAGGCACAGGGGCAGAGTCTCGCACTCTATCAAATGGGCCTGGTCTCCGCCCAATACTTGCAGAATGGAGAAGGTGACCTCCGGACGTGAAACGTGAAACGCGAAGCGTGAAGCGTATGGCGCAACGATGAGAGCCTCCGTCACGCGGTCAGGCGTGTCTCCCGCTTGCAGCATCTCCAGGGCGTGCTCCGCTGTCGCGGCGGCCCGGGCGGCCCTCTTCGCCTCGCCCTGTGGGTTGCTGGCAAGGATAGCGAAGAAACGATCTTCAGTTTGAAAGGTTCTCACCGCTTCCCCGCACACTTCCTCGCCGGCCCTGGCGATGCTCTGATGTGCGGTCTCAATCCACAGACTCAATGTCCGCCCTCAACCATAAACACAATCAGCGATAGGCCTCCCGTCGGTGCTTCACACGATAGACAGTAACAATACATGCTTCATCGTCTATGTCGTAGAGAATGCGATATACCCCATACATCTATCCCCTCACTACGCAACTCGGCTTTGGCCTGTTCCCAGGGTACTGCTTCTTCCCCGGCGGCGCGGAGGCGACGAATTTCCTCAGCGTCTTCCAAATCCTCCAACAGAGTCAACAATCCTTCCCAAATCGCATAATCGAGCACCACGGCCTTCTTATTCCCAGCAGTGTCTACCAGAAACTGGGCCGTTTGCACCAGTTCAGTAACACTCATTTCAGCCTCCATATACCATCCCTGACTCCCGTTCCACGGCTCCTATCCTCAAACACATCTTCATCGCGGCGGGGTTTTTGTCAGTTATCAGAACAGTCCGCACAAATGAGCATGATCTGGCGGCAGCGGTAACCTGCCGCTCCCAATCATCAATGGTCCCAGGCACCTCTACCGGCTCCAAGTCTGGCTAGTTGTTCCCTCAGCGCGGCAAGCCCTGTAACAGCCATCTCCCAGTCGCAGTAATCGGATTCCACCTCAAAACTGTATCCCTGCTTCTCGACCACGCGCCGGTCACGGAACTCTTCGAAGCGCATCCCATACTTGTGGCAGAAGCGGCAGTCCGTCAATTCGTAGCGATTCGTTCACCGTCGAATTTCGCTGCATACTCGATTCACGCAAAAGCGGCGACGGGAACCATCAAGATGTAACCCGCAGTTCCCCTTCCCCCTCAACAATAAACTCCCCCAACCAGCGCCGCACGGCTGGGTGGGTGAGTGGCACGTCGCCCAACTCGGCCCGCAGTTCTGCCGTATCGAACTCGAAGGCGCGCCCGTCCACGCGATGAACGTAGTGCAGGTCAATGGGCCGCTCGGTTAAAAGAAACGCGAGAAGCGTATCTTTGATGTCACCCAGCGGGGCGCGGTCAATGTGGCTGTGCTGGAAGGCGGCGACCACTCGCGTTCCCTGTCCCACCTGTGACTCGATGTGCAGTTCGCCGTTGCACCGTTCGGCGGCGGCGGCAAAGAGCGGCAGCCCCAAACCCACGTGGCGCGTCTTGCGCGTGGTGAAGAAGGGGTCAGGCACGCGGGATAACGTCTCCTCGTCCATCCCCTTGCCGTTGTCAATGATCTCAATGGCCAGCCGGTCGGCCTCCAGATCCTCATCAATTCGCAACTCAACCCGCGTAGCGCCTGCCTCGATAGCGTTCTCCAGCACGTCCAGGATGTGTAGAGACAACTCTAGCACACCACCACTCCCGACCGCAGCCCGTCCACCCACACCTCGCGGCCCTCGGCACCGGCCAGGGCCAGCGATATTTCGGCGACGGTGGGCGCTTCCATTTTGAACGTCGTGCGCCTCACCATCTCCTTCAGCCGGTGGGCGTCACCGTTCGCCACCAGGCTATAGTGCGCCAGTTGGGGGAAGCGTTCGCGGGCCTCGACCGGGCCGATGTTGGTTGAGATCTCAACTCCCACGACGTCCAACTCCGGCGGGATAAAGCCCAGGTTGGAGATAATGCTGTACATCGTCCGGTCCACGTGGGCCGGGATGCACAGCCCGTCCAGTTCACGAACACGCTGTACCACGTCTTCTACAGAAAAATAGGTCGACGTCAGGAGCAGCCGGTCGAGGTAGCCCACTGGTTCCCCGACCGCATTGAGCAGTAGTTGCTCTCCGAAAGCGCCCTCGTCGTTCTTAAATGGCGGCAGGTTAGTGTAGACCTGCTCTTGCCAGGAGGCCACCTGCTCCAACGTGTCGAACAGAGTGAGCAGGTGCACTTCTTCGCGGGTCTGGACCTCCATGCCCGGAAGTACCGTGATACCTGTGCTCCGTGCAGCGGTGACCACCGCTGCGGTGTTCTCAGCCGAGTTATGGTCGGTGACGGCGATAATCTGTAGTCCCAGTTCCTGCGCCCGCTCCACGATGAACTCCGGAAGCATCTCCAGTTCGGCGCAGGGTGAAAGGCAGGTGTGCAGGTGCAGATCGGCCAGGAAAAAGCGCGACATGGCAGACAGAAAACGGGTTTTTAGGAAAAAACCCGTTTTCTCCATTTCAGACGGCGGCCTGCATGGACTTCCACACCAACTCGGTGAGGTCCATAGCGCGCACGCGAATCTTGTTCTGGCGTGCGCCCTCCTGCAGCGTGCGCTTGCACTGCTGGCAGGCGGAGAGGACGTACTTGGCCCCGGTGGCCTGCGCCTGGGCCACGCGCTGCCCGGCCACGCCGTGGGAGACGGTGTTGTCGGAGATTTCCACGTCGCCGCCGCCGCCGCAGCACATGGCGTTCTCGCGGTTGGCCGCCATCTCCCGAAAGTCCAGGCCCGGGATGAGACCCAGAACCTCTCGCGGCGCGTCGTAGACTCCGCTCTTGCGCCCCAGGTCGCACGGATCGTGATAGGTGACCACCTCC
>CAYPOY010000427.1:0-3949 GCA_964412395.1 uncultured Anaerolineales bacterium | reverse complement strand
TCAAGTCGCGCCGCTGCACCCGCAGCCAGGCCGGGCGCAGCAAGCCCAGGGTTAGCAACAGGACGGTGAATGTAGACAGGTCGCGCCAGAAAGCCAGAGCCAGCGCCGAGACGTCACTGTCGGCGGCGATGAACTTGACGAATATGCCAGAAGTCCCCCAACACGCACATGCCAGCAATACCGCCAGGTAACCAGCCATTTCCGATCGTCGCAGATTCACCATGATCTCAAATAAATCCTTCAGACTGCGGGTTCAAAGGCACAGGGGCCGGTGGCGCACTTGCCGCACACGTCGGCCAACCCCAACTCGCGGAAGTGATCGGCCACCTGCAGCAGCCACTCATTGCAGCGGTGCTTGTCCAGCCCAGCTTCGGTCAGTGCGCCCACGGGACAGCGTTCCACGCACACCTTACAACTCTCATCGTGAAAGTAGCGGCAGCGCTCGCGAGCGGGAGTCCCGGGCACCGACGTCGGCTCCAGCACCGCATCCACCACCAGACTGCCGAAGCGCCCGGCGCAACCAGCGTCGGTGATCAGCATGTGATGCAGGCCAAAACTGCCCAGGCCGGCGATAGCCGCCACGCTCTTGTGCGACCAGCAGGCCACCAGGGTGATAGGGTCATAGTTGTGGGTGGCAGGCTCCGTTACGGCTTTCACGCCCCGCTCGGCCAGGGCAGCGATGAGCCGCTGGGCGATGCCGTTGATGAGTGTATTGGTCTCGACGTAGGCCAATGCCCACTCGCGAGCCACCTGGCGTGGCTCTGTCCGGTTGGCCTCCACGATTTCCTCGGCGAAGGGCAGGAAAAAGGAGATGACCGACCGGGCTGTCGGCAGCAGATCGCCAGGCAGCAGATGGGTCGGCTCGGCGATTTCCCGCAGTTGGAGGAAGCGAGGATCAACAGCATTGGCAAAGCCCACCAACGGCTGCCGGTAGCGGGTGTTAGTTCCTGCTTCGGCCACTTCTCGCCACACGAAGGCGACGATGAACGTTTCCAGGTCGCTCATGCTTTCCTGGTATGCCCTTTCTTTAGACGCAATGCACCCCCTGCCGTGGCCCGGCTGGGCCACGGCAGGAGGCCAGGGAAGGAGTGGAATGCCTGCTTTGGGCATCAACTCTCGATGGGCTGCTCTGCCTACATTAAGGCGACCTCTCCTTCCACTAGCTGATCGGCACGGGCGCAGATGGCCTTCAACCTGGCTTCCACGTCCGGATTCAGCGGCTCGGGCTCAAAGTTCTCGATGATGTCCAACACCTTCTCTCGCACACACTGGCCCAGGCTCTTGGAGCCCGCCGTTTTCCAGTCCTCCCAACGGGTGCGGTCGAGGAGCGTCGGATACCAGAACTCGGTCCTGAAGTGCTTGAGGGTGTGGTCGTCGCCCAGGTAATGCCCACCAGGCCCCACCCGGTCAATGACGTGAGCGGCCAGATGCTCGTCGTCTACGACGATGCCCCGCAGGATGTGCTTGACCATGCCGATGATCTCGTTAGACATGACCAGCATGTCATAGGAGCCGATGAGACCCGATTCCAGGTAGCCCACATCGTGGATCAGGTTGGCCCCAGACAGGGCGGCTACGGCGATTGAGATGGCCGACTCGATGGCCGCCTGCTGATCCAGCGCCTTGGCATCGCTACAACCTGCGGTGGAGAACATGGGCAGCCGCAGCCATTTGGCCACATCGGTCATCGCGGCGCTGAGCAGCGCCATCTCTGGCGCGCCATAGGACAGGATCGTGGTGCTCATATCCATAATGGACATCACTCCACCGATGATGATCGCCGCACCTTTTTTCTTAAGCTGCGCTAGCACGATGCCGGGCAAACACTCAGCCAGACACTGCACCAGGGTCCCGGCCAACGTCACCGGAGCGGTGGCGCCGCATATAGGGCAGGGAGTGTAGATGGCCGGGATGCCCGTCTCGGCAGCGTAGAGCACCTTCTCCAGTGCCTCCTTGGAGTTGTTCAGCGGCGAGGAGGGCTCGATGTAGACGACAAAGAGGGGCGCCTTGGCGAATTCCTCAGGGCCACCCAGCAGTTCACAGGCCATCTCGTACTGGTCGGCCAGTCCGTTCTTATCCACGGCAGTGATGACCAGCGGCTTGGTCGTCCCCTGGAGCATGGCCAGAAGCTGGTGCCGGTCGTAGGAGCCGATGGGCACGTCCGAGGTAAGCCCCAATGACATGTGGAAGTCAATGTGGGGCGAGGCCTCGGCAATCTTGGCCGCGTTGTAGATATCATTGAAGGTGTAGCGCCGCCGCTCGCCAGTGCGCGGGTCGAGGATGAAGGGGCAATCGGAGCCGGTGCCGAAGTAGATTTTGTTGTATTCCAGGGTGACGCGCTTGGAACGGTCTCTCCCGGCGATGGTGATGCGCTCCGGCGTCGTCTCCAGCGAGGCCTTGACCAGCCACGAGGGGATGCGCACCAGGTTGCCGTCGCTGACCTGGCAACCGGCCTCCTGCAGCAGCTCCAGTCCCTCATCGTGGTATATCCGCGCTCCTGTCCGTTCCAGCACCTCCAGCGCGCTGAGATAGATGTCCTCGATCTGGTCGTCAGAGAGCACCCGGAACAGTGGCGTTGCGTTCACCTGATAGTTTGCTCGCATTGTTCATCTCCTCACTTTACTTTCCCACGAACTGCTTGGCCATGTCGGTTGCGGCCGCGGCATTGGACGCATAACCATCGGCCCCGATCTGCCTGGCAAAGTCCGAGGTCACCGGCGCGCCGCCGACCATGACCTTGAGGCCCTCGCGCAGACCTGCCTCCTCCAGCGCCTGGATAGTACGATCCATAGAGCGCATGGTGGTGGTCAGCAGAGCCGACATACCTACGATGTCCGGCTTTTCTTTCTTCACCGCCTCGACGAAGGCATCGGGGGCGACGTCGGCTCCCAGGTCAATGATCTCAAAACCGGCTCCCTCCATCATCATGCACACCAGGTTCTTGCCGATGCTGTGCAGGTCACCTTGCACGGTGCCCATGATCGCCTTGCCTGTCATCTCGGCCCCTGTCTCGACCAGCAATGGCTTGATGATGCCCATAGAAGCCAGCATGGTACGGGCAGAAAGAAGCACCTCGGGCACGAACATGTTCCCCGCGCGGAACTCGACGCCTACATAGTCCATGCCCGGCATCAGGCCCTTGTCCAGGATGTCCTTAGGGGTCAGGTCCTTGGACAGGGCCAATTCCGTCAGCATGCCGATGTTGTCGGCATCCCCTTCGATGACGGCCTTGGAGATCTTTTCCAGAATATCGTTCATTTTGACTTTACCTCCTTAAAAGTATTGTTGGAACTTGAATAAACTCGCGGCTATATCTGGGCCCAGCCGCCCTACGGCGACCGTGCGAGGCCCTGTAAGCACTATCCCCTAACCCGAGCCTCAGCAGCGGCCAGGATCTCGTCAATCCTGGCCTGGGCCTCGGCGGAGAGGGGTGCTGGCTTATGTGTGTCCAGGATCCCGTTCAGCCTCTCCTGTACCCGGTCGCCCATGGTCTTCTTGCCCGCAGTCTCCCAGTCCTGCCAGCGGGTGCGGTCCATAAGCCTGGGGAACCAAAACTCAGTCTTAAAGTGCTTGAGGGTATGGTCCTCGCCCAGGTAATGGCCACCGGGGCCCACAGTGTCAATGACATCCACAGCTAACGTCTCCGGTGTCACCTCGACGCCCCGCAGGATGCGCTTGACGAGGGCTATAGCCTCGTCCATCATAACCAGTTGCTGGAGCGAGCCGGTCATGGCCCCTTCGAGGTACCCGACGTCGTGGCACAGGTCGCCACCCGAGAGGGCGGAGAAGAGCACCGACAGCGCGCCCTCCAGCGCCGCCTGCTCGTCCACCATCTTGGAGTCCGTGCAGCCACCGGTGGTCCAGAGAGGTAGCTTGACGTAGTGGGCGAGCTCTGTCAATCCTGCCTGTAGCAGCGACATTTCCGGCGCGCCGTAGGCCAACACGGCAG
>CAYPOY010000426.1:0-3972 GCA_964412395.1 uncultured Anaerolineales bacterium | reverse complement strand
GCAGCCACAACCCTATCCGGCAAATCGGTGTGAACCAGTGCCCCGGCCGCCACTACGCTCCAGTCACCGATCTGCCGCTGAGGCATCACCGTTGTACCAATGCCAACCAATGTTCCTTCGCCAATGCTCACATCGCCCCCCAGGTGAACACCAGGCGCAATGTGAACGTGATTCCCAATGTAGTTGTGGTGGTCCACCGTGCAGCCAGTGTTCAGAATCACATTGGCTCCAATCACGCTGCCAGGGTTGACCACCACACCAGCACAGATCATACTGCCAGACCCGATTTGTACGTCGGGGACAATGACAGCACTGGGATGACGGGCGATGACAAAACACTCCCCTCGGCCTTGCAGCGTCTCGAATAATCGCTGGCGGGTCACATTGTCACCAATGGCTACGATGAGCGCATCGTGAGAGACAGCAGACAGATGGTCAACAGCACCCAGGGCAGGCAAACCAACAAGTTCTTGCCCCGCCAGTGCCGGGTCATCGTCCAGATAACCTATAGGCGTCAAGTTAGCCCCAACGTCCCGCATACGCAGCAGAACATTCGCGATCACCTGGGCATGACCGCCAGCGCCAACGATGAGAACGCATAACTATGCCTTTTCATCCGTCGTCGAGAACAACCTGGAGCGTAAGGTAGCACTCCCCATAAACTCTTCCATCGTCGCCTGCCCCGGTTGGTTGATCCCCTCGCGTTTCAGAATCTTCCAGACCGTCAGGGCGATAATCTTCAGATCCAACCACAATGACCAATGATCCACATATACCACACGTCCAGCGCAAACTTTTGCTCCCAGGTAATGGCGTTGCACCCATTCACCTGCGCCCAGCCGGTGATGCCGGGCCTCGCCTCGTGACGGCGCATTTGTTCTGACGTGTAGCGTTCCAGATACCGCACCAACAAGGGCCGAGGTCCCACCAGGCTCATATCGCCCTTTAGCACGTTGAACAGCTCTGGCAGTTCGTCCAAGCTGGTGCTGCGCAGAAAGCGGCCAAGAGGAGAGGCGTCAGTCGGTCGGCATCGGGCAGCAAGTTGCTTTGAGCGTCACGGGCGTTGTTCATCGTGCGGAACTTGTAGACGGTGAACGCCTTGCCGTGCAGGTCAGGGCGCTGCTGGCGGAAGAGAATAGTCCATTGCTTAACCCCCGTGTCAATCTGTGGCTGATTTCAGTCAGAATCGCAAATTTGCCAATGTCCAGACTTTGACGTTTCTGCGAACCACGACTCGACCTCGGCAGCCACCGCTTGTGCGAGGACCAACGCTCCCTCCGCTGCCTGACGGTTATAAACACGCGCCGGGATATCATCCGGCAGGCCATTGGGATAGCGGGTGGGGATGTAGTAACTGTCGAGCACACCCCAGTCGCCCAGGGAGGGCTGGAATCGCGCGTCGTACTCGGTGGCGCGCTTGCATAATTGCCGCACCGAATGTCCCACGACCAGTTCCTCGCCTTGAGCGTAGAGAAAAGCCTTCAGCGCCTTTTCGGCCGCCTGCTGCGCCAGGAAGCAGACAAGGTAATGCGCGCCCTGGTCATTAAGATGACACGCCCATTGGAGATCGACTTGCGCCTGCTCCAGCCAGCGCCATCCTTCACTGCGAGGATCTTTTCTCATAGAGCACCTTTCCTGTCTTGAGCACGTGGCGCAGAAATGGCCGGTCGCGCATCCGCTCCAGCTCCCGAGGCGTATAGGCTAACAAATCCAGGGCTACGCCTGCGCGCACGTGACGGGCCAATTCGACGTTGCGGGGGATAAAACTCAATGGCGAGTCCATGACCACCAATATATCGAGATCGGTAAAAAGGTCGCGTCGCCCGGCGGCATAGGAGCCGAACAGAATCACCTTCTGCACGGACGGGATGCTGCCGAGTTGTTCAACCACGCGCTCCAAATCCCGCGCCAACACGGCCGCGTAACGTTCACGTTGAACAGACAAAGTCACAATCTCATCCACTCACCATCTCCTCCTGCGCCCAGACCATATATTCAGCCAACCCCTCTTCCAGCCTCACGGCCGGTTTATACCCAAAAGCCTTACCAGCAGCCGTGACGTCGGCCAGGCTGTGGCGCACATCCACCTGGCGCGGCGGCGCGTGCTCCACCCCCGTATCCACCCCGTTGGCCTGCGCCACGTTGCAGGCATCGCTCAGCGTGCATCGTGCGGAACTTTTAGTCAGTAACCCGCAGGTTTGTGCCGTCTTTTAGATACAGAATGAGCCGCAGGGTCTCGCCGTCAAGTTCGAGGGGAACAATGCTCTGTACTTTCTTGCCTAGCGCCTCCTCAATTTCAAGCAACCTCTCAGCAGCCAGCATGGGAAAGTTCCCCTACGTAAAGATACAGACCTTGCTGTGTTATTTCTTCCAGAGAAGCAATGTTCTTCTTGATTTTATCGGCGACCGCAGCCCAATGGTGCCACATGATGTAATCCTCGTGCATCTCGTAGCCAGCATCGTCGGGAAGGCCGTCTGTATCCAATCGAGTCAGGGTGACTTTGTATTGCTCTTCAAAATGCCGCACCTTGCTCTCGGCAAGAAAGAGCCGTTTCCTCAGATTGGACAGCCTGAGGGCGGCCCCGTGGCTGATGATAGTTTCTCTCTCCTCGCGGGGAAGTGATAAGAAGGTTTGCTCTACCTGCGTTTCACCACTGGTGTCCATTTTCCCTGCCTCCATTTGATGCTCTATAGACATCTCGTTCACCCCAATCACATTACCAACTTGATTATACCCCCATCTCCTCCGAAATCAACCGCTGATGGCGCCGTTATCCAGGAACTGTGCTGCGAGAGGTTACCACGAGCGTCGCTGGCGTCGGTCATTGTGCGGAATTTGTGGGTGGTGAACGGCTTTCCGTGCAGGCCGGGACGTCGCTGGCGGAAAAGAACCGGCAGGCCCAACCTGATACGCACTAACAGAGTCACCAACGCCAGCACGGGTAAGAGTATGATCAGAGCCGGGGTGGTGGTCGCCAGATTAAGCAGACGCTTGCCTGAACGGTAGTACATATTACTGACAGCTTTCTGCCAACAAACGCTGCCTTGCTTCAGCCAGAGGTACACCACCTTCAGCCTGGAGCCTGTCCCAGGATCGCCGCATGAGCGCCAAAAAATCTTGATTCTGGCCCAGTTGCCAGGTTTGAAGGTCCTCTTCATCTACCGCGACGAGGGCGAAAACTGGTTTGTTATCGCGTGTTATGAGAACGGCGCCTTCTGAAGCCATGTCAAAGAGTACATCAAGTGAAAGGTTATCCCTTTCTATCGTTAGCATCTTCATAGTTCCACCTCCACTCCAGCAATAATCACACGATTGCGCACCTTCTTGCCAACAGCGATCACATAAACGGTGTCTTCATCGCCAGTGGACTCTACCTGGTAGTATACACGGAACTGGCCAACCCGCAACTCCCAGGACGCCAATGGATTGGGCCGCAGCGGTTTACGCTGCCTTGTTGGAGTAGTTGGGTGATGCGTAAGATGAGTTCCGATGGCATCCAACACAATCCGCCGCTGCCGGGCCGTGAACGCAGCCAGGTGATCCAGCGCTTCGGGCGACAAGATGATTTCACAAGCCATGTCATTACTGCCAGGTAAGAATCCGCTTGGCCAGGCTGGTGCTGCGCAGGAAGCGCCCGAATGGTGTCAACCGCTCAACGTCGGGCAGCAGGTTGCCGTCAGCATCGCAGGCATCGGTCATGGGAATTTGTAGAGGGTGAACGGTTTGCCATGCAGGCCGGGACGCTGCTGGTGGAAGAGGACGGGTGAGCCAAATTTGAGGCGCACCAATGAGGCTATTAGCGCCAGCAGTGGTGAAGCAGGGTCAGCGCCAGCAGGCTGATGGTGAGATCAAAGGTGCGTTTGAGTGATACCATTTCTCAAGAGCACAAAGCCAGGTGTATTTTCCTCGTAAATTCTGGGTCTCCTTGAATTGTTGGGAAACTTGACAAAAATGCACCTCCCAGGCAAAGT
>CAYPOY010000425.1:0-3989 GCA_964412395.1 uncultured Anaerolineales bacterium | reverse complement strand
CGAGCGCGACGTGATCATCCGGCTGAACGGCCAGGTGAAGAAACGGAAGAAGAAGCTATCCAAGGCGATCTACGGCACGTCACACACCATTTCGCTGGACGAAGCCAGGCATATCTACGAAGAAAGGGCGGAACGGCTTATCGTCGGCACGGGGCAGCATGGCCTGGTGGAGCTTTCAGACGAGGCGGCTGACTATTTCGAGCGCCAGGAGTGCCGGGTGGAGTTGCTGCCCACGCCCGAGGCAATCCGCGCCTGGAACGAGGCCGAGGGCGCTGTGATCGGCCTCTTTCACGTCACGTGTTAAGTGCATCGTGGGTGGTTGGGGCGGCGGACGGGGCGCTTTTGTGATAAACTGTCCTCGAGACGAATGTCGTTAGACTCAAGAGAGGATGCCGATATGCAGAGCGAGATAGAGATTCCGGCCGGGCTGCCCCAGGCTGCCCGGTTGGGCCTGGAGCGTTACGTCACTTCTCTCCGCGAACTGTTTGGCGAGAACTTGATTTCGATCATTCTGTATGGGAGCGCCGTCCGCGATGATTACACGGCTGGCGTTTCCAACCTTAACGTCCAGGTCGTGCTACAGGATGCGCGTGTCCAGGAGGCCAAAAAAGCGGCCGACGTCTCCCGTCGGGTCAGGGACAAACACGCCATCGAACCCCGTTTTATGAGCCTGGAGGCGATCAAGACCGCCAGTGACGTGCTGCCTATCGCCTTCCTGGATATGCAGGAGCGATACGTCGTGCTTTACGGGGAAGACGTGCTCAAGGATGTCGTCATCGAACAGCACAACCTCCGCTTCCAGATTGAGTACCAGTTGCGGTTCATCTTGCTGCGGATGCGGAACCGCTTTCTTCTTTCCCACCACGACCGGAACCTGATGGCGTCGCGCTTGGCCCGTTCTTTCACCAACTTCTTGCATTTGCTCAAGAGCATTTACCGTCTGCTGGAGGAGGAGCCGCCGGTTCACCCGGAGGAGATTGTCGCCCGCTCGGCGGAACGGTTTGGCCTGGACCGCCAGTTAATGAGCCAGATTCTTGACCTCAAACTGAAGCGGCAGCGCTTTAGCCGCGAGGAGGTGGAGTCGCTCTTCGAAGGGTACCTCGATCTCCTCCAGGACGTAACCCAGGTCGTTGACCAGATGGCAGTGGCGTAAGGAGGACTGCATCGTGAACATCGTGAAAACGAACACGGTGAGAATCCTGGTCGGCCTGGCGCTGACGCTGGTGATTCTGCTTCCAATTGCCGCTCCCGTGGCCGCCCAGGCGGCATACACCGTCAGCCATTACGAAGCGACTTTTGAACTCGTACCGGATAGCGCAGGAGAACTCCGCGATGTGGTGGTGACGCTGGCCGTCACCTACAATGTCACCAGTGGGCCCAAGTCCGGCGGGTTCAAATTCATCGGTACGCTGCCGGTTAAGGACGTCTCGGTCACCGACGGCGATGGGAAGCCGCTCGATTTTAAGCTGGAGGAACTGAAGGAGAACAGAATCACCTGGCACTTCCCGCCGGTCAACCAGGGGCAACAGACCGTGATCGTTCGTTTCACCCTGGTCGGTGCCGTTGAGGGGTCGCTGAAGGAGAACAGTTTGCGCTTCGAGTGGGTCAAGAACTGGCGGGTCCCGGTCTACGACGTGACTTACCGCTTCGTTCTCCCCGAGGATTACGTCTATGAGACGATGGGGACGGAGCCAGCAGAGGGCCGGCTGATTCTCTATCAAGGTCGTGTCGCCGTAGAAGTCCACATGGACCAGTTGTCGGACCACCCCTTTGCCGTCCACTTCTCGCCTGGTGTGACCCGGGGGAGATCCAGATTGGCGAGTACGGTCACCGCTTTACTCTCCAAACCTGAGTGCATCGTGGTTGGCCTTCCGTTTCTTGCAGCTCTTCTGGCCTGGTATTTCTTTTCACGGAGCACAACAAGCTCCGGCGGCCACTCCGGTTGCAGACGGGCGACAATAATCGCCGTTTTGACCGGTATAATCGCCGTTTTGGTCAGTATAATCATCACCTGGATCTTCTCCGACTCCGCCAGTATAGTCGCCCCTTTGATGGCCGAACTTGGAGTCGGCTTCATACTCATCATGGTATTTCTGGGCTTGGTCTTCCCTTCCCGGAGCACAGCAAGCTCCGGCGGCTGCTCCGGTTGCAGCAGTTGTGGCGGATGTGGCGGTTGCGGAGGGTGTGGCGGATGTGGAGGGTGTGGTGGTTAGCCGGCGCCGTGATGCGTTCAACGAGCCCTTCTTCCTGCAATGGCACCTGACCGACCGCTGCAACCTGAAGTGCCGGCATTGCTACCGGGACGAGCGCAAGACAGACCTGGATCCTGAAGCACTGCGGGCCATTCTGACCGACTACGTTGATTTCCTGGACAGGCTGGGGCGCAGTGGGCGCATCCAATTCTCCGGCGGCGAGCCGTTTCTCTCGCCCCACCTGTACGAGCTGATCCGCGCCGCCAGGGCACACCATGTTCCCTCGCGTGTCCTGAGTAACGGCACGCTGGTCACGCCCGACATGGCGCGACGGTTGCGGCGGGCCGGTTGCCGGCTGGTGCAGGTGAGCCTGGACGGGCTGGAGGCTACCCACGATGCCATTCGTGGGCCGGGCGCTTTTCAACAGGCGTTGGCCGGTATCGCGGCCTTGCGTGATGCCAACGTAGAGGTGACGATCAGCGTGACCCTCTCGCGGGTCAACGCGGACGAGGCGCTGGCCGTGGCCCGGCTGGCGGAGAAGGTGGCCGACCGGGTCCACTTCAGCCGCCTGGTGCCGGTCGGCAGTGGACAGGCGCTGGCTGCTGAACTCCTCTCCCCGGCCGAAATGCGCAAGTTGATGACCGCTCTCCTTGCCTTCCGCCGGAAAACGAGTATTGATCTTCCCCTGCGCGACCCTCTCTGGAAAGCTTACTTCAACCCTCGCTTGAACGGATGTAACTGCGTAGCTGGATGCGCGGTCGGCTACAATGGCATCACCATCGAGTCGAATGGCGATGTCTACTCTTGCCGGCGGCTGCCCGTCGTGGTGGGGAACGTTTGCCAGCAACCACTGTACGAGATATGGCAAGCCCCACTCATGCAGGCCCTGCGAGATCGTGATCGGCTTGGGGGGAAGTGTGGCCGGTGTCGGTTGCGCTGGGTTTGCGGTGGTTGTCGTGGCATCGCCTACGCTGTCAGTGGCGACCCCCTGGCCGAGGACCCGCAATGCTTCCGCCGACTGTCCTGGTGGGAGAAAATCGCCCCTCACCTACGGCTATGCTCCAGCCGAATCTGACGATCCTTTGTCAGCGCCATCAGCACTGCCGCTATTAGCGCCATCGCTCCGCCGAAGAAGAATGGCGCGGAGGGGCCAAAGCCCTCCCACGTCCCCACCCCCTGCCACAGGAAGCCAGCGATGAGTGAGGCCGGGAGGTCCAGGATGCCCAACACCGCGTTGTAGGTGCCGTAGGCCGTGCCGCGCAATGCCTCCGGCACGACGTCCGCCACCATCGCCTTGGCCGTGCCGTAGGCCAGGCCGTAGTAGACGCCGTAGACCGCGTACAGCACCCAGACGTGCCAACCTTCCCCCGCCAGCGCGAATCCCAGGTAGATAGCTGCGTAGACCAGCCAGCCGCCGATGATGAGCCGCCGCCGCCCGATGCGGTCGGAAAGGGACCCTGCCGGAGTGCTGATCAGCGTGTAGACGAGGTTGAAGGTGACCAACATCCCCAGCACGCCGATGACGCTCAGCCCGCGCTCCTGGGCCCGCAACACCAGGAAGGCGTCGGAGGAGTTCCCCAGGTCGAAGATGCCGACGATGATCATAAGGATGCAGAAACGTTTTCCCAGGCTACGGAAAGCGAACCTGGGCATCTTGCGCTGGGTGGTCACCGGCACGTCCTTGGCCCCCAGAGCCAGCGAGAGAACCGCCAGGAAGGCCGGCACCAGGCTGATCAACACCACCGGCGGTCACGCGGCCCAGATGCGTCGGGGGGGGTTTTGAGGCCGGGGGCGGGG
>CAYPOY010000424.1:0-4004 GCA_964412395.1 uncultured Anaerolineales bacterium | reverse complement strand
TCCGCTTCAATGGGAGGGTATCGAAGGTGACCACAGAAAACGTTAGAATCAGGAATCTTCGCTATAATGAACTCGGTCAGCCTTATGAAAAGGACTGCATCGTGAACTGCACCTCGGTCGGGAAATCGGCCAAAGTGTACAAGCCTATTTCTGATATTGGCCAAGGCCTGTATTCTTTTTCTGTCCGCTTCGCTAATCTCACCTCTTAAGGCGTATTCTACCAGAATATACGATATCTTCTCAGTTGCGCTTATCCGGTGGATCTGCCTTGATGAAAGCCAGTTCTGATTCAGAATTGTGAACAAGTGCTCCCATATTGTCCAGCACTGAATGAGGGCTGCTTCCAAAGGCTGACGACGAAATGCCATGCGAGCTAAAAGCAAGAAGTACCCATGCTTATACTTGCGCTGCCACTTCTCGCTTCTGATTAGCGCGTATATCTGGTTGAGTCCTTCCTCAAAGCCAATATCATAGCCGCGAGGTTCGGGCTCTACTGGATGTTCCTTGTAAGGGATGGAACATCTAAGAATCCCTCCACCGTAGTAAACTCGGGGATCGGCTGTTATCGCTCCTGCGGTATCTTCAGTGGCCTGTGGCTCGGCTAAAAATACATCACGTTGTGTGAAGATAGAAAGCAGTAACAAGATGTCATTAAGTGCGGTGGCATCATTATCTGTCCATTCAAGAACTGCCCCCTCTTCATGTTCTGGTATCTCAACGTGTGCAGTGATAGCGTGAGTACCAGTATTGGCACTAATCTTGAACTCTGAGTAGAGGGTTCCCAAATGTTGCAAGCGACAGACTTGCTCCTGATAGTTGCCCACTCTGGAAAATCTGTACCCAAAAAGTGTCACTTCTGGACACTGAGAAGGGAATTCCAAGTTGTAAACCTTTTTTTTCATTCTATGCCCACTCACTGTGTGCTTGACGCTATCAATTGATTCATTCGCCGCCCAACTATAGTTGTGCAGGCTTTTTCTCCCAGAAAACCCCAAATGAACGATGTCTCTCCGTCGTGTTGTCAGGCGAATCGAGGAATCTTTCACCCGCCTGTCACCTGGTTGCATCCTCGACGATCTCGATTTCCTCCTCCGTCACCCCATACAACTCGTACACCAGCGCGTCAATCTGCTGGTCGGTGGCCTCGATTTGGCGCTGATAGAGCTCCTTGTCGGCGGGGATGGTGGCGACCAAATTAGTCGAAGAGGAGCGGCCAACCGGAAATCGCAAAGTTGAAAAAACTGGCAGTCGTATCATCTCTCCAAAGAAACTTGTCCGGGACATATTGCATGAATCCACTGTGCGGACAACGCTTATTAAAATTCCTGATTCTAACGGATTCTGTGGTTGGCTCAAGAAGCCCCACTTCAGGGCAAAAACAAGGCGTTTCTAGGGCGGAGTGCCACAAAAACCGGCCCAAAACAGGTGGCATCCCCCACTGATGTGCTAAAACCACAGAAAACGGTAGAACCAGTAAAATTCTTCTTCCAGCACAAGGCAAGGTCATCACCACTTCCATGTATGGTGGCGTCTATTATGGTGAAGGTTTCTTGCCGAATCAGCACATAAGTTATATCCACGTCCTGGCATGGTACGGGCCGGGTACACTTCCCAGAATAAGCCAACCCAATGTCCTGCCCCATCGGTGTGACCTCTGAGGGTAGATCACTATCCCAGACACGTCCACCACCTTCTTTTGGAGGATTCCATCTGAAGTGATAGTTGTGATAGAAGACGCCCAGAATGCCTAGTGGCCCAGCGCTGTCCCAATACTCCAAAGCCTCACTAGCCTTTCCCTGACGCCAAAAGGGAATATCTCCCCTCCATACCACCCTTCCTCCAGCGTCAAGGTATTTCCTGAGCAAGCAAGTCTCATTAGGTACTTCTGCAACGGTTTCGGGTACGATATCTTGAGCAAAGACAATAAGGGACTTGTATGCCCACCCGCTCTTGAGGACTTTATTAATCCAATCCTTTAGTTGCTGTGCGTTCTTTTCTACGAACCACCTGCCGACGAAATAGTCCCGCGTCTTTTCTGCGTTCTCTCCCTTCATCCACGATGCGGGGTAGCTTGGGTCGTAGTAAACTATTTTAGTTACGTGATGGTATAGAGCCGCCCTAGCACACCTGATAGCTCGTTCGCTTGCTGCCAACGCGCCACCCCATTCCAACTCGTCGGGTTTCTCCATCCTCTCATCGAATAGATTCAGGACGTGTTGGCTGAGAGTCGCCAATGCTAAAGTCAACTTGTCAACTTTGGCCCTTTCCTCTCCGTATTTATCTCTCTCTGTTTTCAGTTCGGAATAGCATTGTTCCAGTTCACCTCTCAGGCAAGCTCGAAAGCGCTTGATTCTGGCCCTGATGGACTCCAACATCGCCCTCGTTCTATTCGACAATCTTGCCCAAATTCTTCCAAGCCAGCTGGCCTTGCCTCTTTTTCTGCTCTGAACTTCCTTGAATACTGTGTATATTAGGGCTATGAGCGTTATCACCGCTCCCACCCCTTGCCACACAGGATCACGGAGCGAATTCAACAGCCATCTCCACATAGGCCATGCCTCCTCGCGCTCGTCAGGGGTGCGGGCTGACTACAGCCCCTCCACCACCTTGATCTCCTCCTCCGTCAACCCATACAACTCATATACCAGCGCGTCAATCTGCCGGTCCGTGGCCTCGATTTGCCGCTGATAGAGTGCCTTGTCAGCGGGGATGGTAGCGGCAGCCAGTTTTTTGTGCAGCGCCAGCAAACGCTCTACCAGCGCCACCATTTTGTCGTGCCGGGCCACGTCCGCCGGGTCGTCGAAGTTGATGGTGCGCAGTGGAAGTTGCCCCACTTGCCGCGTCTGTATTTCAGAGAAAGTTCTCTTTGTAGACTTGAGGAATGTGAGGTAATAGAAATTGAGCAGCCTTGAGTTGAAGAGCCCAAGAACATAGGTTAGTCTATGCTCTCCAAGTGCCGCTGGCATAATTACAACAAGAGTGTTGAGGGCGTAGAACCTCTGTCGGTCTAAGGTGGCGATTATGCTTTCCCCCACGCGGCGAAAGAATATCTTCTCGTCGCACTCGAAAATGTCAGTTCGCTTGCATGAATGGATACGTGAGATATTGTACTCAAGGAAGCCACCCGCCCACATAGTCCGGTAACGATTAATCTCTCGACCATCAAGCACAGGATGGTAGTTGTCGCCTTTCGGCTGATCGTGAAGAGAACGCGAGCGATCCCCTTTGAGTGCAATAGCTTGGTTGATGTTTAGCAATTGCGAAAATGTCGGCCAGGATGAATCAATCTTCTCTTTTAACTGCAGGGTTTTGGCATCGGCCCTGATAGAGAACGCTTTTCTGAATGTTTTCTCAAAGATCGCTTGAGGTAAACTTGAGACTGAAGGATCTTCGTTTGCCCCCTTGTACACCTCGATACGAACATCGTTGTTTCTGGAAGGCGCGTTCTTGATGACAATCACAACGGGTTCAACAACAGCACCCTGGAAAACGCCATATTCGTGGCTAGCAATATGAGTGATGGTTCGGGCCAGAATGATCTCTCGAAGCTGTTCATAGTAGCCCTGTGTCAGCACCGTATTGGGCACAATGTAGCTCAGCATACCTCCAGGCCGGGTCAGGCATGCAAGACCCTGCTCAAAGAATAGGCCAAATGTGTTGAGCCGCCCCATAGATGACGAGAAATGATCAGCCAGATACTTGGCTATGGGCTTCGAATAGTACTGCTCCATTGATAACTGGATATAAGGCGGATTCCCGATCACGCAGTCAAACCCGCCCGCTTGCACAATCTCCGGGAACTCCGCCTCCCAATCGAACGGATTCACCCGCCGCATCTCCTCCTCGTTGGGCAGCAGTTGGGCCTTGAAGTAGTCCGGCCCGATGAGGGAGTTGCCGCACTTGATGTTGTCGCCCAGGTCGGGCAGGGCGCGCTCGCGCCACAGGGCCAATTGCTGGCCCAAGGTCTCCTGGTTCTCCCCCTCCAACACCTTGAGCAGCAGGCT
>CAYPOY010000423.1:0-4017 GCA_964412395.1 uncultured Anaerolineales bacterium | reverse complement strand
GGATATCTGCATCAGCCGTGGCTTCTCCCCCCGGAAGAACCGCTCGAAGACGTGCAGCAACTCCTCCTCCGGTATCCCCATCCCCGTGTCCGCCACTGTCGCCGTGGCCCAGACGCGCCCCTCTGCTTCCTCCCTCCCGGTGGAGACCACCACCTTGCCACCCTCCGGCGTGTAATGGATCGCGTTCCCCACCAGGTTGCTCAGTACTTGCATCATTCGCTCCTGGTCCACCAGCACTACTGGACCCGGATCCGCTGGCCGATGCTCCAGCGTCAGCCCACGGTCCTGGGCCAGTACCTGGTGACTGACAGTGGCTGCACCGGTCAACTCGTTGAGGAAGGTCGGGCGGAGCTCCATCTCCAGCCGCCCGGCGTCAATGTGAGAGATCTGCAGGATGTCCTCCACCAGCCGCGCCTGGTGGTCCGCCTCCCGCGCCAGCGCGTCCAGGTACTCTCCCCACTTCTCCACCTCCGGCGGCGTCTGCTGCAGGAGCGCCGCGTACAACTTGATCGTCGTGACCGGCGTGCGCAGTTCGTGAGAGACGTTGGTGACGAAGCGGGACTTTACGCGGTCCAGTGCCTTGAGGTGACTGACGTCGTGGACGGCCACCACGGTGGCCGGTTCCTCCTCCCTCTCCCCCCCCACAGGCGGGGAGGGCTGGGGAGGGGCGATGGGCGCTGCCTTCAGTTCCAGATCCAGCCCGGTCAGTTCCAGCACCGTCTCTGGTCGCTCCTCGGCCTGCCTTGCCAGGTCGCACACCGCCTCCCGCAGCCGGGCCGCGTCCTCCGGGGAGAGGGACCGGGTGAGCCAGGTCCGGGCAACGGGGTTGCTCTGGATGATCTCGCCCTGTCCGTCAGCGACGACGATGCCATCGGTAGCACTGCGGAGGACTGCTCCCAGGCGGGCATACTGGGCCTGGAGTTGGACAGTGCGCTCCTGCACCCGCTGCTCCAACTGTTCGGCGTGCTCGTGCAGTCGCCGGTACAACTGGGCGTTTTCGATGGCGATGGCGGCCTGGTCGGCCAACAGGCCAAGTACCCGCAGTTCTTCCTGGCTGAAAGTGTGTGGCTCGAGTGAGGCGATGGTAAATACCCCCAGCACCCGATTTGCCCTTTTGAGGGGAAAGCCAGCGATTGCTTGTACGCTCCACTTCCGTGCTTCAGGGGTGCTGTAAAAGGGATGGCTGGGGGCATCGTTGATGACGACGGGGCGGCCCCCTCGGGCCACGGTGGCCGTGAGACCGTCAGCGCGCGGTGCCTTCACTGCCGCTTCCCGCCGCCCATCCTCCCACAACGCGCTGCCAAAAGTAAAAGCCTCGGTTGCCTCGTCGTAGAGGTATATGTGGCAATCGCTGGCCCCTACCAGGGTCAAAGCGCTCGCGACAATGCTATCCAGCACAGCCGACAGGTCCAGCGAGGAGGTGAGCTGCAGGCTGGTGCGCTGCAGTGCCTCGAGCTCCGCCAGGCGTTGCTGTGTCTCCCCGAACAGCCGCGCGTTCTCGATGGCGACGACGGCGTGGTCGGCCAGAGCGGTAAGTAAGGCCACATCCTGGGAGGAAAATGGGCCCGGCTTGCGACGCCACAGCACAATCCCGCCGAATAACTCTTCCCCCTTCAACATTGGCACGGCTAGGATGGAACGGATGCCGTCTATGGCAGCGAGTTCCTGGAACTGATATCCTGCCTCGGTCTCAGTGTCAACCACCTGGGCCAGCTTCCTGGTTATCACAGCCCTGCCAATGGCCCCCTCTCCGACCCTGACCCCGACCTCGTTCACCGCCCTCACAAACTCCTCGCTGGTGTTGTAAGCAGCGGTGATGCGCAGGACGCGTTCTATCTCATCCAGTTCGAAGATGCCTGCTGCATCCAAATGGCAGAGAGTGGTGGCGTGAGTGGCAATGGCCGTCAGTACCTGATCCAGGTCGAGCGTGGAACTGACGGCCCGGCCAACCTCAGCCAGGGCCGCTATCTCCCTGGCCCGCTGCCGCTCAGCCTCGAAGAGACGGGCATTCTCGATGGCCACGGCGGCCTGGGTGGCGAATAAGCTCAGCAGATCAACGTCGGCCGGGGAGAAGGTGCGCGGGTGTTCACCCTCTACGATCAGGACTCCCAGGAACTCCCCGCCCCAGCGGACCGGCACGCCCATGATGGCGGTGAGGGAGTAGCCCTCTAAGGCGACCGCCAGCCCCTCCCCGTGCTGATAGTCATCCACGATGAGCGGCTGGCCAGTCTCCCAGACCCTGCCGCTGAGACCTTCGCCTCGCTGGAGAATGGTCCCAATGGGGTCCATGTGGGGGCCGATGGACATCGCCCACTCCAGCACGTCCCGCTCCGGCCGGTAGAGAAAGAGACCCCCCGAGGTGCCCTCCAGCAGTTGAACGGCCCGCGAGGCGATGGAGCGGAGAAGGGCATCCAGGTCTAACTCGGCGGTGAGTTCCAGCCCCATCTGCCGCAGCGCCTCCAACTGGGCCGTGCGCTGCCGGATCTGCTCCTCCGCCCGCTTGCGCTCGGTGATGTCCTCGATCGTGCAATCGAAATGGGCAACTTCTCCAGTGCTATCCTCGTATACTACCATAGCGGTGACCGAGCCCCAAATGGGAGTTCCCTCTTTCTTCTTGAACTGGAGCTCAATCCCTGCAACACTTCCCTGAGCCAGAAGATTGTCCGAAAACGCCCTCATTTCACTGGGGTTCACGTATAAATCGGTCACGCTTACTCCCTCGAGGTCTTCCTCAGAGTCGAGGCCGAACATACTGAGGAAAGCAGGGTTTGCCATCAAGAATCTTCCTTTGGGGCCCGGTGTGTTGCGATAGATCCCAATCGGTATGTTCTCCACGAGCGTGCGGTAGTTCTCCTCGCTTACCTGCAGCGCGGCCTGGCGAGCCTGGATGGCCTGGCCCATGCGCTCGAAATTCGCGGCCAGCGCACCCACCTCAGCAAAGGCGGCCGGGATAGCTGCCAACGTCGCGCCCTCGGCAAAGTCGCCGGTGGCCAGAGCATCGGCCCTCTCGCTGAGCCGGGCCAGCGGGGCGACGACGTGGCGGTTAAGTTGCTGCCTGAAGTCCAGGATCATGGCCAGCCAGACGACCGGCGCGAGCACAAGGGCCAGGCTCACAGACACCACATAGGGGCCATAGGCGACGGCCAACGGTGTTTGGATGACGACGACCCACCCGGTCCGCTCTACCTGGGTACCGCTGCCCAGGACGAAGCCCCCGTCGGTGGCGTAGAGTCGGCTTGCCTCACCGGCCAGGCCGTGTTGCACGATCTCCATCTGGCCCACGTTGGCCTGCTGGGCCACCATGTCCGACTGTGGGTGGGCCAATAGAATGCCAGAACGGTCAGCGATAAAATACTGCCCGCCACCTCCGGCGGCGATGGCCTCCTGGAGCGCTTCCAGGTTGAGTTCGCCGACCACCATACCGCCGCCGGAGAGCGGCCAGACCATGTAGACCGTCGGCTGCCCGGTGCGTAGCGAGATAAAGGGCTGGGAAATCGTCACGCCGGCCTGCGCTTTGGCCTGCCGAAAGTACGGCTGGTGTGACATGTCGAGCCCCTGGTAGCTGGGGTCGGACGGCACCAACAGGACAACGCGGCCGCCTTCATCCAGCCGGTAGAAGGTGTCAAAGTACCCATACGCCTGCCAGGTGGCTTGCATGTAGGGGACCAATTCCTCCGATGTGGCCGTCTCCGCCACCCGGGCCACGGCACCCAACATCCGGCTGGCGTGCTCCAGATAGTCGTCTACCATACTGGCCAGGGAACGAGCCAGCAGCAATTGTCGAGTCCCAAGGTCGTGTCCCACCACGTAGCCGGTCAGCCCAACCGCCAGCAAGGTCACGACCAGCGAAGGCAGGAACAGGCGCAAGAGCAAGAGGCGCAGCAGCATCCTGTCCAACGGGCGAGGTCTTGATTGTTTCACTATTCCTCCTCCATCTCCAGGGCAGCCGGAGTCACAATAAGTTAAGACCTGACAGGTTTCCGCGGATGCCTTTTGGAGCCAGATTCGACCTGTTCA
>CAYPOY010000422.1:0-4031 GCA_964412395.1 uncultured Anaerolineales bacterium | reverse complement strand
CCGCCGTTCACTAAGAGTCGCCCAAAAAGTGTCCAGTTTTAGGGGGGCACTACACTCTGCAACTCATTGAGGCACGTGAGAAAGGGCAATTGATACTGTTTGACAGATCATCCGCTGGGGTTGGGACACCAGTATTTCCCGCCTGGCTGATGAAAAATCGCAAAATGACGCCGGAGATAGCTGCCGAACTGAGCAAGGAAATTGACGCCGTGCAGGTTGTTGTCGCTGCGTGTGATCCACGAGTGCGCCGCTTATTCCGTGTGCTAATGTCAGACGCGATATCCCGGAAGATTCGGATGCGCTTCCTGGGAACGGGGGTAGGGCGTTTTTCGCTCACGTTTGCCAAAACCCCTATCGCCCAGCTCTTCAGCAAGTCGTTGGAAAAGTACGCAAAGGTAGCCGCAACGTCCGAATGGTTGTGCGATACCGTTCACCTGCGTTTTGCCGACGCGCAGGTTGTAAAGGCTGACGCCAGGCACATACCTGACGATCTGGGGAGATTCGACATCCTGGTGACTTCCCCGCCTTATCTGCCTGCATCCAGTGGACGAGAGAGCTACGCCAAGGCCCGTGCCCCGTCGCTGATTGCCCTGGGAATGAGAAGGCATGACGAGGTTGATGACCTGGTTGATGATTCCATAGGTTCAATGTACGGAGACGGGGTAGACCTGAAAACGCTCACGGAGTGTGAGCGCAACCTTGTAGAATGGTTACGCCGTGACGAGTTGCGAGCAATCAAGGCGGAGCCAACGGCACGATACTTTCTGGATATGCGTCGAGCTTTTTCGGAAATGCGGTGTGTCATGTTGCCTGGAGCTTACTGCATTGTGGTCTCAGGAAAGCGGAGCACATTTTACCAGTTCTCAACACGCGAAGCGCTGTATGTGGTACCGTCCGCGCAGATTCTTGCAGATGAAGCGCAAAGTGTTGGTTTCGAGGTAGAATCTTTGCAAGACGTTCAGCTTATCAAGTTGAATAAGAATGCCAGGCCCAGATCACTGGATGACTACTATGAGACGATCATTACGCTGAGAAACCCAAGGAGTGAGTAAGAGGTATGCGCCAGGTGGAAAGCTAGCCAGATAAGGTACGAGGGGCAAGATATGCTCAAGACGTACTATAGAGGCGCACCTGCTTCACTGGAACAGGGTACAGAATCTGTTCCAGACGACGGAAAGTACTATTTGCTACTGGATGGTCAAATAGTGAACTCCTTCCGTTCCTTGAAAAGAGCACAGGAAGCATACCAACAACTACTGGCAGACATTGGTTTTGAGCCCAAGGCGACAGAAGCAGAGGCGGACGGAGAGGAGATTAGACGCAGGGAAAGGCACGCCGTAGACTACTACCGGGTCAGTGACTATTGGGATGAAGCGTATTATCATCGCGGTGGTGGCAAGCTAAGAAACCGGTAACCACTCCAATGACGGGCGCTGCTAATGCCAGCTTGTTGCATAAGTACTTTTGCCGTCCAACAGGGCGGTTTTGAGCCAAAAAACTTGACATGAAAGCCAATTTGCCCGCTTCACGAAGGCAATTTTGCCCTGGTACGCTCAAACCAAGCTGTCGGAAGAAGCGCGAAGCCCATTGAGTGACTTTTATGTCAAGATGAATGAACGCCAAGAAGCCAAACGCTAAGACATCGCAGGACTTATGCAACACTCTGAATGCAGCAAAAATGAGCGCGATGCCCGTCCCCAGCACCATAGGCGTGGCCGTGCGTAGCCCCCGGCCCAGCAACTCGTTCTCAATCTCAGGCCCGATCTCAGACTGGAGGCTGTTCGACACGTCGCCCAACGTCGCCACCAGCGGCGCGCCGTGGGCGTGACGACCGCCTCTCGCCGCAAGACTAGCTGGCGGCTCCGTGTTTTTCGCCTGGCGGCACTGGTTGTGGTGGGGGAAGCGGGGCGGCGGGCGGCGTTCGTTTGTGCGAGAGCCGCTGTTGGGTATAATCAAAACTGGAGTTTTCCACTTGACTGTAATTGGCTGACCGATCTCTACTTGGACGCAGATGCACGCAGAAAAACGCAGTGCAGATCAGCGTTAATCAGCGTGAATCTGCGTCCTACTGGAGAACTCCAGAATCAAAAGGGGAGGATTTCTGATGCGAGTAGCGAGCGACATTGGTGGGACGTTTACTGACCTGATCTATCTGGACGAGGTCACCGGGGAGACCGGCATGACCAAAGCTTCGACCACTCCCCATAACTTTGCGATTGGTGTGCAAGATACTCTGGAAAAATCCGGCATCAACGTGCCCGACACCACCTTCTTTGTTCACGGCTCGACCATCATCATCAACGCCTTGACCGAGCGCAAAGGGGTCAAGACGGGCCTCATCACCACCAGGGGCTTCCGCGATGTCCTGGAGATCACCCGTGCCAACCGCCCCGACATCTACAACATGTACTATACCAAGCCAGAGCCCTTTGTGCCCCGCTATCTGAGGCTGGAGGTAGGAGAGCGGGTCAACTACAAGGGTGAAGAACTCGAGCCCTTGAACGAGGACGATGTGCGCGAAGCGGCCGAGTTCTTGGAGAAAGAGGGGATCGAAGCCGTTGCAGTGTGCTTCCTGCATTCTTATGCCAACTCGGATCACGAAGCCCGTTGTGGCGAGCTTCTGCGAGAGCTGCTGCCCGGGATTCCTGTCACTCTCTCCCACGAGATCACCAAGGAATGGCGAGAGTACGAGCGCACCAGCACGACCGTCCTGAACGCCTACGTCCAGCCCATCGCTGTCCGCTACCTGGACACTCTGGAGAAGGACCTGGGCGAGATGGGTATGGGGCCGGTGGAGCACATCATGCAGTCCAACGGTGGTATTGCCACCTTTGAGATGGCCCGCCGGGCGCCCATCAAAACCTGCGAGTCCGGCCCGGTGGCCGGCGTCATCGGCGCAGCGGTCATCGGCGATCTGTTGGGCGAGCCCAATATCATCTCCCTGGACATCGGCGGCACCACGGTCAAGAGTTCGCTGGTAGAGAACAGTGTACCCAGGATCACCACCGACTACAAAATCGAGTACCGGCGCGATTGGGAAGGCTACCCCGTCAAGGTGCCTACGGTGGACATCGTGGAGATCGGCGCTGGCGGCGGCTCCATCGCCTGGATAGACAAAGCGGGCTCGTTGCGCGTGGGCCCGGTCAGCGCTGGCGCGGTGCCTGGCCCGGCATGTTACGATATCGGCGGCAAGGAACCAACCGTCACCGATGCCAACCTGGTGGTCGGGCGCATCAACCCCGATTACTTCCTGGGAGGCGAGATCAAGATCTCGATGGACAAGGCCCGTCAGTCCATGCAAGAGATCGCTGATCATTTTGGTATGAGCGTCGTCGAGGCGGCTATGGGTGTCATCCGTCTGGCTGATGCCAACATGATCAACGCTCTCAAGCTAGTCTCGGTGCGGCGCGGTTACGACCCCCGCGAGTTCACCCTGGTGGCCTTTGGCGGCGGCGGCTCGATGCACGCGGCGGCTCTGGCCCGCGAGTTGCGGGTCAAGAGGGTCCTGGTGCCCACCGCCCCGGCCGTCTTCTCCGCCTGGGGCATGTTGATGGCCGACCTGCGCAACGACTATATCCGCACCATGGTGGTCGGCACCGACCATATCGAGCCGGCCGAGCTGAGCAGTATCTTCGCCGAGATGGAGAGGGAAGCGGCTGAAGACCTGGCGGCTGAGAAGGTGAAGAAGGATCAGATGGTCTTCCAGCGCTTCGCCGACATGCGCTATATGGGCCAGGAGCACACGGTCAAGGTGCCCATTCCCGGCGGCCAGTTGACAGAGAAGGACCTGGCGGAGATCAACGAGCGCTTTCACCAACTGCACGAGCACGCCTACACCTTCCGCCTGGAATCGCCCGTTGAGCTGGTTAACTTTCATCTGACAGCCCTGGGGCAGGTCGAAAAGCCAGAGATCACCCGCCTCCCTGTCGTCTCTATGAATGAGGATGAAGCTCGCAGCGTAGAAGAGGCCTTTAAGGGCAATACCCGTGAACGAAATTTCCAGATGGTACTCCTTCCATACCCTTTGCGGT
>CAYPOY010000421.1:0-4039 GCA_964412395.1 uncultured Anaerolineales bacterium | reverse complement strand
GTGTCCCACCGGCACGCGCAGCCGCTCACCGGTAGCCATGACCAGGTCGCCGCCCTGGATGCCCTCGTCGGGGCCGAGCAGGATCACGTCAATCAGGTCGTGGTCGAGGTTGAGGATGAGGCCCTGCACGCCGGTGGGAAAGGTCAGCAGTTCGTCGGTGCGTGCGTGGGGCAGACCCGAGAGTGTGGCCACGCCGTCGCCGATGTGTTGCACGGTGCCCACGTCGTGGAAGTGCACCTGGCTAGTCAGTTGGCCGGCCTGCTCGCGTAGTGTATGGAGCAGCGACGGTGTATCGGGCTGCACGCGCGGCCCCGCCCCCCCTTTCATCCCCCCCAACTTTGGGGGGGAAAGAGGGGGGGCTACGCTGTCGCTGATGCGCTGCACCAGGCTGGCGTCGTGAAAACGCACTTGATCACCCGATTGGTTGGCCTGCTCGCGCAGCGTTTGGAGCAGCGACGCCACGTCGGGCCGCACACTCTGCTCACTCACCGGTCATACGCTCCTTAAGCGCCTGCGAGACGGTTTCGCGCAACTCGGCCAGTTGCCCGCCGATGGAGTTATCCACCAGCGTATCGCCCAGGCGCACCTGTATCCCGGCGGCCAATGCGGGGTCGGTTTTTAATTCCAGGTTCACGTGACGGTCGGCCAGCGCGGTGAAGGTGCGGGCCAGCAGTCCCTGCTGTTCCGGCGAAAGGGGCCGCGCGGTCGTCACGTAGGCCGTAGGGGCGCGGTCGCCGAGCGCACGCCGGAACGTATCCACCCGCTCCATCTCGCTGCGTCCCAGTTCCCAGATACGATCGCTGAGCTGCTGGACCAGCGTGTCGTGTAACTCCGGCGGCGCCGTGCGATTGATCGCCCCACCGCTGATCTCCAGAATGGTGTCCAACATCTCGTCGTGGAAATCATCTACGGTCTGTTGCCGTAGTCGCTGGGCGTCGGCGTGGGCCTCGACCAGGATGCGTTCGACTTCGGCCTGTGTTTCTTGGAAGAGTGCCTTTTGCTCGACCTCCGCCTGCTCCCGCGCCGTGGCGATGATGGTGGCTGCTTCTTCGTCGGCGTGTGCCAACCGCGTCTCCAGTTCGGTGCGCAACCTGGCTGCTTCCTGATGCTC
Source organism: uncultured Anaerolineales bacterium (assembly GCA_964412395.1). Taxonomy (GTDB): domain Bacteria; phylum Chloroflexota; class Anaerolineae; order B4-G1; family B4-G1; genus CAYPOY01. The sequence continues at coordinate 2,928 of CAYPOY010000421.1, read as the reverse complement.
CTGTGCCAACTCGTGGGCCAATTGTTCCTTCTCAGCCGTGCGTTCTTCCACGTTGCGCATCACGGGCCGGAAAAGAAAGTAGTAGAGCGCCGCGGCCAGGGCCAGGAAGTTGATGATTTGAAAGACGATCGTCCATACGTCCAGATTTAGCATCCGCCAGCCCCTAGAAGAAACGCTCGAGCAGTGGGTTAGCGAAGATCAGGATCAGACAGATCAGCAACACGTAGATCGCCGTTGATTCCAGCAATGCCATCGAAATGATCAGCGTCGTGCGCAGGTCATTGGCGGCCTCGGGTTGGCGGGTCATCCCTTCCAGCGCCTTGAGCACAGCCCGTCCCTCGACGATTGCCGGGGTGAGCGTGCCCAGCAAGATAGCCACGCCCGATACGATGACGGTGACCAGGGTGATCAGCATTTCAGGTTCCATTTCTGCCATTGACTACCTCCATTCTTTTGTTCATTGTTCATTGGCTTCCAGCCCCGCGCCGATGTAGGTGGCGGCCAGGACGGTGAAGACGTAGGCCTGCAAGACGCCGGTGAGCATACTGAAGGCGACCAGCAGCAACGGCACAACCAGCGGTACCAGCGCGAAGACGACCGCCACGATTAATTCGGTGCTGACAATATTGCCGAAGAGACGCAGGCTGAGTGACAGGGTGCGGCTAACGTGGCTGATCAGTTCCATGGGCAGCATGAAGATCGGCGAGGCCAGGTCCTTGAAGTAGCCCCACAGCCCCTTCTCACGGATACCGAAGTAGTAGACCGAGAGGAAGACTATCAGCGCCAGTGCCACTGGTGTGTTGATGTCGCGCGTGGGGGAGACCACGAGGGGTACGATGCCGATGATGTTAGCAACGGCGATGAAGATAGCCAGCGTCCCCAGGAACGGCAGGTACGGCCCAGCGGGTCGCCCCATCACGCTGGAGATGGTATCAATCAGAAAATCCACCAGCATCTCCAACGCCGCCGCCCAGCGCCGGCCTACCACGGCCGCTGCTCCCACAATGATGGCCATCATGATCCAGGTCGAGACAACTGTGTCGCGCACCGGGATGTTGAGGATGGTGAACGCCACCTGAGGGAAAAAACCTTCCATATCTAAACTCCCAGGAAAGGAGTAGGGAGTACGGAGTAGGAAGTACGGGGAGGATTCTGCATTACTCCCTACTCCCTACTCCATACTTCATACTTCCTACTCCCTTGCACACTATTCCCCATCGGGCCAGCCACAGCCCGACGAAGGCCAGCAGGCCCGGCACGACACCGTGCTGCAGTGCGGCGATCAGCAGGCCTCCGGTGAGACCCCAGCGCAGCAGCGCACTCCCCAGAATCCAGGCCACAGCGCGGCCAGGCACGTCGGGTCGCAGGCGAGCCACCGAACTCCACAGGGTCAGCCCGTTCAACGCACCCACTGCCAGGCCGGCGAATAGCCATAATGTGACCATCATCACGGTTTCCTTAAAATCACGATTTGTTCTTTGATCTCTTTGCCGGAGCCTGTCGTCCCCTTACGCACGCGCCATACCAATACATCTTCAACTTCAAAACCGATCTGTTCTGCCAATATGCTGAGGATTTTCCCGGTCGGCGTGTAAGTCTGCAGATAGGTTCGTTGATCACCCACTACATAGGCACACCGCCCACCGCTTCTGAGTGCCTCGTTCAGACTCCTCAAATGGCGGTACATTCCTCCAAAATACTCCTCAATGATCCGTGGGTAGAGTTTGGCGAAACCATAAGTTTTGTCCCTTACCTTCACTCTCAACTCGTCGGCAATGAAACGCACCTCTGGTACATTAGCCACCAATATGCCATCATTGTCTGACTTGTAGATTCCCTTGCTGTGTGAACGCACCATCGTCCGCTTGATACGTCGCAGGCTCTCGGTATCATACACGTATCCGAGAAACACCAGTTCAAGCCGGGTTTGTCGAGTATAATCCTTCTCTGTGGGATAGGGTGGGGACGTGATGACGAAGTCAACACGCTGGATATCGTTTTGAGCCAGAACGCGGGCACACTCTCGCGCATCGCCTGATAACACGAGCGATCGGCCAGCGGGGAAAGTCGTCCGCATAGTCTCGAGGTCAGAGATCATCATCTCAACTTTGTCGCGAAATGCGCCCAGCACGTCAACGTCGTCCTTGTGGCCGGAGACGTATATTTCGGGGCCAAAACTGACGTTGCTGGCTGTTTCAACCAGAATGGCTACCAAAGCCAGCCTGAGAGCATCTTTGACATTGTCTTCAGTCTCCAATGCCTTGATTTCTTCCAGGAGCGCAAGCACCTTGTAGAACGGGGTCTCGCTCAGCCATCCTCTTCTTAACATACCGGAAGAAACGAAATACTGTCCCTCCGGAGAATTGGCAAGCAGCCGTTTCTTCGAGTTATCGGCGTTGAACGCATTGGCGAAGAGGGGCTGTGCCGAGAAAGTCAATTCATCGCAAATTGGCCGGACTCGTTCGACAATCTCTTGCAGTGCGACGCGCAGTTGTGCGGTGTCAACGTCCCACGTAGTCTTTACCCGCGATGCGAAGACACAGGCAGGATTCGCCTCGAGGCCGATAGCCTCGAGACCCATTTTTTGACACTCCACCAGAGTCGTGCCGGTTCCACAGAACGGATCGAGTACAACATCGCCTTGAGCCGCGTTGAACCGTTCACACATCTCGGTGACGAGGAGATCGGGGAACGCGAGGACAAAACGATACCACCTGTGGATGTTGTCGTCGTTGAGTAGTTGCTTTTTCCTGCCTTTTTGTACGAGGTCAGTAACAGCCATCCAGGACAGTCTCCTGCTCAGCGGGCTTTGTGGAACTCCCGCGTATCATCTCGCACCAATTTGTAGCGCGCATATCGTTTGACAGATATCGCTTCGAGTTCTGCTTCGTCGTCGAATTCCAGAAACACGTATGAGCCATCGCCCAG
>CAYPOY010000420.1:0-4123 GCA_964412395.1 uncultured Anaerolineales bacterium | reverse complement strand
TCCTTGCGGTCGTCACCCCACTCCTTGACGACGCTGTTGTACTCGCCGCCGACGGAGCGGCCCGGCTTCTGCACCGTGGGCAGGATGTGCTCCAGCTTGCTCAGGTCAATTTGCATCGTATGTGTCCAGTCGCCTCAAGCCGACCTTTCGAGGCAAGAAGTCTACGGAGTCACGAACTCGTGGAATACAGCCCTGCCGCCATCAATCTTGATGATGGCCACCCCCTTAATGGGGTCGCCAAACTCATCGAAGGTGCCCTTTCCCGTGACCCCTTCTAACTTGAGCCCCATCATCGCATCTTTGACTTGCCCTGGATCGGCTGTTCCCGCCTCGGCGATGGCTTGCAGCAGGATGTTGGTCGCATCGTAGGCTAAAGCGGCGTATGCGCCTGGCTCGATGCCATATTTGTCTTCATAGGCGATGATGAAATCCTGCACCATGTCCCTCGGATCAGTTGGGGAATAGCGGGACCAATAGTAGCTACCCTCCAGGAGTTTCAGATCCAACTGTGATACGTCCCAGGCATCAGAGCCAAGCAGAGCAGCATGTAGGCCCTTCCCTTTAGCCTGCTCAGCGATGCCGTTGACCACAGGGGAGTAGCCGGGCAGGAACAATACATCGCAGTTGGCGTCCATCACTTGGTCCAGAGAATCCCAGGAGTACTCGTGAGCATGAGTATAGGCGGTGTGACCATAAGCCTCGAAGACGGATACGACGCCCCCCCTCTCTTGGAAGCCATCTCGGAACCACTCAGCATAGTGTGTCTCGATGTCGTCCTCTTTGTTGTACAACACGCCAGCGGTGTGGGCCCCCAGCTCCTCGATGGCGAAGGCCGCCATAGCCTCGGCCATGAAGGCGTCGAGCGGAACGGCACGGAAGGAATAGGGCTTGTTTCTACCTTCTTCATCCACAGTCACCAGATAGTCAGGAGATGAGGCACTGATGTGCAGCACCAGCTTGGAATTCGCTATCCTCGACATAATAATAGCGTCGTGGGCGATTCCACCAATGATGAAACGTACCTCGTCCTCTTCGATGACCCTGGTAGTGACCTCAGCGATTGCCTGCATACTATCGAAGGCGCAGTCTTCCACTACCGCCTCGACGGGCGAACCAAGGACACCGCCCTGGGAATTCCACTCCTCGACGGCCAGCAGGGCGCCATCCCTGTTAGCCTCGCCGAAGGGCTTCACGTTCCCATTCAGGGGCCCCAGGATGGCCATCTTGATGGACTCGGGAGGCGCTGGTTTGCAGCTGGCTACAATGCCCAGCAGCAAGACCAACACAACCGTCGAGTTCAACAGCTTGATATGCTTTATAACGCTCACTCAGCCCGCCATCATCTTGACCAGGACTTTGCGGCGGCGCGGGCCGTCGAACTCGGCCAGGTAGATGCCCTGCCAGGTGCCCAGCACCAGTTTGCCCCCGGCGACCGGCACGAACTGCGACGCACCCACCAATGAGCACTTGAGGTGTGCGGGGGAGTTCCCTTCACCGTGGCGATACTCGGGCCGTCGCGGGGAGATCACGTCGAGCCCCACGCCGATGTCGTGCTGCACGTCAGGGTCCCAGTTCTCGTTCAGCGTCAGGCCGGCGGTGGTATGAGGGCAGAAGACGAAGCACAGCCCGTCCTGCACCCCGCTGCGCTTGACGATGGCCTGCACCTCGGCGGTGATATCGTGGAAGGCCTGGCGACCCCGGGTCGAAACTTCAATCTGTTCCATGTTGTGTCCTGCGTCATACGTCATGCGTCTTGTGTCTCACGTTTCGTGTTCTCAGTATAACACTTTGTGTGAGGTTTGACAAAACGGGGCGGGGCTGGTAGAATGTGACCTGCGTGGCCCCATCGTCTAGTGGTCTAGGACGCCGGCCTCTCAAGCCGGAAACAGGGGTTCAACTCCCCTTGGGGCTACTGCATTGAATACGAAACCACTTCCACTTCCTGGTTCGGATCAAAACGGCGGAAAAGCAGGATGCTTACGAGAAGCCCCTCGATAAGACCCTTGGGGTTTCTGAAACCCCAAGGGTCTCCAGGGTCTTTAAACCCAAAAACCCCAGTCAGCAATGATGCCTGCCGGAATGAGGTGCTGGCCTGGTTCAATGGCCCAGCAGAGCTTCAGGCGTCACATCGGCGAGAGATGAATGAATATCATCAGATTACATCGCTGGTGCCAGATGACTTTGATTGACGCCCCAGACCCTAAGGGTTTTGGAAACCCTTAGGGTCTGAGGTGAACGGGGAGCTGGGTGCGGCCTACCAGGGATTGCGCCTGGGAACGCGGGTGGCCACCACCATTGAGGAGTGACACGGATGCCTACGGTCACCACCCCCGTATGATGAGCGGCAGCCACGCGAGACGTGCCCGCACGATCGTCTCCCGGCGCGTGAAGGGGCCCAACACACTCCCGGAGATCTCCGCCGTGTTGGTCAACGGCACGCCGAGGGGCGTCGCCGCCGTGGGGGAAAGCGCGTAGGTCACGCGCACCTCGCTGCCCGGTGTGACTACGCCGGTCCAGTGAATGGCGTCGCTGGGGTAGAGCAGGGTGAGGCCGGGGGTGGCTGCCAGTGTCTCCGTCAGCACGACCATACTGACCGGGGGCGTGTCGGTCAGCGCGGCGGTGGCCGTGAAATTGCCGGTGTTGCTGATGATGACGGTGTACGCGACGGTCTGGTCGGGGCGGAAGAGCCGGGGCGTGGCGAACTTGCGCGAGGTGACCAGCACCGGCGCGGGCCCGGTCAGCACCGTCGTGAACGTTTGCCCCCATTCTTCGCCATTGAACGGTTCCTCATTGCCCGCCTGGTCGCGGGCGCGGGCGCGGAAGAAATAGGTGTGGCCATGTGTGCCGGTGAACGCGCCCGAGATGGCGGTCGTGCCGGTCAGCCAGTCGGTCCACGCTCCCTCGTAGCCGTCGCGCACCTGCACGTCGTAGGCCCCGATGCCCGACCAGACGTCCTGCCCGGCCCAGGTCACGGTAAATGCGGTCATCACCACCCACGGCGGCAGCGGCTCGACCGACGAGGTGGGCGGCAGGCAATCGCGGGGATTGACCGCCGCCAGCAGATTCCCCTCGCTGTCCAGGTAGACGAAGGCCACGTTGTCCAGTGCCCCCCCCTCAGCCCCCTCAATGGGGGGGACAGAGGGGGGGAGCGCCACCGACGCCGTGAAAGGGTCCCCCGGACCGACGGCCGGTAACTCCCAACGGGCCAGTTCGGTGCAATCGTCCCGGCCCCAGGTGTAGAGTGCACTGGTGCCGGCAGCGTGGGGCGCGGTGGGGTGCACGCCGATGTGGAAACGGTCGCCGCTCTCACGCACACCCAGCGCAGCCTCGGCCGTAGCCGCGCTCAGTTGGCCGATGGCGCTGACCGGGTACCAGTACTCCGTCCATTCCAGTGATTGCCCGGCTGTGATCGTCGCCGTGTCCCAGAAGGTCGGCGCGACGCCGCCGTGCAGTTCTACGTAGGCAGAACCGTCGTCGGTCCAGATGTTGGGGTCAATCGGGTCCGACCAGCCGAAGCCGAACCCTTTGCTGCCACGGGCCATGTCGGAGGGGAAGACCCGTGCCAGCCCCTCGTTCGCACCGGTATCGTAGACGCCGATGAAGTTAGCCGCTGCCTGGGGATACTCGAAGAAGCCTAGCCACTCGTGCCAGTTGCCCAGGTGGGAGAAGTTGGTCCCGTTGTAGACCGGCCAACTGAAACGGTGGTCGGGGCCAGTGGGTACAGTGTCGTGGCCCGGCAGGCGACTGTCTCCGGTGGAGTGGACAGACATCTCCTCAGCGTTGAAGACTAAGCGCAGGTCCGCGCCGACGGTGTTGGCTGCGCCAGGGGCGAGCATCGCGTTGGTCCAGTATTTGTAGCCAACGTCCTGCCCGGTGGGGTTTTCGATGCGCGGGGTGATCGCCAGGCTGCCCCGGCCGGCCGGCAGATGCACCGTGACGGAGGCGCGGATGCGGTCGGTGGCGGTCGTGTCTTGCAGCGTCACGGTGACGCCCGCTGTGGAGGTGACGACCTGGTAGTCCCACGGCTCGCCCCACTCGTACCCGTGCTCCTCCACCGGCAGGCACCATTCGATGCCGCCGACCGCCAGCCACCAGCCCTGCTCCGGCGGCCCCCAGTGGGTCG
>CAYPOY010000419.1:0-4126 GCA_964412395.1 uncultured Anaerolineales bacterium | reverse complement strand
CTCAATCACCGACGGGCAGATTTACCTGACCACACAACTCTTTAATGAGGGCATTCGCCCGGCCATAGACGTAGGACTCTCCGTTTCCCGCGTGGGTGGCGCAGCGCAGAACAGCGCCATGCGCGCCGTGTCGCGCCACCTGGCGCTGGACATCGCTCAGTTCCTCGAACTGCAAATCTTTGCCCGCTTTGGCACTGAACTGGACAAGGCAACGCGCGAACAGTTGGCGCGCGGCGAGCGGGTACGCGCAGTCTTGACCCAACCCCAGTACGAGCCAATGCCAGTCGCGCACCAGGTGGTTGTCATTTATGCCGCCGGGCAGGGATACCTGGACGACGCTCCAATCGAGCAAGTGCATCGCTTCGAGGTGCGTTTGCTCAGCTTCTTGCAACAGCAATGCTCCGGCCTGCTGGCCGAGTTCTCCATCGGTCACTGGAATCCCCACCTGGAGGCAGACCTACGGAACGCGCTGGAGCGTTTTAAGGAGCAGGTATGGCACAGGTAGCCGGAGAGATCCAGCGGCGTCTCCAGAGCCTGGAGGACATTCGCCATCTGTTGCGCTCCATTCGGGCCATGTCGGCGATCCGCTGGCGGCGGGCGCGGGTGCGGTTGCGATCAGCGCAACAGTACGCCGGCGCCGTTGATCAGCAACTCGCCCTCGCCACGACTTTCCCCACGGCATTGACACGAGGCGCACATCATCTCAGGGGAGGCGCATCCGACGCCAGAAGACCTGCCCTGAGCAGTTCGGCTTCGCCCACTGTAGACTCCGCCGAAGGGAGCGTGGGACTGATCGCACTGACCTCCGACCAGGGCCTGTGCGGCACATTCAACATCGGCCTGGTGGCTCACGCCTTGGACTTCATCGAGCGCGAACGAGAGAGAGGGAGAGAGATCAAGGTCATCGCGCTGGGAGAGTATGGGGAACGATTTTTGCGCCGCGCTGACTGTGAGTTGCTCTATACACAGCGTTTCCCGCTCACCCACGCCATCTCCTTTGTCGAAGCGCGCGATATCGTGGCCAAAGTCAAGCACTTCTACGAGGTAAAAGCGTTTAACACGCTCTACCTGATCTACAATCAATTCGTCTCATTTGGCCGCTATCAGCGGGTCGAGGTGCGCCTGCTGCCGCCCGACCTCGCCGCTGTCTGGCGCACTCAGAGACCTGGTTTTTCGGAAAAAACCCGGTCTCTCGGAATTGGTGTGCCAGAGGATCTGATCCTGGGCACGCCACCGCAGGCGCTCCAGGAGTTTCTGCTCTGGGAACACCTGGCCGTGCAGGTCTACCTGGCGCTGATTGAATCAATGGTCAGCGAGCAGGGAGCGCGTCTACAAACAATGGACGCCGCCATTGCTAACCTGGACGAACGTGTGGAGAGGTTGCAACTCCAATACCACGCTATCCGTCAAGAGAGCATCACCCGGGAAGTGTTAGAGGTGCAAAGTAACGCGCGCAGCAGGCGTCCCGTCACCCTCCCGCAGGTTTGAGCGTGTCCAGCCCGAAAATGAGCGGCTGGTTAAGCGTTGAAGTCAGAGAATACCACAGGAAGTAACCTGCGGTAGGTAGGTGAGTAGTCATGAAATTCATCGTCAGCGTTGTGAACCAAGATGATGTCCTGCTGCTGGTTGATGCCCTGGTCACAAGCGGATACCGGGTCACCACGTTCAAAACCGCCGGAGGATTTCTGCGCAAAGAGAACGTGACGCTCTTCACCGGCGTGGAAGACGAGCAGGTGGAAGACGTCGTCCGTTTGATCCAGGACAACTGCCACACCCGTACTCAGCGCGTGGGTTCTTTGCCCCCGGTGATGGAATCCGGAGAGTTGTACGTTCTGGCCACCGAGGAAGTGGAGGTGGGCGGCGCCGTGATCTTTGTGCTCGACGTTGCGCAATTCTTGAAGGCGTAGGCCAGGTGTTCACCGCCAGGGAGACATTTCGCCCTCCAGCCCTGTTATGGTATAATAGATTATGGTCCCACGTGGATTCGTGGGGTGCCAGGAACAGGTAGGGCGTCCGCGTTCCACATTTGAGGGTAATGCGCGTCTCAGCCCCACAGACGGGGGCTTCGTCGCAAGTTCAGCCAAGCGGTGACACACCCACTTTGAGCTTGGCTCCCCACATTTCCGCGTAGATCCGTTTTTTTCCCAGGCGAATCACTATGACGCAATCCCAAGAGGCGAAGATTTGGCAAGAACAGGGACCATAGCACGAGTAGCTGGCGTGGTAGTAGATGCAGAGTTTGCCTCCGGCGACCTGCCCAGCATTCATAACGCCCTGCTGGTCCAGCGCGACGACGGGCCGGAACTGGTCATCGAAGTGCAGGAGCACATTAACCCACGCACGGTACGGGCGATCGCTATGGGCAGCACGGCGGGGTTGCGCCGGGGACTGCCAGCGCTCGACACGGGCCACCCGATCCGCGTCCCGGTAGGTCGGGTGACCCTGGGGCGCATGTTCAACGTCTTAGGCCAGCCCATTGACGGACGACCCGCACCCGAAGGGACAGAGCAGCGCCAGATCCACGCCGCATCACCGCCGCTGCGCGAGCAACGGGTGGTGGTCGAGCCGTTCGTCACCGGCATCAAAGCCATTGACCTGCTGATTCCCTATCCACGTGGCGGCAAGATCGGCCTTTTCGGCGGCGCGGGGGTGGGCAAGACGATGCTGATGATCGAACTTATGCGCCACACCATCCGCGAACACGCAGGGCTAGTGCTCTTCGCCGGTGTGGGCGAGCGCAGCCGCGAGGGCAACGAACTGTGGCTGGAGATGCAACGCAGCGGGGTACTGGAGAGCACCGTCCTCGTCTTCGGACAGATGAACGAGCCGCCGGGAGCCCGGCTGCGAGTGGCGCTCACTGCGCTGACGATGGCCGAGTACTTCCGCGATCACGAACAACGTCCGGTGCTGGTGTTCATTGACAACATCTTTCGCTACATCCAGGCTGGCGCGGAGGTATCGGCGCTGCTGGGCCGCCTGCCCAGCGCCATGGGTTACCAACCCACGCTGGAGAGCGAAATGGGCGAACTGCAGGAGCGTATCACCACCACCAGCCGTGGCAGCGTGACATCGGTGCAGGCGGTTTACGTGCCGGCCGACGACCTGACCGACCCGGCGGTCGTAGCGACCTTTGCCCACCTGGACGCGGCGACGATACTTTCGCGCCGCCAGGCCAGCCTGGGCCTCTATCCCGCCATTGACCCCCTGGAGTCCAACAGCACGTTGCTCACGCCAAGCGGCGTGGGGGAGGAACACTACGCCATCGCCACTGAGGTACGGATACTGCTGGCCCGTTACCAGGAATTGCAGGACGTGATCGCCATCCTGGGGATGGAGGAGTTGAGCGAAGAAGACCGTCTGGTGGTCAACCGGGCACGGCGGGTGCAGCGATTTCTCACGCAACCGTTCTTCGTCTCCGAATCGTTCATTGGGCTGCCTGGCCGCTACGTGCCACTTTCCGAGACGCTGCGTGGTTTCCGCGAGATTCTGGAGGGCCGCCACGACGACCTGCCCGAGCAGGCATTCTACATGGTCGGCACGATTGATGAAGTCGTGGGCAGGGCGAAAGGGAGACAAGGAGACAAGGAGACAAGGGGACAAGGGAACGAGAGGTGATTAAGCCGCTACGTCTGATGGTGTTGACGCCGACCAAAACGCTGCTCGACGCGGAGGAGGTGGCCTGGGTACAGGCCCGCCTGGCCGACGGCGGCGGCATCGGCATCTATCCTGGCCACGCGCCGCTCCTGGCCGAGACGGTCACCGCGCCGCTACGCTATGCCGATGGATCGGGCGAGCACGCGCTGGACCTGGAGGCAGGTATCCTGCAGGTGGATCGCGACGGCGTGACGATTTTCACCAGCGGCCCGGCCCAGACTTCCGAAGTCTCGGAGACTTCGGAAGTCTCAGAAATGTAGGAGAGAAATATGTCACCAAATAACATTGTGGAAAATGACGAGTTTTCTGCCGAAGCCGGGCGCAGGCTCTACGACCGGGTGATCATCGAAATATTTCGCCGAGTGCACAAGTCAAATATTGGCTTGCTACCCTTCGCCAAGGATGAACTCGTTCAGGTCTGCCAGGAACTGGACATCGTGATCAACAATGTCCCAGATATACCCTACCACTA
>CAYPOY010000418.1:0-4138 GCA_964412395.1 uncultured Anaerolineales bacterium | reverse complement strand
GCTCTCCCTGGTACGGCAAGGCCAACAGCGCCAAGGCCTCCATCTTGGCCGACATTCTCACTTCCTCTCTCAACGTCGCCCGCTTCGTCCGGGAGGCCACCTGTGCTGCTGCACCCTTTCTCTCCGCCGACACCTGACTTGGGGGGCGACACCTGATGGTGCCCGCCCCCGTTCCCTGAACTGCATAGAACCTCTGTTCTGTCTGTCGTCTCCGCCGACGGCCTAGTCCCCCGTGCGCCCGGTGGCTGAATTGATGCCTCGTGGCAACCCTTCGAGCTTCATAGTGCCCCATTTGTCCCTCTCGAACCCTCGTTGCAGCGCCTGGCGCGGCCCTGGCTTCGACTTATTGCGCTTCTGATGCCGCCGTGAACCGACTTGTTGCGTTCGTTCGCCTCTCTCAACCCCTGCCATCTCGCAGAGAACTCGCTCAACCCATCTCATCGCTCCTCGTCCCCCTCGTGCCGTGCTTCCTCCTTTGCTACATCCTCGGACTTGTTGCGGAATCCCCCACATCCGCCGGGTTGCCTGTTTCAGCCATTAAGGTATACTAACGCCTGCTTAAGCAAGGTGGAACTTGGATTCGAGGAGGATAATCGTGAAAGCACTCTGCTTCTACGAACACGGTGAATTGGACGTTTTACAATACACGGACGTGCCCGATCCCGAACCCGGGCCAGCTCAAGTGTTGGTGCGGGTGCGGGCCTGCGCCCTCAACCACCTGGATGTCTTTGTGCGGCAGGGCTGGCCGGGCCTCAAACTGGAGATGCCCCACTGGACCGGGGCAGACGTGGCCGGGGAGATCGCCGGGCTGAGCGAGGGCGTCACCGGCTGGAAGGTGGGCCAGCGGGTCGTGGTGGACCCTGGCATCAGCACTCGTGAAGATGGGTTCACCCGCCGGGGAGAGCATTCCCTCAGCCCCGGCTACGTCATCCTGGGGGAGCAGATTCGGGGCGGGCAGGCGGAGTACGCGGTCGTGCCGGCCGCCAACCTGATGCCCATCCCCGAAGGCTGGGACTTCCCCCAGGCGGTCGCGCCGCTGCTGGTGAGCCTCACTGCCTGGCGCATGCTCATCCACCGCGCCAAGCTGCGGGCCGGCGAATCGGTCCTCATCGTCGGCGCTGGCGGTGGGGTCAACTCGATGGCCATCCAGATCGCCAAACTGGCCGGCGCCACCGTTTACGCCCTCACCAGCAGCGAGGAGAAGATGGAGAAGGCCCATGAACTAGGGGCCGACGTGGTGCTCAACTACCGCGAGGACCCCAGGTGGAGCAGGACTCTGTACAAAATGACCGGCCGGCGGGGGGTGGACGTGGTGGTGGACAACGTCGGGCAGGCGACGCTGGCCCAGAGTCTGCGGGCCGTGGCCCGGGGCGGGCGCATCGTCATCGTCGGCAATACCTCCAGCCCCCAGGCCGAGATTGACATCCGCTTCATCTTTGGCAAACAGATCAGCATCATCGGCTCTACCATGGGCACCCACCAGGACTTCCGCGACGTGATGGCGCTGGTGTGGGCGGGGAAACTGAAGCCGGTGGTGGACCGGGTGATGCCGCTTTCCGAGGGTAAGGTGGCTTTCGAGGCGCTGGAGCGGGGGGAGCAGTTTGGGAAGATCGTGCTCGCGCCATAACGAGGCCTTCTCTGACACCCGGAGTGGAGTATGCCACTGGAAGTGGACCAGAGCACAAAGATTGAGCAAACCTCCAGAGGCACGGTACTGACTCTTTCGAATGACCAGCGGTTTTCCATCGTGATTCCGGCGTGTGTCAAGCGCGAGGCGCTCGTCTTTCTACGGCAGAGAGGTTGGTATGGGCGACGGGCAATTCTGGCATGTTTTGCTGCCGGGCTGTTTCTGCTGTTGAGACAAAGTAGGGCAGAGTTTGACCTGATTGTGATTGACCAGGAGTACGAGGGCCACGAGAGAGACATCAGGGGTATGCTTCTGCGCCACCTGCACAGCGCAGGTATGGAGATCCCAGCGGAGAGGATTGCCTTTGGGCGAGTTGGTAAACATTCAGGGGCACACCGGCTTGCGTGGGCCGTTCACCGGGGGAAACGTGCGCCGGACTACACGGTGACACTCAATGAGTTCCTGGATATCCTATAAAACAAAGTGACCCGGGGGGGCTTTCGCCGCACTACCTGGATTACACTCACGGGATGGTTACCGTGGGGAGGCCAGGTCACCGGGCACTCTGAAAACAGAATACCACAAATTGCATGACCTGTCAAGTAAAGAAGATAACGCAGAAGTGGACAGAGAACAAAAACCCTCCCGGCTAGACTGAGGCTTGCCCAGGTTGAGCATAATGTCAAAGATCCGCCACGCTGTCAGTAGGTCGTTGCGGCGTCCAGGCCCGAAATTCGCCCCCGCCCAGAAGTGGGTGGTCGCCCTGGGCTTGCTGGTGCTGGCCTTGGGACTGGCAAACCTGGCCCGGACGGCAATGGCCCTCCGCTACGATGCCCTTCTGCCCGATCTGCCGCTGACAGTGCCGCTGACCTACCTGGCGGCGATGGGCGGCTTCTGGGGTGTGGTGCTGACTGCCTGCGCGGTGGGGCTGGCGCATTTCCAACCCTGGGGCCGGTGGGGAACTCTGGCGGCGACGACCCTATACGAAGCCCACGTCTGGATCAACCATCTCCTGTTCGATGCCTCCGACTACGCCCGCCAGACCCGGCCCCGCGACCTGCTGCTCACTTTGCTTCTACTGGTCCTCGTCTGGGGATCGCTCAACTTGCACGATGTGCGGAAGATATTCTCAGGACAGTCCTCCCACGCAGCGGAGGGGGCGTCATCGGGAGGAGCAGACGACCTGGCTGCATCCGCAAGCCCCCTACGCGGTGGTGGTCCAGCGACAGCTAACCCAAGAGGAGGGAAAAAGGAGGGAGAAAAATGACCCATCTTGCTGTTATTTCTGATATTCATGGCAACCTGCCGGCCCTGGAAGCTGTCCTGGCCGATGTTGCCACCCAGGGCACGCCGGATGCGACCTGGGTATTGGGCGACCTGATCGCTTTCTGCCCCTGGCCTGCCGAGACGCTGGCCCGGTTGCAATCGTTGCCCAACGTTGCCTTCCTGCAGGGCAACACCGATCGCTACCTGGTCACCGGCCGCCGGCCCGCCGCCCCGGTCCGCTCGCCCGACGACTGGGTGCGTATGCCCGCCTCGCTGGCGATGCGAGATGTCCTCTTCCGCTGGACAGTGGAGCGGCTCTCCTACGCCGATTACAAATTCCTGCGCGACCTGCCGCTACGGCTGAATATGGACGTCCCTGGCTACGGCCGCGTCGTCGCCGTCCATGCCACCCCCACCGACGACGAGACCAATCTCTTCCCAGGCACCCCGGACGAAGAGGTGCGCCCCTACCTGGCCGGCCTTGATGCCCGCCTGCTTTTGTACGGTCACACCCACCGCCCCGTGGACCGCCCCGTGGACTCCGTCCGGCTGGTTAACCCCGGCAGCGTGGGCCTGCCGCTGGACGGCGACCCCCGCCCCGCCTACGCTCTGCTCGACTTCGAGGGTGGTCAATGCAACGTCGCCATCCGCCGCGTGGCCTACGACCTGGAGGCAGTGGTCGCTGAACTGGAGCGGGTGCAACACCCGGCGCGGGAGTGGGTCGGCCGGATGCTGCGGAAGGCGGGGATATAGCGACACCGATGGAAGCGCGACTCGTAACTACTCACCCTGCTCGGCCTGGATTGACAAATCCAGGCCAGGGGCAACTGCACTGAGAGACCTGACTCCGACGGTATAGCGGCTATTAACAGACCTGCTGGAAGCTCGTTGTGAGGAGTGAGACCTCGAACGACCTGAAACGCGCCAAACAGGAGTGGGAGGAGAACACTGTCAAGCCTGTCCTCGAACGTTTCCCCGAACGGCGTGAGCAGTTCGAGACCATCTCCGGCATTCCCCTCGACCGGGCCTACACCCCCGCCGATGTGGAAGCGGACGGCTCGACCGAGCTCGCCGAAGTCTACCTCGATGACCTGGGCTTCCCCGGCGAGTACCCTTTCACCCGGGGGGTGCAGCCCACGATGTACCAGGGTCGCTTCTGGACGATGCGCCAGTATGCGGGGTATGCCACTGCCGAGGAGTCCAACGCCCGCTACAAGTACCTGCTGGAGCAGGGGCAGACCGGCC
>CAYPOY010000417.1:0-4153 GCA_964412395.1 uncultured Anaerolineales bacterium | reverse complement strand
GGATGACGAATGACGGATGACGAATGACGGATGACGAATGACGGATGACGAATGACGGATGACGAATGAGTCCGCTATTTGATCTCTCACTCTTGCCAAGGTTAGACCGCCTCTCCCTCGTCGCCCGCCACGTCCGCGCTGGGCAGATCGCGGGCGAGCGACGCTCCACCAGGCGCGGTACCTCGGTCGAGTTCGCTGACTACCGGGACTACACCCGGGGCGATGACCTGCGGAGGGTGGATTGGAATATCTACGCCCGGCTGGAGCGCCCCTTCGTCAAGTTGTTTGAGGAGGAGGAGGACCTGGCGGTTCACTTGCTGTTGGACGGCAGTGGTTCGATGGACTGGGGGAGCGAGTCGGTGAATCAGCGAGTCAGCGAGTCAGCGAATCAGCGAGTCAGCGAGTCGGCGATCAGCGAATCGAATAAGTGGGTTTATGCGCGGCGGCTGGCGGCGGCGCTGGGGTACGTCGCGCTGGTGACTGGCGACCGGCTCACCGTTGCCAATCTCCAACCTCCAACCTCCAATCTCCAACCTCGTTTCGGCCCGCTGCGAGGACGCGGCCACGCGCTGCGCCTGTTCGAGTGGCTGGAGAGCCTGGAGGCGGAAGGGACGACCGACCTGAACGCTGGCCTGCGTGCCTACGCCGTCTCCGGTGGACGGTCCGGCTTAGTGGTGCTCATCTCCGATCTGTTCTCCCCGGCTGGCTACGTCGAGGGGTTGATGGCCCTGGCGGCGCGGGGCCACGAGGTCGCCGTCATCCACGTGCTGGCCCCCGACGAGGTGGAGCCGCCGCTGGCGGGTGACCTGCGGCTCCTGGACGTGGAGACGGGGGAGCCCCAGGAGGTGACGATTGACGGGGGGATGCGGAATCTGTACCACAGCCGTCTGGCGGCCTGGCGGGATGAGATCCGGGCAGCCTGCCGCGCCCGCGACGTGCACTACGTCCCTGTCGAGACCGCTACCCCTTTCGAGCGCGTGGTGCTGTACGACCTGCGGCGGGCGGGGTTATTAAAGTAGGCGGATGAGCGGATGCTTGATACTGGATGCTCAATACTGGATACTAAGAGTTCCGCACAAAAACACTACAGCGAATTGGGAATAAAACGAATTCTTGCGCATGACCCGATGGGCATCGTTTCCATCTTCTAATTCGCTGTGTTCCAAATTCGTTGTCGTGTTTCCGGCATAAAGTGGGCGTCGTTTCCATCTTCTAATTCGCTGTATTCCAAATTCGTTGTTGTGTTTCCGGCATAATAGAACAAGATTCGCATGTATCCGCTTCAAGCCCCGTCTCGGGGGCGTCCCAGGCGAGGTTCGTCCCGCAAACCTGCCCCCGGGAGGGAGGCTAGGAGCTTTCTGGCAGGTGTTGAGGTGAGGGACACGCAGGAGGGAGGCAGTGATGAGCGAGGACAAAACAGGCAAAACGTTAGAGCGGCAGGTGGCTGATGTTTCCCGTGCGTTGGGGGCGTGGAAGGTCAAGCACGACGTGTTGATGGCGGGTCACCAGATTGACGTATACGTGGAAACGGTTGGCCCCACTCGTGCTACGCATCGCATCGCCGTGGAGGCCAAGGACTGGCAATCCCCCGTGGGCATTGACGTGGTCAGCAAGTGGGCGCTCGTGGTGGACGACCTGCGGCGCGATGGGCTGATTGATGAAGGTGTCATTATCTCGCCTGAAGGGTTCACCAAGCCTGCGCGGGAGGCGGTGGCCGAACACGTACGCCGGGGCAGGCCGATGCGCTTGCTGGAACTGGCTGATTTGCAGGCTGCGGTTGAGCGTAACTCTGGCATTGTTGATCTCGACCGGTTGCACCAGGAGTACCGGGCCTTCCTGGTCAGTTCCTACCGCCACCTCGATTTCCGGGGCATCGTGCAGACCAGGAACCCGGTGGAGCTGGACCTGGCCGACGTGTACGTCTCGCTCGACGTGGCCCCCTCTGGTGGGCGTGGTATTGAGGAGCCGTGTGAGCCGGTGGACGTGATGGACGAGGGGAGCTTGCGCCGACGGGCCGAACGGGCCGAGCGGCTGGGCGTCGCGGACGTGCTGCGCCAGGAATCGCGACTGGTCGTGCTGGGCGACCCCGGCGCGGGCAAGACCACCTTCCTGCGCTACGTCGCGCTGGCGCTGGCCGAGGGGGAGCGGGCCGCCCGCGACCGGTTGGGGCTTGCGGGAAGCTGGCTGCCCATCTACCTGCCGCTGGCTGCCTACAACCAGGAATTGCAGAAGGAGCGCGTCTCGCTGGAGGACTATGTACTGCACTACTGGGACACGCGCAGTTTCGGCCGGCCAGGGATGGATCAGTTGGTCGCACAGGCGCTGGACGCAGGGAAGGTGCTGCTCCTGCTGGACGGCCTGGACGAGGTGGGCAGCCGCGCCGACCGGCGGGCCACGATCGGTCAGGTGGAGGCCTGGACCAATAGTTACGGCTCGCGGGGCAACCGCGTCGTCGTCAGCAGCCGCGTCGTGGGCTACGACGAGGCCCCGCTGGCCTGCGACTTTCACGCCTACACCCTCAGCCCCTTCGGCCCGCAGGAGATCGAGCGTTTCGCTCACCAGTGGTGCGTGGCCTACCGGCGCTGGGCCGACCCCCAGCAACCGCTCGAGATGGCGCGCCAGAAAGGGCTTGACGAGGCCGCCCGGCTGGTGGCCGAGATTCGGGCCGACCCCAAGGTGGAGAGCCTGGCTGCCAACCCCCTGCTCATCACCATCATCGCCCTGATCCACTACAAGGGTGCGCGGTTGCCTGACCACCGCGTGGAACTGTACGACCTGTGCATCAAGACGCTGGTGGAGAACTGGCGCGAGGTGCGCAGCGAGGCCGGGCCGGTGGGGGAGGAACTGCGGTTCGCCAGCGAGATCAAGGTGCTGGCTCCCTTTGCGCTGTGGCTGCAACGCCGGGCCCCCGGCCCGGGTGGGGCGGCCCGCCGTGACGCCGTGCGCTCCCAGTTGATAGACCTGCTGGCCCGCCAGTTCAAGGGCGACCGGGAGGCAGCGGCGGCGGAGGCGGACCGGTTCCTGGAACTGGGTCGGCGGCAGACCGGGCTGCTGGTGGAGCGGGGCGAGGGCTGGTTTGGCTTCTTTCACCCCACTTTCAAGGAGTACCTGGCTGCGCTTGCCTGCGTGCTGGAGGGGCAGATGAAGGGGCCGCCCGGCATCTGGGAAGCGCTCCGCCCTCACCTGGGCGACGCCTCGTGGCACGAGGTGATCCTGCTCACGGTGGGCTACAAGGCGATCATTGAGAAGTACGATGAGGCGGCGGCCTACCTGGTGCGGCAGATCGCCGCCGAACCCTCTGTTGACGGGTACGGCGAGAACGTCGTGCTGGCCGGCCGCTGCCTGGCCGACGTCGGTCGCGGCCTGGTGCCCGATGACTGTTGGGAGGAGACCGTCGAGAGGCTGATCCCCGTGATGCAGGATAACGATCCCGATGGCCTGCCCAACGCCCCACCGGTGGTTCCCGTCTCCACCCGCTACGGAGCCGCCGAGGTTCTGGACCGGCTGGGCTGGCCGCCCTCCGACCTCGACGCCTGGATCTGGATAGACTCCCCCTCCCCCGCTTCGCGGGGGAGGGGGCCGGGGGGTGAGGGCCGTATCTGGATCGCCAAATACCCCGTCACCAATGCCCAGTTTGCCCACTTCATCGCCGCTGGTGGCTACGAGGAGCAAGGAAGGCGCTGGTGGTCTGATGATGGCTGGGAGTGGTGCACGGAGAAGCATTCCGATTACCGTGGCGGGGACCCTGTGACCCAACCTGAGTACTGGGACCATCCCCGCGTCGGCAAGAGCCGTCGGGGCTATCCCGTAGTGGGTGTCTCCTGGTACGAGGTTAATGCCTACTGCGCTTGGTTGACAGAACTCTTGCATCGGCTTCGAGAGGGTGAGGAGCTGCCTGCCCCGCAGCGCGAATTGGTTGCCCACTTGCCGCCGGGGGTCGCCGTAGTGCGCCTACTCACCGAGGAAGAGTGGATAATGGCCGTCGGCGGCGCGGAGGGCGATCGCTATCCCTGGGGCCCGGACTGGCACGAGAGTCGTGCCAATACATCCGAGGGTGGCATCGGCGGCACCTCGCCGGTGGGGATGTACCCCTCCGGGGGGTGTGACGACTGATCGTAGGAAAAACTAAGGTGTGATACAATTGCTCCATTCC
>CAYPOY010000416.1:0-4165 GCA_964412395.1 uncultured Anaerolineales bacterium | reverse complement strand
AATCGCAGCGCGACTTCGTCGCCAACGTCTCCCACGAGCTGAAGACCCCCCTCACCTCCATCCAGGGCTTTTCCCAGGCGCTGCTCGACGGCACGGCTTCGACGTCCGAGGCAACGGCCCGCGCTGCCCGCGTCATCCACGAGGAGGCAGAGCGCATGCGCTGCATGGTGGACGAATTGTTGGTCCTGGCCCGTTTCGACGCTGGACAGGTGGTGATGGCGCGCGATCCGGTGGAACTCGGCCCGCTGCTGCGCGGGTGCATCGAGAAACTGGCGCCCCAGGCACAGGCGGCCGGTGTGGCCCTGAAGTTGGATGGTCCCGAGCATCTGTTCGTCACTGGCGACGCTGACCGGCTGGCGCAGGTCTTCACCAACCTCCTCGATAACGCGCTGGTGCACACGCCCGCCGGGGGCAAGGTCACCCTGGCATCACGTCCGGCAGGGGATGGACGCGCCGTCGAGGTGACGGTCACCGATGCTGGCGAGGGTATCCCGGCTGGGTCGCTCTCCCGCATCTTTGAGCGTTTCTACCAGGTTGCCAAGTCCCGCCAGCGCAGCCGGGGAGCAGGGTTGGGACTGGCGATCACAAAGGAGATCGTCGAGGCCCACGGCGGCACCATCACCGCCGAGAGCGTGATGGGGTTGGGCACCAGGTTCACCGTGTGCCTCCCGACGCGCTAGATTGGATGCAGTTGCCGTAAGTAGGACAAGATACCATCTTGTCCCACAGCTATTTTCGAGGCAGACGCTGATTTACGCTAGCGCTGCATCTTACAGCCCGTACAACTCCCCGTACTTATCCCGGAGATACCGGATGTACGGCTCAACGCTCAGCGGCCCGCCGGTGACACGCTCAATGAGTTCAGAGGCTGTGTACTTGCGCCCGTGCTGATAGATGTTCTCCTTGAGCCACCCGTGCAACGTACCAAATTCCCCCTTTTCGACCTCGCTTGTGATCTCGGGGTGGGCCTGCAGCGCAGCCTTGAAGAGCGCCGCGCTCATAATGTTGCCCAGCGTGTAGCCCTGGAACGCACCGCCGATGGTGCCGCCATACCAATGCACGTCTTGTAGCACGCCATCACGGTCATCCATCGGGACGATGGACAGGTCGGCCTTGAAGCGCTCGCGCCACGCCTCCGGCAGGTCACGTACAGTCAGGCGACCTTCAAGCAGGTCCAATTCAAAGTCGAAGCGCAGTAAGACGTGCAGGTTATAGGTCACCTCGTCGGCGTCCGTGCGGATCAGCGAGCGTTCGACCTTGTTGATCGCGCGGTAGAACGTCTCCAGCGGCACACCCTCCAGTTGGTCGGGAAAGACCGCTTGCAGCCTGGGGTAGAAGAATCGCCAGAAGCTCCAGCTACGCCCGACGATGTTCTCCCACAGGCGAGATTGGCTCTCGTGGATGCCCGAAGACGTTCCCCCAGCCAGCAGCGTACCCTCGAAGTCCCTACGAACACCCTGCTCGTACATCGCGTGGCCAGCCTCGTGCATCGTACTGAACAACGCGTCTCCCAGATTGTTTTCTTTAACGCGGGTGGTGATGCGCACGTCACCGATCGAGAATTCCGTCGTGAATGGGTGGTGGGTCTTGTCCTGACGTCCGCGCTCAAAATCGTACCCGAAGTGCTTGATGACCTCGAGCCCGAACGGTAGCTGCTGCGTTTCAGGGAAGGTTTGATGCAGGCACGTGTCATCCGCGACGGACCGGGCAGTGATCGCCTGCACGAGGGGCACGAGTTGCTCCCGCAGCTCTGCAAAGGTGGCACTCACGGTCGAGGCCTTCATGCCGTAGTCTGAGAAATCAATCAAGGGGTCGGCGATGTGCTCATAGCCGGGGAAGAAATCTGCGAGCTGCCGGCTCAGGTCGAGCGTCTTTTCAAGATAGGGCTGCACCCTGGCAAAATCGTTCGCCGGCCGGGCTTCCGTCCAGACCTGGTAAGATGCGGACATGTGGTCGGAGAGCTGCGCTATGAACGATGGCGGAACCTTCACCGCTCGCTCGTAATCGCGCCGCGTGACACGGATTAGGCTGGCATCGTCCGAGTCGTAGGGCAGGCTTTTCTCGTAGGGGTGCAGGTCTTCCAGCAATTGCCCTACGCCAGCGTCGGTGAATTTCTCGTGTGCCAGTCGCTGCAGCGTGGCAATCTGGCGCGCGCGGGCCGGTGCGCCGCCAGATGGCATGTAGGTATTTTGATCCCACCTTAACAGCCCGGCAGCGGATTCCAGGTCGTTGATCTCAATGAGGCGGGTCTTCAGTTCCTTTAGTTTGGCTTCCATGCAGTTTCCCTCCTACATTTTGCGCGTCCCGTTTCATGTTCTACGCATCACGTCCTCACTCTGTGATGAGCGAAGGTCTCCCGACCGAGCCCTCTACGCCTCGGTCAAAGACCTTCGGCGAACGCCGAGATTATTCTCAGCGAAAATCGAGGGGGTATAGACCCTCACGAGGCACAGGCTGGGTAGTCACACGTGGCATATCCGCCAGAACGTTGAGAAGGGTATCCACCTCCTCGGCGGTGTTGTAATGGGCCAGACCGACGCGCACCAGGCCGCCGCGATCCTCCAGGCCCAATCGCTCGGTGACGGCCAGGGCGTAGAAATTGCCGTCCCACACAAAGATGTTCGCCGCATCTAGCCGCCGGGCGACCTGGTTCGGCGTGAGGCCGTCCAGTGTAAAGGACACCGTGGGGACACGCTGATCAAAACACGCCGGGTCGGTGATGCCATAGATGCGCAGGCCGGGGATCTCTTGCAGTCCCTCTACTAACCGCTGGCACAGTTCTCGCTCGTAGGCGCGGATCGTGACTAGCCCTGCTTTCAGATCCCGCCGCCGACCCTCAAAGCCTGCGAATTCCTCTGCAAACTCGGCGAACTCGCCTCCAAAGCGACGGCCCACTGAAGCCAGGTAGTCCACGGCGGCCGCTGCCCCGGCCAGCGCCTCGAAGTTTGGTGTGCCGGTCTCAAACTTATCGGGCGGGGCATCACCAGCAGGACGCACTTTGTAGGCAGGCAGAGCCTCCAGTAACTCGTAGCGCCCGTACAACGCACCGAGGTGAGGGCCAAAAAACTTGTAGGTCGAACAGACCAGGAAGTCGCAGTCAACGGCCTGCACATCAATGGGGCCGTGGGGCGCATAGTGGACACTGTCCACATAGATCCATGCACCGGCGGCGTGGGCCAATTCAGCGACCCGTTGCACGTCGTTGATCGTGCCCACGGCGTTGGAGGCATAGCCGACGGCCACCAGCTTTGTGCGTGCGGTGATGGCTGCCTCCAGGCCTGCCAGGTCCAGCGTACAGTCGGTCGGGTCAAAATCGGCGTAACGGACGATGACGCCGCGCTCTTGCAACGCCAGCCAGGGCGCGATGTTAGCGTCGTGATCCAACCGGGTGACGACGATCTCATCACCGGGAGCAAGGGTCTGCCCGATGGCGCGGCTGAGATTAAAGGTGATGGTGGTCATATTAGGGCCGAAGACGATTCCGTCCGGCCGGGGCGCGTTGAGAAAGTCGGCCAGGGCGCGGTGGGCCGCGGCCGTCGTCTCGTCGGTACGGCGGCTATAGAGGAAAGCGCCATGGGCGTTGCTGTTGGCCTCGGTGAGATAACGGCTCATGGCTTCGACGACGGAACCGTGCACCTGCGTTCCACCAGGACCGTCGAAGAATATGAGCGGTCGCCCGCCCACAGTCTGCTGCAGCGCCGGGAATTCCGTGCGCAGCGAGGAGACAGCGGTTTTGTCCAATGACATGTTCACTCCCTATTTGAAGTGCCCCTTAAGACCAATACGGTTCAGTTAAGACCTCCGAGGTCTCCGGTGAGGCCTCGCAGGCGCAAGACACCCTGTATTTGCCAGAAAAGGCTGTCGTGCAAGCGTCCACAAGACCTCGGAGGTCTAAGCGGTCCCTTAACTGAACCGTATTGCCCTTAAGACTGGACACATTCTGAGCGATTTTTGGTGAACGTCAAGAGCCTGCGTTGGTATACATCGCCACCGGCTTTCAAACTCGGCTGGGGTGAGATAGCCCAGCGAAGATAACGGCCTGCCTTGATTATACCCGTACTGTGACGATTGCACAACCAGACATCTTTGCCTCCTTTGGAGAAAATCGGTGACTGATACACCTGATTATCCTCCAAAGAGCGATGTCTTTCAACTCGCTGCTGTT
>CAYPOY010000415.1:0-4166 GCA_964412395.1 uncultured Anaerolineales bacterium | reverse complement strand
CCGCTCAAAGTTGCGCGGCGAGAGTTTGTCGAAGGGCAAAGTATGGGTTGTCCTAGCGACAGGAGGTTGGGACTGGGTCAAAGGTGTGCCTCCGATAGTTGGACCATCCGGTCGTGGCAGGCCTCCACTCCTACCCATCGTTCGGACATCCTACCGGTTGTTTCATCGTTCCTCGGTTATACGAACATAGAGGCGTCCAAGCGGATAGACTTCAGTGCGGGGTGTCCGCTTTGAGACGGTAGCCTTGAGTCTGATACCCTCGTCCAAGAGTGGAGCAAGTATCCGCGCATAGTCTCGGTCCAGGTAGCCTATCATCGCCTGGGTCTCAGCAACCAGCACTTCGATTGCGTTAGCATCACGTGGATTCTCTGGCTCGCGAATTAAAAGAAGCTCATCACCCACCTTGATAGATCGGATTGTTTCAATGTCTGTATGGTAGCGAACACCTCGTACCTCTACATTGTCCCATTCACCTTCCCGGAACTTTCCCGCGCCAGGGTTGCCCAGCTGCGCTTCTTGGATCTCCTCGTATACCCGAAGGGCTGTTTCTCTCTCGCCAAGAATCGCGTTGAAATCGTCCAGTGATAGCCTAGCGAGCCAATCCAAAACCACATCCACGTCCAGGGGGTTATTTCGGTGAGGACATGCCTCAGCCAGTCGGATTGCTGATGTCCGATCAGATACACCGACTGCCCTGCATATGGCTGCCTCTGGCGTCGGCACACCGTACCGGGCCAGCCCGGGTAGATAGCGAAGATAGCCTGGCAGTGGATCACGCCTGGCCTCAATATCTTGCTCGGCAAGTATATATAGTGAATTGATCCCCCACGGCACTTTCCTCACATAGAGATCTTCGATCGTCTTGGACAGAAGTCCTCCACTGACATCTTCTTCGCGCGGCATCTCCCGTACAGGGATGCCAGTTAGCCAAGTCCAGAATGGCGTAAACAAATCTTTGATAGCCGCTGCTTCCTTTCTTGGCTTGGTCTCGTCAGCTTGGATAGAGACCTCAAAGGCAGCTCGAACAACATCCTGGGCCTCCTTTAGTGTGTCTGGTGCATCTTCGAGTTTATCAAGAAACAGGTGACTTGACTTCAACAGGGTGCGACAGCTTTCACGGCGCAACCCTGTTCGGAAGAAGCACTGACGTATGATATCGTCTTTCAGATCCGCAGCGATTTCAGTCATCTTGTCCGTGAGATCGCTGTAGATAGGAGCGGGGTTAACTCCGTACTTCTTCGATTGAATATCAAACAGCGAACCGACAAGGATTTCCGCAGCATCTATTGCGCCAGCTTGGACTTCTTCCTCAACCAGCAAACCTAGGAGCTGACCATCAAGAGCAGCCAGACCTTCGCTTAGTCGTCCTGTGAGATCCTCTTCTAGATTCCTTGTTGAGGCGAGGGTAGCGAGAATCTCCCTCGTCTTCGGGTCGGCTGCTAGTTCGCCACGCTCCCGCGCCAAATGAGCGTACAAAAGCATGATAGAGCTGATGACATAGCCTTCGACAGTATGTAGGTTTTGAACTTCTTTCTCATATTGAAGGAAGCCGTTTTTCTTATCCTTATGTACGAATATGACTTGCCCTTCTAATTGGCGAAGTGCTCGCGCAGTCCGACCAGCCATGTTCATGAAATCACGCGACGAGATCCGCACTGTAGGCCCGCCGCGGAACAGTGAGTGAACAATCAAGCTTTTCACAGGTAAGTTGACACCCTGTGCAAGGGTATTAGTGCAGACAAGGACGTTGATCGTGCCAGCCTCATAGAGTCTCTCAATCTGCGCGCGTACGCTCTGAGGCACATCGCCGGTATGATACGCGAATCCCTTTTCAAGTGCTTTGACAAGGTCGTGATCATCACCGAGGTAGTCTTCACATATCACAAGAGCTCTGTGAAGACGGCGCTGATGCTCCCCGTCAGGTGGAACAGGTAGCGTGGCCTTTGCCCTGTCTAGCATCTTGTGAATCGCTTTAACGACCCCACCCACGTTGGGCTTGGTCGCCGCAAATATCACTACTGGCCCGGCGCCCACGAGGGCGCGAGCGAGTTCGGCACAGATCTCAGATTTGGTCCGTGGATAGTAACGGGTTCTAACAATGTATCGCTCGACCACTCCAGGAACATAGTATTCTTCATCACCGTGTGTCTCTTCTGGATAATTGATATCGCCCCGCTCACCACCTCTCCGCCAGTGAAAAACACCAAACCTGACTTCAGTGGGCTTCCATTCAAGGTCGAGCAGCCCGTCCTCTGAGCCCGACACCCACTCCGCCAGATCAGCCGCATTAGGAACGACGGCCGACATTACAAGCAGTCGGAAATTCAGTCCAGTACGTTGTCGATACCGGCGTAGACGGTCGATCAAGAACTCATAGCGAACCCCTCGGGCAGACTCGTCGATCATGTGACCCTCGTCGAAAATAAACAGACCCACTCGCGTGAGAAAGTCTGCGCTCCGCCGTATCATAAGGTCCAGCTTTTCTGGTGTGCAGATGACCACATCATTGCGAGCAAGTAATGCCTGATCAATGTCTGTAAGCTCATACTCTCCTTGGAATAGATCGGCCACTCGCAGTCCGATTCTGCCGAGCGAGTTACGTAGGGTTTCCCTCGCTTCGTTTGCCAAGGCTACAAACGGAACGATGTAGACACATACAGCCTCAGGGCGTTTTGAAAGTGTCGCCAGGATATCAAACTCGGCCAATTGGGTCTTCCCTGCTGAAGTCGGCATTCTCACAACTCGATCAGTTGCTTCAGATTTCAAGAAGCCACGGCTCAAAGCCTCTAGTTGGGATGGCCAGAGGTCAATGATGGACCCACCGCGAACATTCTCCCCAAGGACGGGGCTGAAGACCCGGTCACGTTTACCCAGTGCAAGACCACGTACATAGGCACGCCACAAGGGAGTCAAGTCGCCAAGAGTTTTCCGTAGCGCTAGCCAGACACTTGTATCACGTAGACGTTGGACTGCTAATTCAAAACCGTGCGAGAGATACCAGTCCCGCGTGGTGCCAACCTCCAATTCCAACCTGGCGGCACGCTGCGCAAGCATAGTGGCCTCTTCGTACTTATTAGAATCACCACTGACAAGGAAGTCACCCAGTGCGGATAGTGCGTCCAGATGAGCTGCGAGGCGGGGATGGGATTGTTCTTTCATGATGAGCGAGCGTTCCCATCTGTTAGCCAAGCGACGTAGCTCCGAGATGCGCCGCGAGAGAAATAGATAGACGGCCAGATCAACCGCTGGGAGATCAGTCGCTGTTGGTACTCCCTGTTGTACATCACGTAACCTTAGTGCCACGACACTATTTGCTGTGTGACCTGCTAAGTCGAAGGCAAGAGCTGCTCTAAGCAGCAGATCCTCTTGGGCGAAATGGTCATACTCTCCAAGGTAGAGGAAATAAAGAAGTCTCCCGACAGTACGATGTGCCCTGCGGATGTGCTCATCCTGAAGAGAAGCTCCGCTGCTGATTTCCAAACTTGCGGCTGTGAGGATCTGGATCGCTGTCTCATAGAGTTTGTCGGGGCGATGCCTAAACGGAATCGCCCTGCGAGCCTGTACCGGGTCAGGGGCATATTCCGATAGATTCGCGAGGCCGTGAACTTGGCGAAATTCGTAGTTGAATCGGCCGTCATCAAGCGCCGCAGAAGCCCTGTGCCACCATTCTGTGCGCGCTTCGCTCATGGCTTGTACGCCTCCTCGATCCTGTCACGTAGATCATCTATCAGTACAGCACAGACAGAGAACGTAGAGAGGACATCATCTACCTTATTCATAGCCTCAATCATTTTATTAAGGGGAAGTGTTTTGTCGAAAACACCGATGAAGACATGACGTCGCTCGAATTCTTCCCGTGCCCATCCTTCACCAAATATGGCAAGTTTGTTACTGTCCTCACATCGTCCTTGATCGAAAAGCCAGTGGGCTATCCGACCGGTCTGTTCAATTTCACGATCGCGGCCATATGAAGCCAGAGTCGTATGCCCGTCGGCGATGGCTTTATTGTCTTTGCTGCTTCGCAACCTGACTTCTCCAATGCAGAGAAGATTTACGCTACTACTCCCCTGAGCAAAACTGAACCCAAGCAGGTCAAACCCGAAATGCGATTTCTGTAGTGAACCCCTAGAATTGGACACCCGGCAAAGTTAATGTAGAATAAGTCC
>CAYPOY010000414.1:0-4176 GCA_964412395.1 uncultured Anaerolineales bacterium | reverse complement strand
CCAGGGCGAAACGCAAGGTGTATCTCCTGGGGGCGCGCTACCGCACCAACGTGCGTGGGCAGGTATGGGAATGCCAGCCCAGCCGGTTCCTGGGCTACCTGCCCCCGGAGACAATCAGGAGGATGTGAGTTGGACCGAGAAGAGATTGAGCGCGTGCGCGACGCGCATCCCATCGAGGAGGTGGCCGGCCGTTACGTCCACCTGCGCCGCTCCGGGCGGCGATACTTGGGTCTGTGTCCCTTCCACGAAGACCACGATCCTTCGTTAGTGATCTTTCCCGAGAGCGGGCGCTGGTGGTGTTTCGGCGCCTGCAACGCAGGCGGAGACGTCTTCGACTTTGTGATGCAGGCAGAGGGGATCTCCTTCCCAGAGGCGGTGCGCAGGCTGGGCGGGGGGCACCTGTCGCCGCCCAGGGCCACGCCCCCGCCTCCGATCAAAGGAGAAAAAGACGTCGAGCAGCGTGTGTTGAGCGATGCGCACTACGCCCTGCTCACCACGGCAGTGGCGGTCTACTACGCGGCGTTGCTGGCAAACCCGAAGGCGCTGGCCTACGCCTCGAGCCGGGGGTTGGACGGGGACACGGTGCGAGACTTCCGCCTGGGGTTCGCCGCCGGGCGATTGAAGCGCTACCTGGCCTTCCGTGGCTGGTCGGACGAACTGGCAGCCGACATGGGGCTGATTGACTCCCGCGGGCGAGAGTGGTACCGGGGCCGGCTGGTGGTCCCAGAAGTGTGGGGCGACCCTGCGCGCGCGATCTACCTGGTCGGGCGCACCATACCCGGCGTTCGCGGCGCTTTCGGCCCCAAGTACCTGACCTTGGCCGGTGCGCCCAAGCCGCTATACGGCCAGGAACGGGTGCAAGGTTCTTCCCAGGTCTTTATCGTGGAGGGGCCGATAGACTATCTGCTGCTGTGGCAGTGGGGCTATCCTGCGGTGGCGACGCTGGGGAACCGGATCAAGCGGGAGCACGTCGAGTTCCTGCAGGGCTTCCCCCGCGTCTACCTGGTGCCCCACCGGGACGACGCCGGGCGGCAGATGTGGCGCGAGTGCAAGGCCGCCTTTGGCGACCGGCTGCGCACGGTCCTCGTGCCGGAGGAGATGAAGGACGTGGGAGACCTGGCGGAGAAGGCGGTAGCCCCGGCGCGGGTCTTTGCCCGGTTGGTGGATGAGGCGAGGTGAATGTGGGGGCGATGGGGTTTGTAGACAAACCTTATCGCTTCCCTGTCAAGGAGCCCCCAGTGTGTATAGGGGGCTTTTTTTGTTGCCTGGTGGCGGCGTACCACTTCGTCGTAAACCCTTCGCTCGGCCAGTACCGCCGATGGCCTACGGGCGTGCTCGCCTGTGGCCGGTGGGGCATGCAGAGGCTGATGGCAAGCGAGTCGTAGTGCTCCGCATAGCCCGCTATCTCCTGGCCTACGAGCACACACTGCTCATCAACGAGTTC
Organism: uncultured Anaerolineales bacterium; assembly: GCA_964412395.1. GTDB lineage: Bacteria > Chloroflexota > Anaerolineae > B4-G1 > B4-G1 > CAYPOY01. Next base: position 2,732 of record CAYPOY010000414.1, on the reverse strand, counting down.
TTTCTCGGCCTGCGACGCCCGGCCGAGGAGCAGTGGCACCGAATGCACAGGAACCATCAACTCCTGATCTGGGGCAGCTATAGAGTGCGCGCGCCGGTTTTGGGACGAGCGGGGCCGGCAGCGCCTACTGCCGGACGCCGGTGGGGTGTACCAGATCGGGCAGGAGGCGTACGAGTTCTGGCTGGAGGTGGATCGGGGTCACAGCGTGGGAGGGAAGCACGGCCAGGCGCTCAGGCGCAAGTACGAGCGGTACTACCTCTACCATCGCCGACCGGACGCGATCTACGGAGGGAGTATACCGCGCCTGCTGATCGTGACGCGGCAGCTCGGGCGCGCTCGCCAGGTTCGGCAGACGATTATGGGGCTGGCACGCGAGCGGGGGGAGCCGCCACTTCGGGCATACATCACCACGCTGGACGACATCTGGCGAGTGCCCGAGCGGCTATCAGACGGCACTCTGCAGCCTGGCTCAGGAGACGGCGCTAGGCCTGGGCGTCCCGCGCGCAAGATGATGTGGCCGGGATTGCGAGCCTGGCACAGAGTGGATGACTTCAACGCGCTCACCTGGTGCTTCGAGGGGCTGGGGCGCATGCCGCCGGGGACACAGTGCGGGCTGAGCCTGAGAGCATTGAGCCGGGAGGCATAGTTCCACTCCCGTCGCAGTGCTACACAGCGACGGCGCAGGCAGACGGAGCGGGCAGGATGAAATATGCAGCGGCTTATCGCTTACCTGATCTGGACAGGCTTCCCTACCTTTCTGTACCGAGGGGTGATTGAACTGCTCGTGAATCGCCTGGTCAACCGACTGCCGGGGGCTGCGCTTCTCGAAGAAGCCCGGCACTATGGCTGGATCATGGGGATCGTGCTGGCACTGTTGACCTCCCGGTTGTTAGTCTAGTCGAGCTACTCATGTGTGGTGCATGATCGCCTGGGAGCCGACCCTGTTCGGCACCCGAGTCGTCGTGCGTGCTTGGGACCGGTTGTCTCCAACCGGCCCCAGCGGCAGGTGCAGGAGTCCGTCGCGGCGGAGGAGGGCAACCACTGAAGTACTGTAGCAGGTTCGACGGAGAGCATAGCGGGGATATGTAACCAGCGCGTAGGCCCCTGGGCTCGTTCAGCCGGAGCGTCTCTTGTGTGCGGCGGGCACCGTCCAAGAGCCAGTCGGAGTGTACCGCAACAAGCAGCCGTCATGGTTTATATGGAGAATCCACTTGACCCTACCTCCTTGAGGGATTATATTACAGGGCAGAATATCAAGCAAGGAGGTCAGCGATGGGGTGTTCGAAGCAGAACAGGGGCGGAAAATCAACCCCAAAATTCATCCTCCGAATCTTAACAAATCTGACGTAAAATGGGGCATCTCACTCAAGGAGGTGCCCTATGCGCACTCAAACCCACGAAGCGGGTGGCCCCGGCCTTGTCTCCGAGGCCACCCTGTTCCAACAGGCGCGGGCAGGATGCTCGGCTAGCCTGAACGCCCTGATGGACCGTCACGACGGCTTGGTCCAGGCCGTCGTGCGCCAGCAGGTGTTGGGCAATTTGCCCTTCACCGAGGCCCTGCAAGCAGGTCGCATCGGCCTCTGGCGGGCCATCATGGGCTTCGACCCCTCGCGGGGTCTGGCCTTCTCCACCTACGCCTGGCCCTGCATTATGCACCAGGTCTGGCGGGCAGTCAAGGTGCACGCGCGCCTCTATTCGTCGCCGATGACGGACGATGGGCTGCCACCCTACGAGGTGCCGGACCCTGCCGTCGTGTGGGAAGTGATAGCCGTGCGGCAGGCGCTTCACGACCTGATTGAGCACCTACCCAAGCGGTTGCAGCAGGTTGCTGTCGCACGTTATGGGCTGGACAGCCATCCCCCCGCCATCTATCGCCAGATTGGAGCTACCCTGGGACTCAGCGGCGAACGGGCGCGCCAACTCCACATCGAAGCCCTGGTCTGGTTGCGTCATCCAGCTCACTCATACGTGCTGCGCAGCCTGCTGGGGCGTCACACCCTGGCGGACTACGAAGCTGCCGACGAGTTGGCCCAGCGCTGGCTGCGGCGGAGAGGAGGGCGTCGTGTCCGCTAATCGCACCACTGAGATCTGCGCCCAAGATGCCACCGGCGCGATCGAATGCGATCTGATCGCGCTAGAAGATCGCCTGCCGGTGATTTGGGCCATACCACCAGACACATCGTTCTCTCCCAAGACCAATGGCCTCACCGCTGTCGAGACCCGCGCCCAGGATCCGACCTTCGTGGCCCAATGCAGCCTGACCGGACTCCAAGACCGCCTGCCGCTGATCTGGCCTAGCCCACCGGACACACCTCCCTCTCCCAAGAACGACTACCGCTCTCATTACGTCTACCTGGGCTGGGGGGACTTGCAGGACCCCTCCGCCTGGGAATATCTCTCCGCCTTCGACCTGCTGCTGCGCCTGGTGGGCCTCAGCCCCTTGCGCCCTGTGCTGGCCCAACTCTTGGGCTGGACCTCCGCCCGGGGTCAAAAGCCTTTCGATCCCGTCTCCATCTTCCTGCTCATCGGTTGGCGGATCACCAACAAATGGACCCGCGCCGAGACCCTGCGCAATCTCCGTGACCCGCGCTACGCCGACTACGTCCAACGCTTCGGCTTCGAGGACGGCATCTTCCCCACCGAAGGCGGCCTCCGCTACTGGCTCACCACCATCGGCCAGAACTCCACTGCCGAAGAAACCATCCTCGTGGACGAGGAGCAGCAAATCGAGA
>CAYPOY010000413.1:0-4190 GCA_964412395.1 uncultured Anaerolineales bacterium | reverse complement strand
TTACCTTTGGCTTTCGAGTTCCTCAAAGACTCTCAAATGGATAAAGTCGAGTTGTGGCCAAGACTCTAAATGTGGGGGTTGCCTTGATCCTGGTATTGGCTCCCCTTCTGACTCCACTGAGCGCGGCAGGCCAACCCATCGCGGGCAGCGCGGAGACTGAGCAGACCCCGCACGACCCACACTCAGACCCCTGGGGTTTCGGAAAACCCCAGGGGTCTAGACAGCCTACCCAGACGCCCCGACCGCCATACGAGACAAATCTACAGCCCCCCCTTCCTCCCCCCCAATGGGGGGGCTCCCCCCTTCCTCCCCCCCAATGGGGGGGAAAGAGGGGGGGAACGGCACGACCTACGGAACGAAAAGCTCCTCACTCGATAGCGGACCTGGCGGTCGTCCTATCGGCCGACACCGGAACGGAGGACCCTACCGGCGTGTACAACGGGGAAAGGGTGACTTATACTATCACCCTCGACAATCAAAATCCTATCACTATCACCGATGTCCACGTGAACGTCAGCTTATCTCGGGACACCCTGGATGAGATTACGTGTCCCGACACCGTAACCTATACCTGTGAGCTGAAAAGCGAAGAACATAGTTTCCCCGAGCCCTCAGGAGGCACCATCGTAGTCACAAACACCAGCGATCTCAATTGGACCATTCCTCCGCTGGCTGCAGGCGCTCGTATCCACCTGACATTTTCGGGAAGGGTGATCGGTCAACCCGAGGGGGCTGACTTTACCAACTCCGCCTCCGCCTACTACTACATAGGGGAGGATTATCACACTATCAACAGCAACATACTCCTCCTGACCGCACACCTTCCGATTCAGGAGGGTGGGGCCAGCATTTCAGAGGTGCCTACCTGGTTCTCCGACGACGTGGGCGGCACCATCGGCCAAGACTGGGGCGACTTTGACCGCGATGGTGACCTGGACCTGGCCCTCGGCTCCTCGCTGGGGGCCTCCGTTTACCGCAACGAAGCCGGACGGCTGACGCATATCTGGACATCTCAGCCCGACGGCCCTGACAACTACCGCCTCTCCTACGGCGTCCGCTGGGCCGATGTTGACCAGGATTCCCAACAACTGGAGTTGGTCGTCGTGGGGGATAGCGCGGACGACAGCGCAACCACTCACAGCATGAACTACATCTACAGCTACAGTCAGCCCGCTGAGGAGTTCGTCCAGACCGCGGTTTTCACTTCTCCGTACCAACTGGTACGCCTGGAACCGGGCGACTACGATGGTGACGGCGACATTGACCTGGTTGCCAGCACCAACGCCATCAACGCGTCGTGCCCGGTGAATCTCTATCGCAACGACGGAACCGGTCACTTCACCGGCACCGTCGCCAGTGCTTCCGAGCACCACGTCGAGTGTCTCAGCCAGGATGCCACGGCTGCGATCAGCCCCGGCGATTACGACAACGACGGCGACCTGGACCTCGGCCTGGGTGCCTTCCCCGGCGACCTGCTGCTCCTGGTTAACATAAGCGATGGCGGCGTAATCACAGACGCCAAGCCTTTCGACACAGAGAACCCCATCGAGGTGGAAACCAGCCTGGAGTACATCCCCTACGATCTGGCCTGGGGCGACTACGACAGCGATGGCTACCTGGACCTGGTGGCCGCTTACCCACTCCAGCGGGAAGCCCGCATTTATCGGAACCAGTCGGGCACGACACTGGCGCCGATCACCCAGTCACTACACACGGTGCCTTTTATGACGCCCCTGGCGGTGGATTGGGGGGACTTTGACGGGGATGGGCAGTTGGACCTGGCCGTAGCCGATTCCCCACCCAGGATTTATGAATACGTGGAAGCGACCGATACCTTCACACCTTCCGTCGCCTCTTTGGAACTTCCGCTTAGCCGGGGACAGATTTGGAGCTTGCGCGGCGTTGACCTCAATAACAAAGGCAATCTGGATCTGGTGATGGGCAACCGGGATGGGTCAAGTCACCTCTTCACCACCCTGGCCCCCAGGCTGAAATCCGCCATCACCCCAGTCGGCGCACAGGGGATCGCCGATAGCGTGGCCTGGGGGGATTGGAGCCACAACGGCTACCTCGACATCCTGCTAGGCGCTCCTCCACTTGAGTCGGGCAGTGATCTCTACATAAATCAAGATGGAACCCTCGACGAGGAACAGAAACGCTCGTTCCGGCACAGCGGTTATGGTCCCCATACCGTCGCTTTCGGCGATGTCACGGGAAATGGCTGGCTGGACGTCGTCATCGGTACCCCCACCGACATTCAAATTTACTACAATGACAACTTTGATGATTTACCCAACTGGAATATGAGCACTGCCTATGCCATCCATAGCCTGGCGTGGGGCGATGCGGACGACGACGGCCGGTTGGACCTCCTCGTGGGTAAAATGGACGGTTCTGTATCCCTCTACCTTAACCAGGGCGCAGAATTAGCCACAACTCCCATCTTTACCACCACCACGGGCGGCGACGTCCGCAGTCTCGCCTGGGGTGACTACGACAACGATTACTATATGGACTTCGCCGTTGGCATCGGTGGCGGGCCGGTACGGGTCTACCGGAACAGGGGCGACAGCAGCTTCAGCCTGGCCTGGAGTTTGCCCCCCCCCTCTATCCCCCCCATTGGGGGGGAGGAAGGGGAGAGCCCCCCCATTGGGGGGGAGGAAGGGGGGGTCAGGGCGCTTGCCTGGGCGGACTATGATAATGACGGTGATCCGGATCTGGCAGTGGGTAACTACGGCGCCGATGACCAGGTTTGGGAAAACGACAGCGGCACCTTCTTGGACGCTCCCGTCTGGACCTCCCCCCCCTCTTCCCCCCCCACTGGGGGGGAGGAAGGGGGGAGCCCCCCCACTGGGGGGGAGGAAGGGGAGCCTGCCCCCATTGGGGGGGAGGAAGGGGGGGGCGGGACGGGCAAGACCACTAGCCTGGCATGGGGCGATTGGGACGGCGACGGCTATCCCGAACTGGCCGTGGGCCGGGATGGCGAGCCTGACGTCGTCTACGCGAACTTGAGCAGCCAACCCGGTTCCCCTCGCCTTGTCGCTCTCTGGAATTCCAGCGAAAGCCAGGCCACCACCGGCGTTGCATGGGGCGACCGGGACGACGACGGCGACCTGGATCTGGCAATTAGCCAGAAGGACAACGATGGACAAAGTGGCTTCTACGAGAACACGGCGGTGGCCCCGGCACACCTGTCCGGCGCTACTACCTGGGCGACGCCTCTTCCCAACAATCCCTCCTACCTGTACATCGAACGACCAGGCGTCACCGACGACGCTTACTTCTACTCGTCGCCTGAGGTTCTGGCCGGGCCGGGATATCCCACGGTGACAGTTCAATACAGGCTGTACGATCCCGAAGCAGATATGGCCGCCACGACCTATTTCGAGTACTCGCTGGACGGCGGCGGCAGGTGGAAAACGGCTACCCCGGCCGCCGGTTCGCACGATCCTATCACTGGGACGAGCCTCACTGGTCAGGTGGGTACCTTCGTCTGGGACGCGGCTGCGAACGACGCCATCAGCGACAATGCTCGCTTCCGCGTCCGTGTTGTCCCCCAAACCTCCATCGGCCCGGTCCAACGCGGAGCTGGCTGTGCCATCAGCCCTCCCTTCCGGGTCCGTGCCCTGGATTGTTTCTGGCCAACCGGCGTTGCTATCGTCGGCGCCCCCGAGTATGTTGCTCTGGATGAGGACGTTGAACTCCAGGCTTACGTCGAATCCGCCAGCGGAGCGATAGACTACCGCTGGGATTTTGGCGATGGTGCCACGGACACAGGTGTCAATGTCACACATCGCTACCGCCGCAATGGTGTCTTCACCGTTACCCTCCAGGTAAATGGAGAGGCCTGCCCCATCCCGCGACCAGGTTATGCCAGTGCTGTGATCGTCGTGGGAACCGGCATCCCTGACAAGATAATTTATCTGCCGCTAGTGTTAAGGTCAGCAGGTAGTAGTCAGCAAGTAACAGTTAGCATTCGGCAACCAATGACCCCACAAGCCCCCTCCCCATCTGAACGGGCCCCTGCTCGTGATCCACTGCATCCACCAGTGACGGGCCGTCAACAAAATTCTGTCCGTCCCTTCGACAAGCGCAGGGCAGACCCCTTCGCCCCCCCTTCCTCCCCCCCATTGGGGGGGCTCCCCCCTTCCTCCCCCCCAATGGGGGGGCTCCCCCCTTCCTCCCCCCCA
>CAYPOY010000412.1:0-4214 GCA_964412395.1 uncultured Anaerolineales bacterium | reverse complement strand
GAGAGCAGGATTTCCAGAATTAACGGATTGATTCGCCGCCGGCGGTGCGGTGACGATGGCTGTTGGGTCATTGAGAGCAGGATTTCCAGAATTAACGGATTGATTCGCCGCCGGCGGTGCGGTGACGGTGGCCGTGTATTCGGCGTCGAGGGCTTGCCAAAGGGCCAGCAACTGCTCGGCCTGGGCGTCGTCGCAGCCGGTGGCGGCTGCCAGTACGTCCAAGTAATATTCGAGGCGGGCCTCCAGGTCGGCCCGCGCTTGCTCCAGGGGTAGTGCTACCGAGAGGGCGAGTTCGGCGGGGGTGTAGGTGGCGAGGATGCGGCCGTCGTGGCGCTGCCAGCGGCCGGCGGGGACGGGCATTGGGGTGTCGGGCGGCAGGGAGAGGGTGATGCCGCGCTGGTTCAGTTCTGCGAGTAGTGCGGTTGCTGTCATAGTGGTATCTCTTCTACGTCCGCCAGTGAGGGTTGCAGGGTTGCAGGGTTGTTGGAGGGGATACTACCCCCCTCCCCCTCCCCGTCTGCGGCCTCTTGTCCTCCGGCCAGATCATGGGGATGTGGCAGGACCGGGATCTCTTGGGGAAGAGGATCGCCTGGAACGAGTCTGTAGGGGCAGTGCTTCTTATCCTCCAGGTTGCGCAGATATCCATGTTTGAGCGCAACCTGCACGCGACGCAGCGCCGCGCTTTTGCCCAGGTTGAGGTGCGAGGCAACGCTGGCGACGGTCGGGGGCTGATCGTCGTTGGCGCGGCAGAGTTGTGTCACTACTTGGACTGTCTCTCGTTCGGTCGGGCGCACGGATGACTGCACGCCTTGACTGATGAGGTCGGATACGAGGTGATAGACGACCCAGTAGTCGTCCAGTTGGGCCACGATGCGCCCGTCCTGGCGCTGGCGATGGCTCTGGTGTAGGATGGCGTGGGCCCTGATGAGATTCAGCACGGTGCCAAAGTCGCGCCGCAGGCGCACAGCGGATGGGCTTGACCGGTCTGCAAGTTCGCGGGCATAGGGAATGGTCACGTCGCGATCGCCGGCGAGTTCCAACCAGGTCTGGAGTGCGTGCCATGGCTTTAGGTCTGGCTGCAGTGGCCCTGTGCCGTTGGCCCGGTTGGCCAGCGAACGGATGATGGCCTTGGTGTGCGCTTTGTCATCGCGAACCGTGAGAGAGAGCATGCGGGTTTCAATCTCGGGGTGCAAGGCGGCCCAGGTGGTGGTGGTGATGAGGCCTGTCGGGCCTTCACGCTGGATGAGGCGGGGCTGCAGACCGTTTTGCGTTTTTTCGACGGTCTCGTGGCGGATGCAGTTTTCGCTTAGCAGGGTGCGCAGGAGGTAGGCCCCGGTGTCAGCAGCCAAGCCGCTGGCCTCGTAGAGAACGAGCATGCGGTGATGTAGAGGTTCCTGGGAATAGGCAAGCGCCCGCGGGCTCATGCTGGAGAGTGCATAGAAGGCGGTTTCGGGAAACGCCTTTAACACGGTCTCTACAGCGAAGCTCTTGCCAGCGCTGGAAGGGCCCTTGACGATGATGCTGATGGGTGTATCGAGGAGACGGGATACGATGGCGAGATAGAGCAGCTTTGCGTTACGGTCCTCGCCGACGAGCCCCAGCTGCGCGCACAGTTGAGACAGTTCAGCCAAGATGTCAGGGCAGGACAACAGGGTTGCAGCCTGGGCCTTGGCTTGGGCGGCAGCCTTGCGGCGCGCTGCGGCTTGTATGGCGCGGCAAGGTGTGGCGTGGGCGATGAGTTCCTGCAGCAGAGCGGGGACGTCGTCACCTAAGACGTGACATTCGCTGATGTCCTTGCGGCCGTCTGGCGGAGTGAGGACCGATGCGTCCGGTAGTGCGGCAGCGATGCTATTCACAAACTGAGTGCCGCCGCTGTCAGGTTCTCGCCAGACGTAGAGGGTGAATGCTGCGACGTATTGGGCCCAGTTGGATTTCCAGGTGTTAGCGCCCGGAATGCCTAGCGCCGGTATCCCGTGGTACCACAGGGTTTGGCTATCTGACTCGCCTTCGACCAGGATGATGTAACCCGCTTCTCTGGCGTCGTTCAGTTTCCATAGGCCGTAAGGCAGAGGCTTGTCCCCTTTGCGCCACCGGAAGCGGTCAGCTTTCCTGGTGAGGGTGCGCCGGAATCGCACCGCTACCTCATTGCCGCTTTCATCATAGTACGGCATCCTGACCGCTTTTCTGCTGATGTAGTGCGTTGTTGTTAGCCCCAGCCCCTTTAGGAAGCCATGCGGAAGCTTCTTTGCCCTGGCGTATTCTTCCAGGGTGAGAGGGGGGGGAGGGGTATGATTACCCCCCTGGCAACTGTGCAACCGTGCAACCCCCAGTTTCTGGGCGAGATTGGGCAGCCCGCCCTCGGCGCCGCAGGCAAAGCACTTGTATCCGCGCTGGCTGACGGAGAAGTTAGTCGCGTGGTGGTCGGGGTGGAAGGGACAAAGCGCCCAATACTCACCCCGGGCATCGGGGAATTTGGAGTCGGGGGCGTCGCCTCGCTCCAACCTGGCGAGGATAGCTTGCAGGAGGTCGGCGAGCTGGTTTCGGGTGAGGGGGTGCGAGGGGATGAGGTTAGGGGTGCTCAGGGCGTGCCTCCGGGGTTGGCTGGGGCTGGGTGTTGTGCTGGCGGGGGGGCGCCCAGAGGCCGCGCTTGCGGGCTTCCTGGTGGATCAGGCGACGGACGATTGCCGAGCTGGAAAGCCCTTCCTCCCCGGCCAAGGTCTGTAGCGCTTGCCGTTCCTTCGGAGATAGCATCACTGGGAATCTTTGTCGTCTCACCGTTACCTCCAATCTAGGGTGATGAAAGAAGGGCTGGTTTAGGCGATTTTCCGCTGCAGAGTTAATGCCATTTTTGTTCCCTACGCAATGGGGCTGTTCAGCGTGCCTGAGCGTTTCTGGTTCGGTACATGGTGCTTGTAGGACCTGATTTACCCACCCAACGCGCATTTGGGCCACCCGAACCTCTCGAAGGCGACCATTCGTAGCAGAATGGCATCTATCACCATCCTTTTGGCACTCAAATGCGATGAGCGCTGAGACGGGAAACGGAACAAAAATGGAACCAATTGTAGGGGCATCCTGAACCTGTTTTCATCACCCTACCTCCAATCTAAAGCAAAAGGGCCGATGTTCATCATCGGCCCCAGTTTAGCACAAAACCGTTGGAGTTCGTCCAAAATTCCAAAACTCCAACACTCCAACTATATGTCTTCGTAAGGTACGATCGGTTCCTCTCCAGTCGCCTTAAGACACCACTGGTAGTAGGTTCTCGAATCTGTGTGGGCTTTCTTACAAGCTCTTGTTACAGACCAGCCAGCTTTTGCGAGACGATGGGCCTCCCGCACTCGGTCAAGAGTACCGACTTTCGGGCCAGTCTGCTCACTGTTCCTTACCTGCCTACCTGCGCCGTCCCCGGCGGGCTTCGGCGGTTGCGCTTCTTCGGCACCAAACTCATACAACATCCTGTTCCACAGGTCGTCGAAGTGACTTGCCACCTCCGGGTAGGCAACGCACTCGCCTGTCACCTTTGTGCGGTTTGGGTTTTGCGATAATTCGAGCAGCCAGAAGCGGATCATATCAGGTACGTTCACAGGCTCAGCGTCGTCGGGGCATAGTGTTGTGAGTTCCATATCCAAGCAGACATGCCATCTCGGATCACCGAAGATGCCATTCACTGTTGGGCAGATATCACACCTGGTAATTGGGGGATGCCTGGCGTTGTCGCGCACCCATCCCGCCAGTAGTTCGGGCGTGGTCTCCAGAAACGCCTCGCGCGCATTGGTAAAACTCTTCAACTTGTTGAGGGTTTCATCGCTTGGTAGTCTCCCTGTGGAGTGTTGTTGGCCCGCAGTGGCCGGCCCGGATCCTACCTGTGCCGCTCTGCTCGCGCCGGATAGCCATATCCGGCGCATGGGTCGGGATCTGACGATCCCTTGAAAGCAACAATACCCAAGAGGGAGACTATCCATCGCTTAACCTGTCCATAACAAAAGCGGCCTTCTTTCTCTTGACGGTGGCGGCCTCTCGCGCCAGGCTATTGCTCGCCAGGCCGCCACGAACGGTCGGGCCATTGCCCCAGGTGAGGGTAACGCCGTGGGGCGGTTCTCTTGAGTATCTTCCACTTGCTTCTGGTCTTGATATGATTGTATCACAGGGCGTGGAAAAGAACAAATGTTTCATTGGCGGTCGTGGACTTGTGCAGGGGACGGCGCCGGGTA
>CAYPOY010000411.1:0-4215 GCA_964412395.1 uncultured Anaerolineales bacterium | reverse complement strand
TCCAGGGGCATTATTGGCAAGTCGATGGAATCTTAAATTTGTCGGCCAATCAGGGTCGCTACTCTTACTTACCATCTGCCCAACTACTCGAATAGCCTCTCTTGCCGGGTGGCTTTGCCCACTTCCTCCCGCACCCGCTCCCGACCAACCAAGAAGCCGTCCAGCAGTTTCTTCTCCTTGCTGTCGTTGGGCAGCGTCTCGGAGACGGCCTGGGCGACGCGGTAGAAGGCCTCGCTGCGACCGTAGCTGCTGGCGGCCAGGGCCTGTACCAGTTCCTCCCGCCGCCCTTTCTCCCACAGGAGCAAGACGCGGTGCAGGACGTCAATCAGTTCGCGGGAGTCCTCTTTCTCAAGATCGTCCAGTTTGCGCTTCTGCGGCCCCAGGAGACGGACGAACTCGCGTTCCTTGCTGACAAAGCCGCGCCGCCCCCACTCCCGCGCCAGGTCCACGCCGCAAGACTGGGCCAGTTTGCGGGCCTCGTCGAAGGGGACGCGGGCCTCGCCATAGTTCCAGCGCCAGAGGACGTAGAGGCGGGTCAGATCGCTGACCTCGCCAGCGAAACCATCCTGCAGAATCTGGCGCACGGCGTAGTCGGTGGCGATGGTGCGCACGTCTTGCAGCAAGCGGTCGGCGCGGACGACGTTGCCCTCATAGTCCATCACCTGTTCGTACTTGCCAAAGACCTCGATGGCCGAGCCGATGGCGGCGATGAAGAAATCGGCCCCGCCGATGCCCTCTTCCCAGAGGCGGTGCAGCTTGCGATCCAGGTGGCGGCGCAGTTCCTCGCGGACTTCGTTGTAGAAGCCGGTGGGCTGGCGGGCCATCTTGCGGGCGACGATGTAGATGGAGGAGGCCAAGGCCGCCGATTCCATCGAACGCAGGCGAACCTGCATTTCGGTGTTCAACGGCCACGCGCCAGTCACGACCAGCCCTGAATCCAGCAGCGCGTTGATGACGGTTTCCCAACCTTCTGTGGACTTGTGGGCGTAGACGATGACGGCTATGCCGCCGGGCTTGAGGACGCGGTGGATCTCCTGGAAAGCGCGGGCCAGGTTTTCCTCGAAGAAGGCCTTGCCCGCCTCAAAGCCCCCCTCCCGCTTCGAGTAGGCCACGATCTCCTCCGCCTTGGGCGTCAAGGGCGTGACGAAAAGGTCTGGGTAGAGGTGGCCCAAGGTGCGCTTGAGCCAGACGTAGAAGAAGTCGGAGAGATGAGAATAGGGCACGTTGTCGTAGTAGGGTGGGTCAGTGAGGACGGCATCGAAGTAGCCATCAGGGTAAGGGAGTTGGGTGGCGGTGCCATGTTGCACTGCGGCAGAGCATGGAACGGGAACTAGATTTGGGATGACTGCCAGCATGCGTCCCAATAGACTCGACCATGTCCCGGCTGTATCTGATGGAATGGCGTTTTCAGTGTAGTCCCAAACAAGCGGTAAAGCTTGTCGAGTTAAAGCTTGGACAATTGCCTCTGCATCTGGCTTCCACCTAGCCAAATTGGCAGCAAAATCTACAGTTCTGCTCAGGGCCAGACTGAGATACGTCACCACTGCCTTGGCAAACTCCGGCTCGTACCTCTCGGCCACCATCCGCTCGTGGGCCTGGCGCACCTTCTCGGCAAAGGTGATGAGGGCCAGTTGCTGGCGGGCGTTGAACAGGTTTCCCCAGTGCAACAAGCCGTAGCGCTGCACCCGAAAGCCCAACGTGCCCACTGGCGGCAGCGGCTCATCCGGCACCGGATCCATCCCCCATTCCAGCATCAGCCGTTCCCGCTTCTCCTGCAGCGCCACCTCTGCCTTGCGATACATCGCCTCGTCGTCGGCCGTCGCCACGCGGTAGGTCTTGCCCCGCCGTTGGGGGTGGTGCAGCACCACCGCCACCATTCGCTGCCCGGCCTTCCCCTCCTGGAAGAGTCGCCGCGTCGTCTTGGCGTCCACCACCGCCCCGCAAACCGGGCAGGTCGCCACAGCGCGGGAGACGGTGCCTTCGCTGGGGTCGAAGCCCTCGGGCCAGGGGTCGTAGCCGTCGCCCACGATGCGGAAATAGCACACGGATTGGGACGGATTAGACGGATTTTCACGGATTTTTTTAGATGATCCGTGTTGATCCGTCGCATCCGCGTCATCCGTGTTCCATTCCACCACCGGGCACAACGCCACTTTTTTCTTCGGCTTCTTCGCCAGCCAGAACTGGCGCATCAGGGGGATCTCCGCGCCGCAGGCGGGGTTTTGGCAGGGGATCGTCCGCGCCCAGATGTAGCCCACAGGGATGGGACCCTCACCCCGGCCCTCTCCCTGGGAGGGAGAGGGAGGAGGGTCGGGTGGGTAGAAGGGGGTCAGTTCCTTCCGCGCCTCCTCCAGCACCCAGTCACCCCATTTCTTCACCGCCTCCAGCAACGGGTTGGTGATGGAGGTGTCTTCCAGGCCAGGCAAATAGGACACGGATTCGGACGGATGGGACGGATTTTCACGGATGTTTTTAGAAAATCCGTGTCCATCCGTCCCATCCGTGTTCATCCGTGTGCTATTCCCGAACTTTTGCGGGTATTCCAGCGTGGCCTTGAGGATGAGGACGGCCACGGGGTTATAGTCGCTGGCGTAGGTCTCGCAGCCCAGGCGCAGTGCCTCCAGGGGAATCGCTCCACCACCGGCGAAGGGGTCCAGCACGCGCGGGCGGGGGGCACGACCGGCCTCAATGTCCTCCACGGTGACCGGTTCTCCCCGCTCGGCGCTCAACCGTTCGGCGTGGGCCTGCAGGATGTCCCGGCGGGCGCGTTCCAGGAGGGGAGCGTTCAGCGAGTTCTCCCACTTGCTCAACTCGACGATAAAATCCCGCTGCCGCTGCCACTCCCCCCCTTTCATCCCCCCCTCTGGGGGGGAAAGAGGGGGGGCGGGGGTCAGAGCGGCGTAGGCTGTGGCGCGGGAAGAGGCCAGGGGCCGTCGCGCCCACCAGATGTGCAGCGTGGAGATGTGGCCGTGGCGGATGCTTTTCTCCCTGGCCGAGATGGCACTCACTTCTTTGACGGGGAATGATTCCTCGATGAAACGTTTCACGTTACAACTCCCCCCCCTGCCGCAGAACTTGTGTCACTACCGAGTCGCTCAGCCACAACCCAGCGTTGCGTAATGCCAGGACAATCGGCTTCACTACATCCAGCAGTCCACGCTGTTTCGCTTTTAAGACCACGCCCATTGTCCCGGTAAACCGCAATCCATTGAGACGTGCAATGCGGCGGGCCAGCGTATCATCGAGAACCAGACGACCGTTGGGCCTTTCCAATCCCAGAGCGATCACTTCAGCTTCACCCCGACCCAGGTCCGTCGCCAAGGGGAGCAAAGCTGGGGACGCAAGCGGTGTAACACGCAACCAGGGTAAGGCTTCTACCACCGGCACGTTGACGCCACGTTGAGCCCCAGCCTCGAGTTCGGCTTGCACTGCTGGGGGGATGAGCACTTGTCCATAGAGTTGTGGCAACAGTTCCAACTGTCCCACCATATGCAGGTACAACAAGGGGGATGTGTTGCAAATTGTCACTCTCTCAGGCATTGGCCACGTCCTGCGCCAGCGTCTCTGCGTCCAGCACAAAGGGCGAGACTTGATAGCGTCCCAACGCCATCAGGAACTCTACCCGCGTCACTCCTGCCAGTTGCGCAGCCCGTCCCGAGGAAAGCTTACCCAACTCATATAGCTTAACCGCCGCCAGCATCTGCAACTCGCGGGCAAAGGACTCGGGGCGCTCCTTCAAACTGATGAGTGACTCCTCCGGCACTTGAAAAGAAATCGTCACTGTCATGGCACGGCCTCCCTATCTCATACTCAACGCGGGTACAATCCGCGTGTTTCTATGCGAGCATTGTAACACACTGAAGGTATTGCCGCCAGCGGTCGTCGCGGCCGCTTGTGCTCCCAGGCCCACCAGATGTGCAGCGTGGAGATGTGGCCGTGGCGGATGTTCTTCTCTTTGGCCGAGATGGCGCTGACCTCTTTGACGGGGAAGGTCTCTTCGATGAAACGACGGTCGGTCATGGTGTCTCCTCGTTCAGTGAATAGGACATGGATTTGACGGATCATACCGATCTACACGGATCAAGCCTTTTTTTTCAGTGAAAATCCGTCGCATCCGTGTTATCTGTGTTCTATATCCTGCCCGCCTGAATCAGTGCTTGCTCCAACAAGTCGGCCACCCCCAATGCAGCCGCCCAGCGGCGGAGATACACCAAA
>CAYPOY010000410.1:0-4217 GCA_964412395.1 uncultured Anaerolineales bacterium | reverse complement strand
CTTTGGCTTTCGAGTTCCTCAAAGACTCTCAAATGGATAAAGTCGAGTTCAAGGTCTCTGTTGGAAACGTTCCCTTGCCTGTTGATGTGAATTACCAACAGTTTTTCCCCGGTAAATTCACCGGGGTACTTGGTGCGCAGGTAGTCGGCCACCTCGTCGGCCTCTCTGGTCTTGTTCATCATCACAAAGAGCACCGGCTTGCGCTTGAGGGGGGCTAACTGATCGCGGTACTCGCGCCACCGCTCCACCCCGGCGGTCAGGTACGTCTGGTAACGCACGCTGGCAATGTCGGAGGGAACTTCCTTGATGCGCTTGGCAACCCCCTTGATGGGGCGCTTGGTCACGTTATCCAGAATAGCCTGCTTGAGCGGGTAGTCAAAGACTGTCCAGGTAAAGAGCGAGCCCTTGCTGTAGCGAGGCGTGGCCGACAAGTCAAGCTGAATGACGCCCATCCCCCCCAGCGGGAAGGACTCGTGCTCCCCCTCTCTCCTCCCCCCCAGCGGGGGGGACTCGTGCTCCCCCTCTCTCCTCCCCCCCAGCGGGGGGGACTGAGGGGGGGAGAGTAATGCCTGGTGCAAGCGGCGGATCGTCTTGCTCCATTCGTTTTCCTCGTCGTGAGTGTGGTGGGCCTCGTCATTGGCTACAAACACCGGCCCGCCCCGGGCAAGGATACGGGTGTAAAAGCTCTCAACCTGCATAGTCTGGGCAGGCGGCTTTGGGCCAAGTACCGTGGTCATAATGTCCGGCTCATCGTCCTGGTCGGCGTCGTCCCGTTCGTACAGTTGCTGAACGTTGGTCAGATACAACGCCCCCTCTGAACTGGCCCCCTCGCTATCCCCACCCATATAGAGTTCCATATCCCAAAAGAGCTTTAGCTCCGGCGGAATCACAGGGTCGGTGCGAAAGACCCGCCCGCCCGCGAAATCTGTCCACAGCCGCTCGAAAACGATGACGTTGGGCGCGATAATCAGGCTGGTCTTGGCGTAGGCGTCCGCATCTTCCAGGACGGCGTTGAAATACTGCCAGGCGACGGCCAGGCCGATGACTTTGGTTTTGCCGCTGCCGGTAGCCATCTTGATGCAGTAGCGGGGGTAGTCGTCATATTGCAGCAGCCGCAGTTGCCCCGCCCGCCTCCCTCTTTTCCTCCCCCCCACCGGGGGGGACAGAGGGGGGGGCCGTGGCGTAGGTCTCGATCAGGTCTTTGTGGCGCCGTTTCTGTGCGACCTCGTACAGGTAGACCAGGGTTTCAATCGCCTCGCGCTGGAAATAGTAGTATTGAAACTTGTCGCCGTTCGGCAAGCGATGATCTGTGCGGAACCAATAGTTGAGCAGGGTCCTGGTGGTTGGGGTCGCGCCCTTGTAGCCACCGGCCACCCAATCCCGCACCTCCTGGCGAATGGCAGGCACGCACGGAGCGGTCTTGAGCGCCAATTCCAGAAGGGGCATCTGGGCGGGGTCTGTTTTCTTTTTACGGGGCATCGTCAATGGGCCTCCAGTCGTTGTCGAGGAAGAGAGCAGAATTCTCGGAATGAACGGATTTGCCAATCCTGCTCTCCCTCTTCGCTCCTAACCGTCAATTCTGCTAATCCTGCTTTCCCCATCGTTAGCAAGATATGAGAGCATGATTCTCAGAATGAAATGATCAAGACATACCCGTTCATTCATTCCGCTGATCCTGCTCTCCCTACGCCCTCACAAACACAACGTCTAAATGGATAGCGTCGAAGTTAGCCAGAATGCCTAACTGGATGTTGCACAGCCGCATCCAGTCTTTCAAGCTGTCCAGGTGAATCGCACTTATGTCGCCGATAGCCACAGGAAAGACCATGATCGTACCTTCGACCACAATGTGGCCAAAGGCTACGTCGCCTATCACAATGCCTTTGTAAGTCACTTGCATCCGTTTGACGGGTTTAGCTGCCAGGCCGCGTAACTCCAACTCGTGGTAACAGGCATTGGCGTAAATGCGATGAACGAATCCGGCCCCCAGAATGGTGTGCACTTCGTACAATCCGCCCATAATCTGGTAGGCCAGGTCAGGGTAAAGCCAATCAGGGGAGGGAGTGATCGCTTTCTTTTCAGGGAGGGCAGACGCTCGCTTGGCAGGGTTGAAATAGAGACGGTTGAATTCCGGCGTTTTGCTCCCAAAGTTGAGCAGTAATCCTACCTGTTTGGCGACCGTTTTCAGATAGGAAATACACTGTGCCTTGTGCAAGGGGGTCAGTCGCTCCACCACTTTGATTTCCACGGCGACTTCCTGGGCGACGAACAAATCCAGTCGCTGCACACCCACCAGGCGCTCCTTATAGAGGATCCGGTATTCATCCTGTCGCGTGGTCGCTCTGCCACGCAGACGCAATTCCTCCATCATCGCCCGCTCGCAGATGTACTCTGGATGAGTGCGCGGTGTATGGTTGTAGACCTCGTAGTAAGCGCCAATGATGTCGCCGGTCAGTTCTTGATGGATGAGCTCTGGCATGTCGGTTAGGGCAGGATTCGCGGAATGAACGGATTCCCTATCTTTTCATCCTGCACCCTCTTATCCTTTCATTCCGTAAATCCTGCTCTTCCTCCTCACGTCACCCTCACCCTCAACGTCTTCGTCGTATCATTCCCCAAAATGTCAATTACCTTGACCATAATTGCGTACTCGCCCGGCGCGTCGTACTCGTGACCGGCCCACAACTTGAGCGACTTCTCCTTCCGCGTGCGGTAGGTTTGCCACATATTGTGGAAGGTGTCTCCCTTGTTATCCCAATCAACGGCCCAATAGTCGATCCACTGCGCCCAGTGAGTGATGGCGGCCTGCACGTCGGTGGGCACGTCGTCAGGGGGGATGACGAAATCAGTCAACTTGAGACTGACCTCCCGCTTCTTCTGCGCTACCTCGACCGAGAGGGCCGCCAACTCGAAGAACCTGATGTCCCCCTGCTCGACCGCCTTCTTCTCCAGCACCTCGCGGGGGATGCGCAGGAAGCGCATAACGATGTTGGCCTGGGCCGCTTGCTGCCGGGCGACCTCGTTCAGTTCAAAGGCAAAGTCCCAGCCCAACACGTCCACCGCCCTGACGCTGGGCGCGTCCTTACCGGTGCCGGTGGCCTGGCGGAACTCGAGCGCGATCTGCCGCACGTCGCCGGGCGAGATGGGGGCGTCCACCGCGCCGACGTGTACCATACGCCCCTGCTTGAGGCCGTGCAGCCACGTGTAGCCCTGGATGGGGCGGGCGTGGTACAGTTCCAGGATGAAGCGCCGGTAGCGGGCCGTCACTTCCGCCGCCCGCTCCGGCCCGCCGAACTCGGCCGCCTGCCACGCCTGCCGCTCGTACTTACCCAGGTTCTGCACCACGAACGGCTTGACGCCCTCAATGGACAGCAGCCGCTTGCGGGTGGTGTGGATGGCAAAGCGGCCCAGGTCGCAGGCGATCCAGCGCCGGTTCAGCTTCTCGGCTACGGCGGCGGTGGTGCCGGAGCCGCAGAAGCAGTCGAGGACCAGGTCGCCTTCGTTAGAGGAGGCGCGGATAATGCGGTCGAGGAGGGCTTCGGGTTTTTGGGTGGGGTAGCCAAGCATATCCTTTCTTGTCAGAGGCTTTATATCATCCCAGATGGATTGAGCGAGAACTCCCTTGGCTTCATCCAAATACTTTTTGTACCTTGGCACGTCATTTTTTGAGATCACAATCAAGTTTTGTTCCATTGCTTCATCAATTTTCTTTTGTGACCAACGCCAATATTTCCCCGAAGGCGGACGTAAAACTTTATCACCAAATCGCCGGGTGTTGTCATCGTTTGCACTGAAGACATGTGTGGAGTGTAATGGCAAAGTTGTATACCTCCTGCCATCTGGCTCAGTGTATCTGTAAGTTTGCTTGACGTATTCCTCCCTATATTCTCCATAAATCTTGTTGTAAACACTGCCCGGCCTTCGATAATATAAAACCGTGTCGTGGACTCTCCCAAATGCTGAAGGGTCGTTGTGTGTGTTCGCTCTTCTCCAAATGATCTCGTTAATGAAATTATCTATGCCAAAAATCTCGTCAAGAATGGCTTTAGCATAATGAACTACATGCCAATCCAGATGAACATAAATCGAGCCATCAGGAGCTAACAACTCGTCAAGAACAGCAGCAGTTTCATAAAACCACCTTATGTATGAGGTCAAGCCTTTGTAGTGCCCCCCTAAAACTGGACACTTTTTGGGCGACTCTTAGTGAACGGCGG
>CAYPOY010000409.1:0-4218 GCA_964412395.1 uncultured Anaerolineales bacterium | reverse complement strand
TGACGATCCAGATGTGCTTGTAGGGCGGTTTGTGTTCCTCCGCTTCCTTCATGACCCGGGCCAAGTCCTCGACGTCCTTATGTTTGAAGACGACGCGATCTGCGCGGCTCAGCCGCATCCCATCTATGATCGAGCCGTGGTTTAGCTCATCCGAGACGAAAAGATCGCCTTTACCGGCGAGTTGTTGGACGAGGCCCTCGTTCACCATAAAGCCTGTTTGGAAGGTCAGGGAAGCAGACGCACCTTTGAATTGCGCCAGGCGTCTATCCAGTTCCCTGTGAAGGGACATATCGCCAGCGATTGAGCGGTCGCTCCCCGCCCCCGCTCCATACTTCTGCGTTGCCTCGACCATGGCCTCAACGACCTTGGGATGTGTGGATAGATTGAGGTAGTTGTTGGAGCAGAGCATTACGATTTCCTTGCCGTCAACGGTGCAGGTAGGGCCGCTGGCGGATTGGAGTTCCCTGGGTTCCCAGCTCAGACCCTCACGAACCAGGCGCCTATACTCCTCACCCAGATAACCTATTGGATCCCTCTTGGTTGGCATGTGAATCACCTCCTGATAATTTGGTGGATCTCCTCACCTGAAGGAATATCCAAGTTCGCCTGAAGTATAGCGAAAATGGCAGTGAACGTCAAATCCGACATAGTGTCCCGGCTCACCTAGAGATTGCCTTCCGCATATCGCTGGCCCAGTTTCTCCAGCATATCCGCCGTCATCGCCGCCAGGTCGTACTGTGGCTTCCAGCCCCACTCCTCCCGCGCAGCGCTGTCGTCAATGGTGCAGGGCCAGGAATCGGCAATCTCCTGCCGGAAATCGGGTTTGTACTCGCAGACGAATTCCGGGATGTGCTTCTTGATCTCCGCCACCAGTTCGGTGGGGCAGAAACTTATCGCCGCCAGATTGAAATCGGCGTGATGCTTGAGCAGAGGAAGGTCAACCTCCATCAGATCAAGCGTGGCCTTGATGCAGTCAGGCATATACATCATCGGCAGAACCGTGTCTTCCCGCAGGAAACAGGTGTACCGCTTATGCTTGATCGCCTCGTAGAAGATCTCCACCGCATAGTCGGTGGTGCCGCCGCCGGGAGGGGTCTCGCTGCTGATAATGCCCGGGTAGCGGACGCCGCGCACGTCCAGGCCAAAGCGCTGGAAGTAGTAGTTGCACAGCAACTCCCCGGCCACCTTCGTGACGCCGTACATCGTCGTCGGCCGCAGGATCGTCTCCTGTGGTGTGTTGTCGCGGGGAGTCTCCGGCCCGAAGGCGGCGATTGAACTGGGACAAAAAACCCGGGTCATTTCACGTTCCCGGGCGATCTCCAGAATATTGTACAGGCCGTTGATGTTGACACTCCAGGCCAGTTGGGGGTTCTGCTCGCCGACGGCCGAGAGGATAGCCGCCATGTGGTAGATAGTGTCAATGTTGTACTTGTCCACCACCTCCTCTATCGTCTCCCGTCGTGTCGCGTAGATGAACACAAAGGGACCAGAATCACGCAGCGTGGGGCTGGGTTTCGTCTTGTGGCCGGCAGCCACGACGTTTTCATTGCCATACCTCCGACGGAGCGCCATGGTCAACTCGGAGCCGATTTGACCGCATGCGCCGGTTACGAGAATTTTGGTTCTATCATCCTTTGACATCTCAATGTCTCCTTGCGTTATTTGTCTGGATTGCCGCGCACGGTAAGAGTATAGCACATCCCCGCGCTTTTTTCAATTCCAGCCGCTGTGCTATAATGCGCTCTGCAGACCGCAGGCGAGAAGTGGAGGTTGCGTTCAGGAGGCGGGTGCTCAACTCAATCCCTCCCTGCGAGGGAAAGGGGAGTGCTCCTCCCCTCCCCGCAAGGGAAGGGGAAATGCTCCTCCCCTCCCTGCAAGAGAAGGGGAAGTGCTCCTCCCCTCCCTGCAAGGGAAGGGGAAATGCTCCTCCCCTCCCTGCAAGGGAAGGGGAAATGCTCCTCCCCTCCCCGCTTCGGGGAGGGGTCGGGGGAGGGGTACTTTGAGAATACCCCAGACGAAGGGAGCGGAGGTAGAATTTGCGCATTAGCGAGTTACCGGATAAAATCAGGGCCAGCCTTTGGAGGTAAACGATGGACTTTGAATATGTGACCGCTGCGGATTTGGATCGCGCCTGGCTCAACTTTGAACTGGACCTGCCGCTGGAGGTCGAGCCGGGCGGGCCGTCGAACCCTTTCTACGTGGACCGGCCCGGCAATCCGGTGGCCGAACTGGAACAGGCGCTCCTGGCCCCTTTCTACCAACTGCCCAAGTACTTCTTCTCCGGCCACCGGGGCTGCGGCAAGTCCACCGAACTGCGCCGCGTGGCGGTCAACCCCGCCATCCGCGCCAAGTTCTGGCCGGTGCACTTCACCATCCAGGACGAGGCGGACGTCAACAACCTGGACTACCGGGACGTGCTGCTGGCCATCGGCGGCCAGATGTACCGCCAGTACCGCGCTGGCAGCGGCAGGTTGCCCAGGCAACTGCTGAGCGAGTTGGACCAGTTCAGAGGGCGGGTGGAGAAGGAGGTCACCATCACCCCCGGCCGCCTGACCGGGAGCGAGATCGAGGGCAAGTTGGACGCCTTCTTCGCCCAGGCGGGCCTCAAACTGAAACTGGAGCCCAGGATTCGCACCGTCATCCGCCAGGTCATTGAAGAGGACATCACCGGGCTGATAGAGCTGCTCAACACAGTCTCGACGGTTATCCGCAACACCACCGACCGCTGGCCGCTGGTGCTGATAGACGATCTGGACAAGCCCGACCCGGGGCGGGCACGCGAGATCTTCCACGACCACCGGGGGGTGATGCTCCAGCCCAACGTCGCCATCGTCTACACCGTCTCCAGCCATCTCTTTTACAGTCCCGAGTTCGAGGCCATCCGCGACCGGGCAATATTCCTCCCTAACGTCAAACTTCACCCGCGCCAAGAGCCGGACGAGCGCGATGCCGAGGGCTACCGCACCATGCACATGTTCGTCCACAAGCGCATGCATCCCGACCTGATCGCGCCTGACGCGCTGGACGAGGCCATCCGTACCGGCGGCGGCGTCTTCCGCGAGATGTGCCGCGTGATGCGCTACGCCATCGGCCGGGCCAGGGTCGAGGGGCGGCCCCGGATGGAACTGGAAGATGTGCAACGCGCCGGCTCCGAGATCCGCAACGAGTACCGGCGCATCCTCACCACCGAACAGCGCCGGCTCCTCCTGCAGGTGCACACCCATAACCGGCTCGACCAGCCCGATAAACTGGGGCCGCTGATGCAGATGCTGGCTGCGCTGGAATACCGCAACGACGAGAACTGGTGCGACGCCCACCCGGCGTTGGTCCCTTTGCTCATCGAGGAGCAAGTTGCCCGTGAAAGCCATGAGGACAAGGCCGGAACTGGATGAGCCGTTCGCCGAGCGGGTCGAGCGGCTGAAGCAGGAACTGGCGCTGGCGCTGCGCTGGGACCGGCCCTCCATCCTGCTGGCGGTCTACGCCTCCGAGTTCGTGCGCGCCGATGCGGAGGCGGCGCTAGAGGTGTGGCTGCGCGAGCAGGGGCAGGCTGTGGCCCACGTCCAGGTGACCGGCCCCGACGACCCCGCGGCCGACGTGCCGCGACTGCTGCGCGAGTGGCCCGACCGCGGGCGCACGGTCTTTTTCGTCTCCGGCCTGCGCCGGGGCGCGCCCACCACCTGGAACGCGCTCAACGTCCGCCGCGAGCACCTGGTGGAGGATCGTGTCCGCGCCGTCTTCTGGCTGACCGAGGGGGAGGCGGCGGAACTCCCCCAACGCGCCCTCGATTTCTGGCCCTTCCGCCACCGCGTCGTCGAGTTCGTCGAGCCGCCGGAGGTAGGTCGGGCAATCCAAAAGGCCCACGAACTGGCCTGGGCGGGGTTTGTGGAGCGGCTGTCGCTGGAGGAGCGGCGGGCGCGCATCGCCTTCCGCGAGCAACTGCTGTCCGAGTTGCCCGATTCGCCGGAGACGGCCGCTGCCCGCGCGGAACTGCACTACACGCTGGGCGGGCTGTTCGGCCTTGGGCGCAAGTATGAAGCGGCGTTGGAGCATCTCCAGGCGGCGCTCGATCTGGCGGAGCAGGTGGACGACGTCCAACTCCAGGCCTACCCCCACAACGGCCTGGGCAACGTCTACCGCGACCTGGGCCGGCACGAGGAGGCCAGCGCCGAATTCCAGCGGGCCATCGAACTGGACCCCACCGACGCCTCCCCCCACAAC
>CAYPOY010000408.1:0-4223 GCA_964412395.1 uncultured Anaerolineales bacterium | reverse complement strand
ACCTTTGGCTTTCGAGTTCCTCAAAGACTCTCAAATGGATAAAGTCGAGTTGAAAGCAAATCATTAAAGATCCGTGGACGCGCAAAGAGTTTTCCTTGGCTTTTTTGTCTGTCCATCACTTCTTTCCGAACAACTTCGCGAATAGCATCTGTCAGATAATTGGCGAGAGTCTCTTCAGCCCAGGGCATCACGAGTCGCGATCCCAACAGTCGATCAGAGTGTACCCCGATATCGTAACCTCGCTCGGTACGCCAGATTGATTGCAGGATGCGAGCACGTCGCCGAAAGTCACTTTTGTCGACTCCTTCGAGGACATAGTACCTTTTCGCGAGATTGTCGAGATCATCCACGGTTGGATTCCCTCCCCAGAGACTCAATTATTGTTTCGGCCGGCTAACCGCTACTATGCCTACACGATTCGGAAGGCGTCCTTCAACACGCAGCGGCGGACGCGGCTGAAGCTGATCGGGTTGGTAATCCCTTCGCCGGTGGGGCTGGCTATGGTGAACGAGCAGAAGCCCTCACCGCCGTAACCGACGCCGGCACACGAAGGGCCGTTCTTGACAAAGATGCTGCAGTCTATCTCACGTGCCATGCGGCTCAGGTGGTCCAGGTTCTTGGAGTGCATCACCGCTGTGTGTCGGAAGCCGCGCTCGGCTACCTTCGCCAGGTCAATGCCCTCGTCGGCGTCGCGCACGCGGACCAGCGGCACAATCGGCATCATCTGCTCCGTCAGCACCAGCGGGTGGTCGCGTTCCACTTCCACCAACACCAGGCGGATTTCGTCGCCCACGTCCACGCCGATCTCCTTGAGCAACACGTTGGCATTTTTGCCAATGAAAGCCTTGTTCATCGTGCCGTGCTGTCCGGCTGGCGGGACCTGCGTGAAGATGGATTTCATCAACCGGTTGAGTTGCCAGGAGTTGACCTCGTAAGCGCCGTGGTTGCACATGATGCGCTTGAGGTCGTCGGCGATGGCAGCGACGGCGAAAATCTCCTTCTCGTCAACGCAGATGATGTTGTTGTCGAAAGATGCGCCGCGCACGACGTCACGCCCGGCCTGTTCCAGGTCAGCCGTCTCGTCCACCACGACTGGCGGGTTGCCCGGCCCGGCGCAGACCGTCCGCTTCCCGCTTTGCATCGCCACCCGTACCACCCCCTCACCGCCAGTGACGGCCAACAGCTGTACGTCATGGTGGTGCATAATCTGCTGGGCGCTCTCGATGGTGGGTTCGGCTATGGCGCAAACCAGGTTGGGCGGCCCTCCTGCCTCGACGATGGCCTCGTTGATCAACTGCACCGCGTGGTTGGAGCAGGCGCGAGCGCCGGGGTGCGCGTTGAAGACGACCCCGTTACCCGCCGCCACCATGCTAATACTGTTGCAGATGACGGTGGACGTGGGGTTCGTACTGGGGATAATCGCGCCGATCACGCCGTAGGGCGCATACTCGACCAGCGTCAGGCCGCCGTCGCCGCTCCAGGCGGCCGGGTCGAGGATTTCGGTGCCGGGCGCCTTGTTGGCGTTGAGCAGGTTCTTCTCGATCTTGTCCTCGTAGCGACCCATCCCCGTCTCTTGCCAGGCCTCGTGGGCCAGGAGTGGCGCGTTCTCCCGCACCACGCGGCGGATATGGGAGATCATCTGCTCGCGTACCGACAATGGCAGGTCAAACAGTTGCAGGTAGGCGTTCCGCGCGGCAGCCACGGCGCTATCCACGTCGGGGAAGAGGTTGTCACCATGGCGCAACGCCGGGGCCGGCGCGGGGGGGCGTGTGGTGACCGGTGGCTCCGGCGGTGGGCCGTGGCGCACACGCTCCCCCTGGCGCAGCTCGGCCATCACCTGCTGGACGATGGCGTCAATACGAGCGTCGTCAATCATCAGCCTGTCTGAGCCTTGTCATATTTCACGACGCCGTCCACCTCCAGCGTGTCCACGATTGCCATGATGACGGCATCGCACGGGCGTCTGTCCGTCAACTTCGTCTGGCGCGCTGCGCTGCCCGTGGCGTAGAGCACCACCTCACCCAGCCCCGCGCCCACGGCATCCGCCGCGACGCGGTAGCCGCCCGTCTCCTGGCCCTCGATGTCGAGTTGTTTGAGCACCAGGAACTTGAGCCCCTCTAAAGTTGGCTCCTTGCGCGTGGCGACCAGTGTACCCACGACTTTGCCTAATAGCATTATGGAACTCCGATCAAATGACGAATGACGGATGACGAATGGATACGTATTTCAGGCCGTGAAACGTGAAATGTGAAACGTGTCACCCGGTCACCCTGTCACCTTGTCACTCTTCGGCGGGCGGGCGGCCCAGCGGCAGCGTGCGGTCCACGTTGATGTGCGGGCGCGGGATGACGTGGATGGCGATGACCTCGCCCACTCTCTCGGCCCCACGGGCGCCGGCTTCGACGGCCGCCTTGACGGCTGCCACGTCACCGCGCACGATTGCGGTCACCTGGCCGCCACCGGTTTTCTCGTAGCTCACCAGCTCGACCTTGGCTGCCTTGACCATGGCGTCGGCCGCCTCGACCATGGCGGGAAAACTCTTTGTTTCGATCATACCGAGTGCTTCAGTCATTATCTCCTCCTGATCGTAGTAGTTAGCGGGCAGAACTATCTGCTAAATGATTCTCCTCGAACTTGAATTTTCGCACCGATTAGAAACCATATTTGATTTCCAATTGCTCAGTTAGCCAAGAAAAATTTTTGTCAATTCTGAGGCGTCTGATGATACGCTGCCAACTACACTTCCTGAGCAAGCATGGATCCTTCAATGCATCCCTCGTTTCCTCGAAGGCAATAAACCCATGCCCATTCTCTTGAAATGCAGGATTACGCTCATCATAGATTAACACCACGTGACCACTTTCAGGCGACAAAGTGCCATCAGGCCGCACACAGGCGGCCAATACGTTGCGTACTAACTGATAATTCTTGTGGAGGGGACAAGGTACGAGATCTACATTGCCTGACCACTTGAATAACTCGGGAACATACCTCCAATACAAGACCCCAATTCCCGTCAAGGAGCATCTTTCCCTTCTCCCCCTCTGCTTCGTGAAGGTCCCGTCGCAAAAATCAGTCTCATAGTTGGAATCCCGGGGTTTTAATAAGGGGCGTGAACACGATCCTACCTCCGACTCTGTAAACTTGCACTCTATGGCAACCTGATAGGTGCCGGAAATGAACCCATCAAGGCTGGTGCAATGTGGCTCTCCAAGATAATCTACTTGAAACTCCATGACAAAATTCTCTGGGGACACAGAGGCATCACCCAAAAGTGACTCCCCCGAATCGGCGGTAAGCTCGCCAAGATAGGACAAGCAATCATATACTTTCAGGTTTCCTAAAACACTTTGCGCCAATGCCTGAGAACTATTCATACTGCAAAACCACTTCTGCCTATGTCCATCTGGAATTAGATTTAACAACCTTTGCTTTCTTTCCTCGTCGTTGTCATCAGGGTGTATAAGAACATTATTCCAAGCCAATTGCTTATGGAATACGGGAGGCCGCCCATCTGGAGCGAATGGACGATCGAAATAATCTTCAACCCTCGGAAAATAGACCTTTTGATAGTTCCAATATCGGTTTACTAGATCCTCTCTATAAGTTTTCATGCGACTTCAATCCTCCTTCAATCCTCATAGTTGACCCGTTTCTGCGGGGCAAGGAAGCGAAAAACCTCTGGTAACGCTAATCGCGACGTTTGGTCTCGACCGTGCGCCCGCTGACACCTTCGATAGCGGCGACGGCCGCGCCGTAGCCAGCCATGATGTCGCGCTCCTCACCACCCAGGTAGACGCGCCCGAAACTGCCGAAGGCGCGTACCTCCAGGATGTTGATGTGAGCGGCTTTTTCCGCCTCGTTGGCCGCCAGCGCCGCGTAAGCCGCCGGCTCCACCTCCAGCACGTACAACGTCTGCCCCGCCAGCAACATGTGGCCGTGGCGCATACGGTTGATGAGCTGCACCTGGTGGGCGTCTACGTGGCGAATGACCTGGCTGGACACGACTCTGGGCTTTATGCGGTCCGATTCCTGCAAACCCAGCGCATCCAGGATCGCCGCGCCGGCCGCCCGTACCTCAGCCTGCTCACTGTGGTGCACCTCCAGCAGACCATATAGCCGCTCGACGATCTGCATACCCGGGCGGACGCGGGTGGATTTCAGCGCAATGTCGGTGATGCGGTTGATCTCGATACCAGGCGAGATTTCCACCCACAGCGACG
>CAYPOY010000407.1:0-4249 GCA_964412395.1 uncultured Anaerolineales bacterium | reverse complement strand
GGGGAAGGACTCCCCTCCCCCAGAGTTGGGGGAGGGGTTGGAGGTGGGGGCTGCCCGCTCTGCCTACCCATCCGCTGCCACGACCCGCTCTGCACCGGCGTAGATGCGGAAACTGCGCCGCCGCGTGTAGCCGATCAGCGTGATGCCCCACACCTGCGCCAGTTGGACCGAAAGCGAGGTCGGCGAGGTGCGCGAGACGACGATGGGGACTCCCATGCGCGCCACCTTGTTCATCATCTCGGAAGTGAGACGCCCAGTGGTGAGCAGGACACGGTCTTGCATAGGCCGGCCTTGCCGCAAGCAGATGCCGGCGATTTTGTCGAGCGTGTTGTGACGGCCGATATCCTCCGCTACACATAGCAGTCGCTCTCCCTCGGCCAATACTGCCCCGTGAATTCCTCCCGCCCGGCGGTAGAGGGCGGTCACCTGCAAAAATGCCTGCATTAACTGGGTGACCTGCTGCGGAGTGACCCACGTGTCTGATTTGACCCGGTAATGCGCGCTGGTCACATCTCTAAAGGTGATACCGCCGGAGCAGCCGGAGGTGATAACGCGCAGTTTAGATGTCTCGATGTCGTGTTCAAGCCAGACGTCCACACACCCCTCCCCGCCGCGCAACTCGAGCACCGCCACCTCGTCCAGTCCTTCGATCAGCTCTTCGTTGAACAGGAAGCCCAGCGCCAGTTCCTCCAACCGGGTAGGTGTGCACATCAGGCTGACCAGCGGCTGGCCGTTCACGTGGAGGGCGATCACCTCCTCTACCGGCACAACACCGCGCGCTGGCCGGCATTCGGTGTCGTAGTAACCGGTGTACGTGACTGGATATGAACCTGTGTCGGTCATCTTACACCCTATCCAACAACCACAGCACCCGCTCGGCCACTGCCTCGGCGGTGAAGCCGAACTTCTCCATCAGCACCTTGTAGGGAGCTGAGGCACCGAAGCGATTCAGCCCCATCACGTCGCCGGCCGGGCCGACGTACTTGACCCACCCTTGCGTCACGCCTGCCTCGATCGCCAGCCGCGCCGTCACCAGCGGTGGCAACACCGACTCCCGATATAAATCTGGCTGCGCGTCGAAGAGTTCCCAACTGGGCATGCTCACTACTCGCACGGCTATTCCCTTTTGAGCCAACAGGTCCCGCGCCTCCAATGCCAGGTGTACCTCGGAGCCACTGGCGATGATCAGCGCGTTGGGCACACTGGAACTCTCGACCAGAGTGTATGCTCCACAGGCAACGTTCTTGGCCGAATTGCGCATAGTCTCGAACAGCACTGGCAACTTCTGGCGGGTGAGGATCAGCGCGGTAGGGCCGTCCCGTCGCTCCAGCGCCACGCGCCAGGCCGCAGCGGTCTCGTTGGCGTCGGCCGGACGGATGACGACCAGGTTGGGGATCGCCCGTAACGCCGCCAGGTGCTCGACCGGCTGGTGGGTAGGGCCGTCCTCACCGATCCAGACCGAGTCGTGGGTCCAGACGTAGACAACCGGCAGGTGCATCATCGCCGCCAGCCGCACCGGCGGGCGCATGTAGTCCGAAAAGACCAGGAAGGTGCCGCCGTAGGGAATCACGCCGCCGTGCAAGGCCAGTCCATTGAGGATGGACCCCATCGTGTGCTCGCGCACGCCGAAGCGGAGGTTGCGCCCGGCGGGGGTCTCACGCTGGAAGTCGGTGGAGTCCTTGAGCAGCGTGACGTTAGAGGGGGCCAGGTCGGCTGAGCCGCCGATGAGCGTGGGCAGGGCAGGGGCAAGCGCGTTCAGCACCGCGCCCGAGGCCTTGCGCGTGGCCAGCGGGCTGTCGGCAGGGGTGAAGGTGGGCAGCGCGTCCATCCACCCTGCGGGCAACTCACCCGCCCACAGCGTCTCCAGCAGCGCAGCCTCCTCGGGGTACGCCGCCCGGTAGTGCTCGAAGGTCTCGCGCCATTGGGCCTCCGCCTGCCGTCCTCGTTTGAGCGCCTGCCGGAACACCGCCAGTGCCTTCTCAGGGATCAAAAAGTGTGCATCGGGCGGCCAGTCCAGCGTCTCCTTGGTCAGCCGCACCTCTTCCTCTCCCAGCGGCGCACCGTGGGCACCGGCCGTGTCCTGCTTGTTGGGGCTGCCATAAGCAATGTGAGTATGACATACGATCAGCGATGGGCACTCCGTCTCCTCCTGCGCGGCGCGGATGGCTGCCTCAATTCCATCCAGGTCGTACCCATCCACCTCCTGCGCGTGCCAACCGTGGGCACGGAAGCGAGCGGGGACGTCCTCGGTAAAGGTGATGTCCGTTGAGCCTTCGATGGAGATCTCATTGTCGTCGTAGAGATAAATGAGCTTGTCCAGCTCCAGGTGGCCCGCCAGGCTGGCCGCCTCGTGGCTCACCCCCTCCATCAGGTCGCCATCGGAGACGATGGCGTAGGTGAAATGGTCCAAGATGGGAAAACCGGGCCGGTTGAAGGTAGCGGCCAGGAAACGCTCAGCAATAGCCATCCCCACCCCATTGGCGAAGCCCTGCCCCAAAGGACCGGTGGTCGTTTCGACGCCAGGGGCGAGGCTATACTCAGGGTGACCGGGTGTGCGGCTATCCCACTGGCGGAAGTTCTTGAGTTCTTCCAACGTCAGATCGTAGCCAGTGAGGTGTAGCAGGCTATAGAGCAGCATCGAGCCGTGCCCGGCCGAAAGGACGAACCGGTCGCGGTTGGGCCAGGTAGGATTGGCCGGGTTATGCTTGAGGAAGCGGGTCCACAACACGTAGGCCACATCCGCCGCCCCCATTGGCATACCTGGGTGCCCGGATTTGGCTTTCTGCACGCCATCCATTACCAGCGTACGGATGGTGTTGATGCAGAGCTGATCAAGGCTGGTGTTCATCGTCGGTTCCTTTCATCGCGTTGTAGGGGTTCTTATTGTACCCGGAAAGGTGGCGTTGGCAAGATAAAAACAGGCCGCCCCCAGCACGGGGATGGCCTGTCCACGCATCCAGGTCAATGACGTTACTCGCTCATAATGAAAACCGAAGCTTTCCCATCCTCACTGGTCAGTGTGATAGTAGCGGTGCGTCCATCCTTGGTGTAACTTAGCATCGCGGTATCTGAAGCGACGGAAACATCGCCCGTGTCACTCCAGCCGTTAGCCGGCATCTGCTCCTGGTAGAAAGCCAGCACGTCATCGAAGGAACTGGCCGAGGTGTACATCACCATGCCGCCCATCGTGGTCATGTCGGTCGCATCGGGCATGATGGGGAACTCACTCTCCGCGGCCTCGCAGCCAGGCGGCGGCTCTATGGCGATGGGCTTGTTGACGTCGCGCACCTCGTACTCCCACTCGATGTGTCCTTCGTCCCCCGTGGTGGGGTTTTTGCCGTCGGCCTGCATCGTGTACTTGACGACGTAATCTCCCTCCACCGCCACCCATACCTCACCTTCGGCGTGGGCAAAGCCCGCCCAGGCGACACCGGTCTCGTCAAAGGTGTAGTGCCGGCAGAGAATACCGTTGACCCTCTCATCGGGCCGGACGCGGCGTGCGTTCTCCAGCCCACCGATGACGTCGTCAGGCTCGAAGATCTCCGCATCCATCGCATCACCCTCATCGGCCGACGATGAGATACACTGCCCTTCCCCAAAGACGACGTACTGCTGGTCACCGATTTGGGTGCTCTCGAGGGCTTCTCCTGTATCACCGCCTCGGATCACGATGTGCTGAGCAAATGGTTCACGTACGTATTCTATATCCATCTCGAAGACCCACTGCCCTGCATCGCCGCCCGTGGTGCCATCGAAGGTCATCTTGAAATGGCTGCGGTAACTATCCAGGGCTTGCAAGCCGCTGGTGACGGAGGACAGGCTGAGCTCTTCCTCCTCCTCCTTCTCCTCCTCAGTCTCTACCCCACCGCCGGGGGCCTCCGACGTCTCCTCACCTGAAGGTGCTTCGGTCGGTGCTGATGCTTCCTCACCGCCGGAAGGTGCCTCGGCCGGTGGCGGTGTTTCCTTTCCCCCTCCGCCCAGCCCACAGCCCAGCGTCAGGCCAAGCAGCAAGGTCAGGGATAGAAATAGTCTGAGCCGTCTGCTCACAATACACCTCCTCAATCGTATTTGGTAAATTATCTCACAATCTGCCTTCGTGTCAAGCGTGGGGAGCAATCATCTCCGGTGCTTGCTTCCGACTACCTGCAGGCCGGCTGGCGCGTGCGCGTCAAATGGCGAGCGTTAACATACTAACATCACGCTGGGGACAGAATGGTCTCATCGCTACCACGCGGAGCGTTGAAACGCC
>CAYPOY010000406.1:0-4253 GCA_964412395.1 uncultured Anaerolineales bacterium | reverse complement strand
AGGAGCACGCAGAAGCCGATCAAGGTGCTCTACGGGCAGCTGCAGGTCGGCGGTAACGACGTATTTATGTGCACTTCAGGGGCCAATAATAATATCATCTGGCTGGTGCAGACCCTGAGCGAGGGGGAATGCGAGGGTATCTACCAGGACGCCGGTGTGGACCAGGTGTTTCTGGGCAATCTTCTTTACACTAATTATGGCGGTAATGTAAGCTATTATTTTCACGGGGGCACGGCAGCCCAGACCGTGGACACAAACCTCCACACCGCCCTCGGAGAGTGGACCGATACCCTTCATTATACGGCATATATGATCTGGAAGCTCACCTATGACCGGAATTATTTCCAGTCGCTGCCCAAGCGCAGCGTGGTGCTCCAGGGCCGGAAACTCTATGATTTCAGGGATGATTCAACCGCGTATTCGGCCAATCCCGTGCTCGCGCTCTATGATTATCTGACCAACGACCGGTACGGATTGGGAATGGCGGCGGCAAAATTCGACACCGGCGTTGACAGCACCTGGCGGGCCGCTGCCGATTATTGCGATACAAAGGGCTGGACCCTGAATATGGCGATAACCAAGGACCAGGCAGCCCAGGATATTCTCGATGCAATATGCGCGCATTTCAGGGGCGAGCTCGTGTGGTGGGACGGCAAATTTTACCTGCGCTACGCGGACCTGAACGATGAATCTTCATGTATGACCCTGACCGATGAGCACATCGTCCAGGATGGAAATGGTAAGGGAATCATAGCAATCAGCGAACCCTCGCGGTTTCAAAAACCGGATGCTGTGAGGGTAGAATACACGGACCCGGACAGGGATTATATTATAGATGACCTTATCATCGGGGATGAAACCGGCTATGTGAAAGGGCTCAAGCTTATCGGCGCATTCAGGCAGCAGGCCGCGGATCTGGGCGTGTATTATCTTGAACGGGAAAAGCTGGACAGGGCCATAACAGGCCAATTCAGAGACGATGCCCTCAAGCTCGAACGCCATGATATTATCACATTCAACTCAACCGCCCTTTCTATATCCAGCCAGCCCATGAGGATACTGGAGGCAAATATCCTAGACACCAACCTCATCGAATTGACACTACTCTATGAAAAACTCAGCTTCTACGACGACGACTATAACTTCGATGCGGAGGGCACCTATCAGTGCTCGCTTCCGGATCCCAAGGCCGAACCGCCATCCGTGACCGGCGTATCCGTGAGCGAGGATACCTATAATTACCGACTCCGGACTTTCACAAGGCTCAAGGTCTCGTTCAGCCCGCCTGCCGGCTACGCCTGGTTTGACCACGTGGAGGTCCGGATCAGCTTCGACGATGCCAACTGGGAGCACATCTTCGATTCCACCACCGACTTTGAGATTGACCCGGTGGAAGAGGAAGCCACGTACTATATCAGGCTCAAGGCAGTCTCTATCTGGGGCACCAAGCAGCAAGACAGCAACGACTATAAGACCAATCGCACGATCGGCGGCTATACAGACGCGCCGGCCTCGCTGAGCTCGCTGAAAGCCGTGGTAAACGCGAACACCATCAATCTGTATGCCGCCAAGGTAAGCGATCCAGACGTGGAGCTCTACGAGTTCCGGCTGGGATCCGGCTGGTCCGGAGGCATTTTTCTGGCCGCGCTCCGATCCCCGAATCTCTCGCTCTATGGCGTCAAACCCGGAAACCACACCTTTCTGGCCAACACCCTGGGCAATAACGCTTTCTATGGAAGCACGCCGCGGTCGGCTGGTGCTGTCTTGAAAGATCCGCCCGATGGCTGGACAGTAGACGCTACAGAACCTTGCAGTTATGCAGAATCACCACCAGGCACACATGATAACACCGAGCATGTTATATATAATGAAGATGATTATCTGAAATGCTCGCATACCGCCGGGGTACTTGTGGGCAGCTACACATCGCCGATTTACGATCGGGGCGCCTCGGACCGGTATATGATTTATTTGCTGGCCGATATCGTGGTAACCGGTGCCGGCACCACCTGGGATGATGTGATTCCGAGCCCCAATACATGGAACGATATTAGCATAGATACCAGGGCATGGGTCGAGATCTTCGAGCTGGCAGCAGGCCCGTCCGTGAGCATAAAACTCAAATACGGCGAAACCAGCCCTCCTACCAGCGAGGTGGAAAAGCTGGAGATCCTCTCTGCCATTGTCACGGGCAGATATTTCCAGGTGGAGATTGTCATTACCGACCCGAGCGATGCAGTGAATGTCCTGGTGGAGCATTTTACGCTGAAATTTTGTCAATGATTTGCCACGAAGACACAAAGAAAGAATAATTATAAAAACTTAGTGCCTTCGTGCCTTAGTGGCGAAAGGAATTAATTATGGCACAAAACTGGACCGATGATGTATTTGCCGGCGGCCACGTGGGCCAGACTGATCTCCAGAATATGGAGAATAATTTCGGCTGCCTGAAATCCCTATTTTCAGGCGCTGCTCAACCTGCCTCGATGGCTGCGTGCCATCCCTGGTTCGACACCACCAAGCATGTTCTCAAGGTGCGCAACGATGGAGATAGCGCCTGGTATGGCCTCATGCACGGTGACACATCACAGAAGCTATGGATTTACCGCAACGCCGCCATGAGCGGCTGGGCTAGCGACAGCGGTGTAACTGATAAAGTCCTGGCCCTCAAGGGCGGAGCTACCTACACCACCGGCG
Organism: uncultured Anaerolineales bacterium; assembly: GCA_964412395.1. Taxonomy (GTDB): domain Bacteria; phylum Chloroflexota; class Anaerolineae; order B4-G1; family B4-G1; genus CAYPOY01. Next base: position 1,556 of record CAYPOY010000406.1, on the reverse strand, counting down.
CGGCCACGGCCGGCACCTGGATACAGCCGAATCATACACACACGGGGCCAAGTCATACACACACAATAAGCTCAGGTGGTGCTCATACACATGATTTAAAAGGAGATGGTAGTCATGCTTATGTCGATGCTTCTGGTAGTCTATATAAGGCATCTGCGGGGTCCCATAACCACACGGGATCTAGTGGAGCGGCGGGCACGGGGGCCACAGCAGGCAGCGCCACGGCCAACACCTACCGCCCGGCAGCCGCCGTGGGAACCCTACAATATCTGGATCTGTGATGCTCACAAAAAAAGACAAACAGGAGATTCAGGCTATTATCCGGGACGAGCTCAAAGAGGCCTTATTCCGCAAAATTACCATAGAGCGAGGCCCGCGCAAACAAGGGGATCCTGAGAAGGTCGTCAAGGAAGAAGAGTGGAATGTTCTGGATTTCCTGGCCACCTATCTGCCGCAAATAGAAGGTGCCCTGCGCGGCATGCAGGAAGATATCGATCACACGAAAAACGAGCTGGGCACTAACACTGAGAAGCTCCAGACCATAGGCCAGACCCTAGTTGATATGGAGCAGGCAGCGCTCAGCCTGGCAGATTTCTCCACGAAGCTCAAAGAGCTTGGACTCACCAAACAGCCCAAAAAGCTTATTGACACCACGGAGCGAAAATCATGAAAGCCGTACTGGAGCACGACATCATAATCCATATCACCGAGCAGGGCGATACCGAGATCGGCAATATCCCGGCGGATAAAAAGGGCGTCGGCCTGGAGCGGCTGCGCTGGACTGGAACCGAGATCGTAGACCTGGCCGATCTCACGGAAATGTGGATCCGCCATCTGGGCCATGATTTCTTTGAATTCCATGCCATTCCGGTGCCTGACGCACAGCGTGTTAGCGTGAGCTATGGCGACCGCCATCGCCTGGTTATGAATGACGGTCTTTTGCGTCTTAAAACAGATGAGGAGATCGAAGCCGAAGGCAAGACAGTGCTCATTAATTTATTCAAGGCAGAGCTCTGGCGGAAACAGAAAGCCAGCATCGGCAGCCTCGAGGAGCAGCTGGCGAATGCCTACAAGCTGATCTATCTTCTTTTGTATTATGCCAAAACCGGGAACCAGCAGATCAACGATTTTATCGATGAGATCTTACCCGAGATCAAGGATACATTTCCTCTTATTCGGATAAAGGATGAGATTAAACAGGCCGTTCAGGATATGAATGTTTTCATGAAAAAATACTACCAGGATCTCGATCAGATCCCTTAAGAGGATACTAACTTCGGATGAAAAAATGCCCATAATCGAGTATTTTTCATCCCATTAAAAAGGATTTTAAGGCCATATTAAGACGCGTTTAACTGGCCTATTTGCTCTCTATTTTAGCTCTTTTTTACCTGTCGATTTGGTGATTCAAGTCGAACAGGTTTTTTGCGCCCTGAGCGCGCCGCGACAACTTTTTCCCCAAACCAGATGATAATTTTCCCCAAACCAGATGATCAACTATAGGGGAGCTTCACTAAAAAGAATTAGCGTTACCATGTACCATACCCACGATAAGA
>CAYPOY010000405.1:0-4262 GCA_964412395.1 uncultured Anaerolineales bacterium | reverse complement strand
AATGTCACCTGGAGTGTTATGCAGGACCAAAAACCACAGAATCCGTTAGAACCAGCTATTTTCTTCTGTTCAGGTCTCCGCTTCCCAAACAATTTCGTAAGTACACGTAATCGCCCCCTGGGGGCACAAGGCGTCGCACAGTGCGCAGTAGGTGCAATCGGACGGACGGGCGATGAACGGCCCCTCGGCCCCCATCTCCACCGCGTCTGTGGGGCACTGTTCGACGCAAGCGCCACACTGGTTGCACAATGACAAGTTGATCTCGGGTAACACCCAGTTCTCCATAAACAAAACGACCGCCTTTCTATCATTAGTGTAGCGGAAAGGCGGTCGTTTGTCTACGACAAAAGTCACATTCGTCACCAGCCCTCCCACTTCATCCAGCAGGGCGATCCAGGCGTCATCACAGCCGCGCGTTTCGATCAGGTTGTCACAAGCGCCTTGCAGCAGACGGTCGCGATCCCTTTCCCTGACGATGAGTTGGTTGACGCTGCGGGGACGGGAGCCGGGAGCGGTGGGACGCCCCAATGACACACAAGGGTTCAGTTGACCATTCCGCCAGCCGATGTTACAATGTGTGGCATGGCAGTGACATCCCTCGGCGAGCGAGGAGAGACGAAATGAGCCCGCCGGAAATTGGCCTCTCCACCGCGGCCCTCTACCCCACCCATCTGACCGAGGACGCGCTGGTGACCATCGCGGGGCTCGGCTTCCGCGTCGTCGAAGTCTTCCTCCAGGCCGAAGAGGAGTACACCCCGGCCTTCGGCGCGGAACTCAACCGGCGGCGGCGCGACCTGGGAGTACGCGTGCATTCATTGCACCTCTACTCCCCCTACTTCGACCTCTGGGCCCCCTACCCCCGCATGGTCCAGGAGACCCACACCCGCTTCCAGCGTCTGCTGGAGGTTGCGGCTATGCTGGAAACCCGCGCCCTGACCTGGCACGGGCTGCGCTATGGCGTGGACAATCCCCGCCTGGTCGCTGCCTTCTTCGAAAGCGCGGCCTGGGCCGGCGAGCAGGCTCGGGCCGCGGGGGTCACCCTTTGCATCGAGAACGTCAGTTGGTGTTACCTGCGCACCCCTGAGCAGGTCGCAGCCATTCGCCGGGCCGGCCTGCCCGTCGGCTTCACCTTCGACACCTTCCAGGCTGGCGAGAGCGGCACTAACCCCACCGCCCTCATCCACGCGATGGACAGCCGCCTCACCACTGTGCACCTGGCCGACTTCGCGTTGACTGGGCCACGCCACCTGCCGCCCGGTGAAGGCACCCTGGATTGGCCGTCCATCCTGCGCGCCCTGGAAGCCGTGAGTTACGGCGGGCCGCTTATCCTCGAACCGGCCTACATCGAAGACCCTGCCACCCTCCTGCGCGCCCGTGATTTCGTGCAGCAGGCATTGACCGATGTGGCACACACCGATCACTGAGCCTCTCCCTGAGCAGACGTGTGAACTGTGCGGCAGCCGCTCACGGCTCGTCGCCGCCCACCTGGGCGTGTGCCTGGATTGCATCCGCAACCGGCCCCAGGAGGCGCTGGAGGTCGCCGATGCGGCCCACGCAGCCGCCCGCCGCCTCTTCGGCCTGCCGGAGCGACCGCCGCGCACCGAGGGGGGCCGCCACTGCGGGCTATGCGTGCAGAATTGCGTCATCGGCGAGGGAGAGCGCGGCTACTGCGGGCTGCGCGAGGTGCTCGAAAGCAAACCGGGCAAACTCCGCCACCTGGCCGGCACCCCCGACCGTGGACTCCTCCACTGGTACCGCGACCCTCTGCCCACCAACTGCGTCGTCGATCCCTTCTGCGCCGGGCACACCCAACGTGGCAAACACAACCTGGCCGTCTTCTATGCCTCGTGCACCGTAGACTGCCTGTTCTGCCAGAACTGGAACTTTCGCGAGACCGACCCGGTCTGTTCGACCTGCCTCACCGCCACCGAGTTGGCCGGCGCCGCCAACCCACGCACCTATTGCGTCTGCTACTTCGGCGGCGACCCAGCCAGCCAGATGGCGCACGCTCTGGCCACCAGCCACCTCCTGGCCAAGCGTGGGGTCGTCATCTGCTGGGAGACCAACGGCACCGCCCATCCCCGCCTGATGGACCGCGCCCTCGATCTCTCCCTGTCCACCGGCGGCTGCGTCAAGTTCGACCTCAAGGCCCACGACGATAACCTGCACCGCGCCCTCACCGGGGCCAGCAACCGGTACACGTTGGAGAACTTTGCCCGCGCCGCTGCCCGCTTCGACGAGCGCCCAACCCCACCCCCGGTCGTCGCCAGCACACTGCTGGTGCCTGGCTACGTGGACGCCGAGGAGGTGAGCCGCATCGCCCGCTTCATCGCCGATCTCAACCCCGCCATTCCCTACGCGCTGCTTGGCTTCGCTCCTCATTTCCTGTTCCCCGACCTACCCCGCACCTCTGTGCGCCACGCCGAGGAGGCCGAGGCCGCCGCCCGCGCGGCCGGATTGCACACCGTGTGCATCGGCAACCGCCACCTGCTCTCCCGCGACTACTGAGTCTCCTGGCAATAGAAAAGCGCACCTGGCTAACCAGGCGCGTCAATCTACACCGCCGCCGCTGTGTCAGCGCGTCCAGCAGGTCACTCGTGCTTTGTGCCATTGGGCAGGGGTGCGCCTCTGAGCGACGCGGCTCGGACGAGCTGTGCACAGGTCACGTTGGCCTCTCCGCTTGTTCCAAGTCTTGACAGAGCTTTGTCCCAGTCCTCAGGGGTCTACGTTCACACCCAGTGCTTCCACTACGTTCTGGATACGATTGATAATCGTGACCGAGTCGGAGCCAGCAAAGAGTAGCCCGATGACGCGGTCACTCTCATCCAGCACTGCAGATCCTGAATCGCCACCAGAACTCATAGCCCCCGCCATCAACTGGTCGGTGAAGGTGGCCATCTTCCCCGTGCCATAGCTTACCTGCACCGTTGCATCCACCTGCGTGATCTCGTCGCTGGTCAAACCTGTGGTGCGCCCGCTCTTGCGAACCTTCAGGCCCAGGGTCCCTTCGCCAACCCCCTGCGGCTCTCCAATCTCAAGAATCCGCTTCTCCACGAGGTCGGCAGAAATGGGTCTGGCAATGGCAGCGTCCACCAGATTCATCTCGGGGTTCTCTTGAAAAGCCTGAAGGCGGTGCTGAGAGCCTACAAGCCTGGCCATCCAGTCGAGGATAGCGGCCACCCCGCTGGCAATCGAGCAGGTAGGGGGGGCAGTCCCAAAGTTGATGGGCACAAACTCTTCCAGGGTGGCGATCTGGTCCTCGATGGTACCACCGTCGTATGGTCCTGGCTGCAGGATCGGATCCCCGGGCTGGGCCTGATTTGAATTGGCCAGCACGTGGTTATTGCTCAGGATGTAGATCTGGTCTCCTTTGCTCACCAGACAGCCAAGGGTGCCCGCTGTAATGTCAATGTGCCCACAGGAGACGCCCCCTGGCGCTGGTCGCCACTTGCTGGTACGGTCTTGCAGAGCTCGGATCACCCCTGTTTCTTGCACATCAGTTTTGATCCCCTCCAGGACCTGAGGAACGAGATCGCCGGGTGCCAGTTCTTCCTTGAGTACCTTCTTGGCGACCGAGACGATCACACACAATTCGTCGGTCCTGACCCCACCAACTTCTTTGTAGCCAACACCGCAGGCCACCACGTTTCTCTTGCCTAGCAAAAAGCCAGTGTATTGTGCCTTGACGCGTCCAACTTCCTCCAGGGTCATCATGATACCTCCTCAATTCAATTTGTGTGAATGCTGCATCATCTCAATATGTAGGGGCGAACCCTTGTGGTCGCCCTCTTGGGCAGGTACAAGACCTGCCCCTACCCCAATTTATTGAAAGGATACTGAATGCTCATACTATGTTCACCACAACAACAAGCACAAGCACACTGCCTGCCGCAATTCAGGTCAATTACTGACACAAGTATAGCGCAACTTCGCACAGAAGTCAAAACTTCTCACGCCAGCGCCGCAAGCCAAACGCAAAACCGCCCCAACCGCCCAGGTCGGAGCGGCCGTTTCGCCGTCACTCATGCACCCACAGCACCAGCGCCAGCCAGCGCCACGTCGGGCGGGGGCAGGGGCCGACTCGCGCATTTGACAAAATAGAACGTCTGTGCTACACTGACACCAGATTGCATCGGAGCAGTACGGCTGCATAGAGAGGAGGTCAGTATGAGCAAGAATGGACGTGAAAAAGTTCTGGATTTGGCGCTGGCGAACCTGACCAAGCGCTTTGGCGAGGGCACTGTGATGCGCCTGGGGGAGGC
>CAYPOY010000404.1:0-4282 GCA_964412395.1 uncultured Anaerolineales bacterium | reverse complement strand
GAACCCGTTTCATCCGTGTGTATCCGTGTGCTATTTGTGCCTGTTTTGGGAAGAGCCTGAGTAGTCACTTCGAGGGAATATGGACAGGGAACATGGACGTAGCAACATGAAGTGAAGAGACAGCCTGGAGGTAAGCCTGCACCAGTTGCGTCACGCTACGTCGGTGGTGCCTCGCTCTAACGTTCCCAACTGATAGGGGTGCCGGGTCGAGGTGTCCACTCTACTACTGCACCGTGATCAGGTCCTCGAGTCCCTCGAAGGTAGCCGGGCCGATGCCCTGCACGTTTTGAATGTCCTCGATGGTCTCAAACGGGCCATTGGCCTCCCGGTATTCGAGGATACATTGCGCCGTCACCGGGCCGATGCGTGGCAGTGTCTCCAGTTCCGCCGCTGTGGCCGTGTTGATGTTGATCAGCGCCCCGGCCGACTCCCCGCCGCCTGTCTCGCCGCCAGAAACCGGAGGAGGTGGGCTCGTCTCTCCCTGGCGCGGCACGTAAACCTTCTGTTGGTCCTGGAGTTCCGCGGCCAGGTTGATGCGGTCCAGGTCGGCGTCGGTGGCCGGACCACCGGCGATATTGATTGCGTCCTGGACAATACTGCCTGGGGGTAGCTCGTAGACAGCAGGCTGGCGCACCGCCCCGCTGACGTGCACCCGGATGGGAGCCGGGGTGGTGGTGGGGAACGGGGTTGGGGTTGGGATAGGAGTGGAGACGACGATGGGCATGCTGGGCTGGGGGTGTGGGGCGAAGTAGCCGATCACACCGCCGACGATAAGGCTGAGCACCGAGCAAAGGATGATGTGACCTCGGCGATACCGCGCTGCCTCCTGACCCATCACCTTCCCCATCTACACTGCCCGCAACACCTCCAGCAACAGCCGCACACTGTTCTTCACGTCTCCTTCGTCCACCATCTCAGAGGGGGTGTGGGTGTAGCGGCAGGGGATGGAGAGACAGCCCGAGGGCACACCAGCGCGCACCAGTTGCATCGCCGCCGCGTCGGTCGTGCCAAACTCCAGCACCTCCAATTGGTAGGGGATGTTCGCTTTCTTCGCCCGTTGCACCAGCAGGTCCCGCACTGCCCGGTGGGCGATCATCCCCCGGTCCTGCACCTTTACCGCCGGTCCCTTGCCCAATTCCACAGCCATTGGCCGGCACTCCGGCGTGTCACCGGTTGCCGTCACGTCCACGGCGATGGCAAGGTCGGGTTCGATGCCGTAGGTGGAGGTACGTGCTCCCGAGAGCGTCGTCTCCTCCTGCACGCTGAAGACGAAGTATACATCGTGTGGCGTGCGTTCCAGCCGGCGCAGCGTCTCGATCAGCACGGCGCAGCCGATACGGTCGTCCATCGCCTTGGAGATCAGTCGCATGCCCTGCGCGACGAAGGGACGTACGAACACGGCCGCGTCGCCTACGTGGACAGGGCAATCGTCGCGGCTCGTGGCCCCCACATCAATGTATAGTTGCTCGAATTTAGGGACCTTGCTGGTGTCCTCTCGTTTGCCCTCGACACCGATGACGCCCACCGTCCCGTCGGCGAAGGTCACCCGCGCACCTACGCAGGTGAGTGGGCTCACCCCACCGATGCGCGTGAAGCGGGCGAATCCCTTCTCGTCCACATACGCCACCATCACACCGATCTCGTCCATGTGGGCGGCCAGAACGATGCGTTGGCCCTCGTCGCTGCCCTGCTTGCGGGCGACCAGGCTGCCCAGCGGGTCCACCCGAAGCTCGTCGGCCAAGGGTTCAACCTCAGCGCGGATGACGGCCCGAATCTGCTCCTCGACTCCTGAAGGGCCGTAGGTTTTCACCAGTTTGCGCATCAACTCTTTCATCAGTCCCTCCCTCTCTTCAAGGTGCGCCGCGTAAGGCGCGAAAGGGATTCGCGCATCAGCCGCACCGTGTTGTTAAAATCGTCCAGGCTCAACAATGCCACCGGGCTGTGGATGTAGCGGCAGGGCACCGCCACCGTCACCGAGGGCACTCCCTCGCGGGCCAGGTGAATGGCCCCTGCGTCGGTTCCGCCGATGCCCGGCTGTTTAATTTGGTATGGGATGCCGAGCTCCTGGGCCGTGCTGGTCAATAGCCGCACCAGCCGCCGGTCGGCGATGAAGGAACGGTCCATCACTGTGATAGCCGGCCCCTTACCAAGTTCCGTTGTGGGGCTGACATCTTTGTCCCTGGGTATGTCGTCGGCGATGGTGCCTTCTAACGCGAAGGCGCAGTCTGGTTCGATACCATAGGCCGCCACCTGTGCCCCGCGTAGCCCAACCTCCTCTTGCACGGTGAAGGCCACGTGGAGGTCGAAGCGAAAGCGCTCGCCGCGCAGAAGCTCCACCAGCACCGCGCATCCGGCCCGGTCATCGAACGCCTTGCCGCTGACGGTGGGGCCCAGTTCGTGGAACTGCGTGGCGAAGGTAGCGTAGGTGCCCGGCGGGGCCAACTTCCTGGCCTCGTCCTGGCTCTTGGCCCCAACGTCCACGACCAGGTCTTCGAGTTTGGGAACTTGCTCGCCTTCCTTCTCTCCAAGCAGGTGGATCGGCTTGATGCCGATGACGCCGGGGATGGGCTCGGGGCCGACCTGGATGAGAGTACCTGGCAGCAGCCGGGGATCAATCCCGCCGACGGCTCTCACTCGCAGGAAGCCGTCTTTGTCATAACCCACGACCATCAGGCCGACCTCGTCCATGTGGGCGTCCAGCATCACGCGCAACCGTTGCTGTCCCGTCCCGCGCTTGAAAGCCAGGACGTTGCCCATTGTGTCTACTCGGACCTCATCCGCGTGCTCCTGTATCGCGTCGAGCAGGACGGCGCGCACGTCCCCCTCATTCCCAGAAACGCCAATTGCATCTGAAAGCTCTTTCAGTATCATAAATTCCTTCGCTCCGTTTTCCCGCCGTACCGCGTCTGTCTTTCCACAAGTGTGTACACGCTCGGCGCTTGCTCGTATTCCCATTCCGCCTCTGTCAAAGAGGGAGAGATAATGAAAAAGTCGTCCTGGTCTGGTCCATTGCTCCTCCTCTCAATGCCAGGTGATCAAGTCAAAATAGAGCACGCCGTCTGCCAGATAGCGGCCATGTACGCGCACAGCCCCACCTCGTCCCAGAACCTTCGTCTTCGATGGGGACCTACGATCCTGCTGCAGCATCGCCCCAGGCCAATTTCTTCAGGAAATCCGCTTCCAGCCCGGCGATGAACGCCGCCAACAGCCGTCCGGCCCGCTCGACGTCTTGCACGGCCAGCATCTCCACCGGCTGATGCATATAACGGACCGGGACGGAGATGAGGTCCGTGGGCACCCCTTCGCGGGTGACCTGAATGGCCCAGGCATCGGTGCCACTGCGGCCTGGAATCGGATCAATTTGATATGGAATCTCGTGGGCCTCGGCTACCTCCTTCAGGCGCGTCGCGAGCCCTGGATGGAAGTTGGGGCCGACCCCGATGGTAGGGCCCTCACCCAGGGGGAAGGCATCCCACTCCGAGACGCCCGGGTGTTTGCCGAAGGTCACGTCCAGTGCCACGGCCAGGTCCGGCGCGACGCCATAGGCAGCGGTGATGGCTCCCTTCAGCCCCGTCTCCTCTTGCACCGTTGCCACGGCGAAGACGTCCCAGGCATGACTCACGCTGGTCAGTTGCTCCAGCGCGAGCGTCACGGCGGCCACACAGGCCCGATCGTCCATCGCCTTACCCGCCATGTGGCGGTTCTTCAGTTCTGCCATCTCGCGCCGGATAGAGATCAGGTCGCCGACCGTGACCAGCCGCTCGACCTCTTCCGCTGGCAATCCCACGTCCACGAAGAGTTTATCCCAGGGCACGGTCTTTTTGCGCTCCTCCTTGGGTAGTACGTGGGGCGGACGGGTGGCAACGATGCCGGGCAGATCGCGTCGCCCATGGACAACTACTTCGAGCCCCAGCAACACCCGCCGGTCCGTCCCCCCGACTCGGGTGATGCGCAGGAAGCCTTTCTCAATGCCGGTCACCACCAGGCCAATTTCGTCCATATGGGCCGCCAGCATCAATTTGGGGCGGGGCTCAGGTCCCGCGCCCCGCTTAAGGGCGATCAGGCTTCCCAGTTTACCCTCGCGCATCTCGTCTACGAGGGGTTGCCAGGTCTGGCGCAGCAGTTCGCGCACCGGCTCCTCGTAGCCAGCAATGCCATTGGCTTCCGAAAGTTGTTTCAGTAAGGGGATAACTTCCACGGTGGACTCCTTTTTGGTTCTGACAGGCTATCATTCATGGCAGCGTTGCGGTGATGGTCAACGTTAGAGTGAGCGTGGGTGTCA
>CAYPOY010000403.1:0-4285 GCA_964412395.1 uncultured Anaerolineales bacterium | reverse complement strand
GGAGCGGGACGTTGAAACAGTCGCAGAAGCGGATGAAGCGCGCCCCCTTGTCGGAGGCGTCGCTATTGAGCACGCCGGCCAGGACCGGCGGCTGCTGGGCCACGATGCCTACCACGTGTCCCCCTAGCCGTGTGAAACCCACGATCAGGTTGGGAGCGAACTGCTCCTGCACCTCCAGGAAATCCCGGTCGTCCACGGTGGAGTGGATGACCTCACGCATATCGTACTCCTGGGCAGGGTCCTCTGGCACCAGCGTGTCCAGCGCCTCGTTGGTCCGGTCGGGCGAGTCGGTCGGCGGGACGTAGGGCGGGTCGTCGGCGTTGTTGGAGGGCAGGTAGGAGAGCAGTTGCCGCACCAGGTCGAGCGTCTCCTCATCGGTGGGGGCAGCGAAGTGGGCCACGCCGCTGAGCCGGTTGTGGACGTCAGCGCCACCCAGTTCCTCCGCGCTGACCTCCTCGTGGGTCACCGCCTTGATCACGCCGGGGCCGGTGATGAACATGCGCCCCGTGCCCTCGACCATAAAAGTGAAATCTGTGAGCGCAGGGGAGTAGACCGCGCCGCCGGCACAGGGACCCATGATGACCGAAATCTGGGGGATGACGCCAGAGGCTAGCACGTTGCGGTAGAAGATCTCGCCGTAAGCGGCCAGCGCGTCCACGCCCTCCTGGATGCGCGCCCCGCCCGAGTCGTTGATCCCGATGACGGGTGTGCCGTTCTCCAGCGCCAGGTCGAGTAGTTTGCAGATTTTCTGGCCGTGGGCCTCTCCCACCGACCCGCCCAGCACGGTGAAGTCCTGGGCGAAGACGTAGACCGGCCGGCCGTCAATCTCGCCCCAGCCGGTGACGACGCTATCGCCCAGCGTGCGGCGCTCATCCAGACCGAAGTCAGTCGCCCGGTGGGTGACGAACTCGTCCAGTTCGTAGAACGTGCCGGGGTCGAGCAGGTAGTCCAGCCGCTCGCGAGCGGTCAGTTTGCCCCGGTCGTGCTGGTGCTCGATGCGCTCGGGGCCGCCGCCGAGACGGGCCTGAGCGTGCATGCTCTCAAGCCGTTCGATGGCAACCGTCGTCATCGTCACCTTACTCCCGGTAGGGGCGCGGTTACCGCGCCCCTACTCCTTTACTCCGAGGGCGAACAGCCAGCGCAGGAAGCGGCGCACCAACGAGCGCAGCGCGGCGTAACGATAGCGCAACCTATACCAGGCCTTCTCCCAGCGTGAGGGTGGCACAGGCGGCAATGGCACGCTCCAGCGAATAGCCGCTGCCCCCCAGGTCAGCCCCGCGCCGAAGCCGACGCACACCACCAGGTCGTCACGCTGGATACGTCCCTCCTCCGCCGCCTCGCAGAGGGCGATGGGGATGGACGCCGCCGAGGTGTTGCCGTACCGCTCCAGGTTGCTGAAGACCACCTCCGGCGGCAGTTTCAGTGCTCGGATTGAGGCCTTGATGATGCGCTGGTTGGCCTGGTGAGGGATGATGAGGTTCAGATCGGAGACTTCCAGCCCGGCCTGCTCCAGCACCTCCCGCGTGGCGGCGGGCATGGTGCGCACGGCGAAGCGAAAGACTTCCTGTCCCTTCATTCTCAGGTAATGCAGCCCCTCAGCCACGGTGCGATGAGAGGCGGGCTGCTTGCTCCCCCCGGCCGGGAGGTACAGCAGGTCGCCCCCGGAGCCGTCGGCGCCGAGGACGGTGGAGAGGACGCCGCCGTCGGCTCCGTTGGCCTGGAGAATGACAGCACCGGCCCCATCGCCGAAGAGGACACAAGTAGCACGGTCGCTCCAGTCGGTGATGCGGGAGAGCGTCTCGGCTCCGATGACTAGTGCGTTCTCGTAGACGCCGGCTGAGATGAGATTGGCGGCCACGCTGAGCCCGTAGACGAAGCCAGTGCAGCCGGCTGAGAGGTCGAAGGCAGCGGCGTGGGTGGCCCCCAGCGCGTCCTGCAGCAGGCAGGCCGTGGCCGGGAATGCGTAGTCGGGCGTGACGGTGGCGACGATGATCAGGTCCAGTTGCGACGGCTTGAGGCCGGCCACCTCCAGCGCCTGCTGGGCGGCCTGGAGCGCCATACTGAACGTCGTCTCGCCGTCAGTGACGATGCGCCGCTCGGCGATGCCTGTGCGGGTGCGGATCCACCCATCGGAGGTATCCACCATCTGGGCCAGGTCATCGTTGGTCAGCACGCGCTGCGGCACATACTTGCCCCAGCCGACGATGTGGGCGTGGGTCTTCATCCTGCTCCTTCCCAGCGGTGGAAGACGATGCAGCCGTTGTGCCCGCCGAAGCCGAAGGAGTTGGAGAGAGCCACGCGTGGCTGGATGTAGCGGGCCTGGTTGGGCACGTAATCCAGGTCGCACTCCGAGTCGGGGGTCTCGTAGTTGATGGTGGGATGCACCCAGCCGGTCTCCAGGCTCTTCACACAGACGATGGCCTCGACCGCGCCGGCCGCGCCCATCAGGTGGCCCAGCATGGACTTGGTGGAACTAACGGCCGGGCAGTCGGCGTGGGTGCCGAAGACGGCGCGGATGGCCCAGGTCTCGATGCGGTCGTTGAGGATGGTACTGGTGCCATGGGCGTTGACGTAGTCAACCTCCTCAGGCGACAGGCCGGCGTCCTGGAGTGCCCGTTTCATCGCCAGCGCCGCGCCGTCCCCCGTTTCATCAGGGGCAGCGATGTGGAAGGCATCAGCGGTGGCACCGTAGCCCACCAGTTCGGCGTAGATGCGAGCCCCGCGCTGCCGTGCGTGCTTCAGGCTTTCCAGTACCAGGACCCCTGCTCCCTCACCCATAACGAAGCCGTCTCGCTCGGCGTCGAAGGGACGGCAGGCGCGCTGCGGCTCGTCATTGCGGGTGGAGAGTGCCCCCATGTTCCTGAAGGCGGCCACGGAGAGCGGTATGATGGCCGCCTCGCTCCCCCCGCAGATCATCACCTCGGCCTGGCCCCGCCGGATGATTTGGGTGGCCTCGCCGAGGGCGTGGGAGCCGGTGGCACAGGCGGAGGAGAGGGAGAAGTTCGGCCCCTGCAGGCCGTAGGCGATGGCGATGGCCGCGGAGGCGGCGTTGGGCATCATCATCGGTATCATAAAGGGACTGACGCGACGGGGGCCGCGTTTCTGCAGCGCCAGGAAGTTCTCCACCAGCGTGCTGATACCTCCGATGCCGGTGCCGATGAGCACGCCGGTAGCCTGCTTCAGCCCGTCGTTCAAGTCCAGGTTGGCGTCGGCGATGGCCTGGCGGGCGGCCTCCAGCGCGAAGAGGGTGAAGCGGTCGTTGCGGCGCGCCTTACGGTGACCGAAGAGCGCCACCGGGTCAAAGTCCTTGACTTCGGCGGCGATCCGCACCTCTATATCGGAAGTGTCGAAGCAGGTGATGGGGCCGATGCCGCTGCGCCCGGCGACGAGCGCCTCCCACATCGTCGGCACGTCGTTGCCCAGGGGAGTGACCGCGCCGAGACCGGTGATGACGACACGCTGTTTCACAAGCATACCTCCAAATGTAGATTCAATTCTAGAAACAGTAACACCGTCGGGGGGCAAACGTTACGCCATATCGCCGCCAGGTCGTTGACCATGCCGCACACGGCCAATTTGCCGATGTCGCCGCCGGGGAAAAATTGGGGATAGGCGTCAAGGACAGAGACACCCTCAGCGGAAAGTTGACTTCATAGGGAAAATAGTGTACTATTCCCAACCGGATGGCCCTCCGGCGATACCTGCTGGCACTACAGGACCACCAACAAGTGGCATTTACCAACATTTAGCATCTTCAACTCTACAGGAGGAGGTATGCGCAAGCGAAAACGATACCCCAAGGACATGGGAAGCGACCTCGTGGCCGTGCTGGAGCAGCGGGGGACGGAGCCCGGTGCTCTCGTCGAGGTGCTGCGGGACGTGACCGAGAGCCGGGGTCACCTCACACCCGCCACGCTGGCCACGGTCGGCGAGGCGCTGCACCTGCCCGAATCACACGTGGGCGGCGTCGCCAGTTTCTACACGCTGCTCCGGCTGAAGGAGCGGGGCCAACACCTCATTTACGTCTGCCAGAGCCCACCATGCCACGTGACCGGCGCTCCGGCGGCGCTGGAAATGCTGCGCTGGGAACTGGGCCTCGAGCCGGGCCAGACGACCACCGACGGCCTCTTTACGCTGGAAACAACCAGTTGCATCGGCCAGTGCGACCGGGCGCCGGCGATGGTGATTGACGACGTCGTCTACGGCCCGCTGACGGAGGAGCGGCTGGGAGAGATATTGGCCGCCTTCCGCCGGGGCGAGGCGCCGGCCGCCGCATACGTCCACC
>CAYPOY010000402.1:0-4288 GCA_964412395.1 uncultured Anaerolineales bacterium | reverse complement strand
CGTTTTCTGCGTTCATCTGCGTCCTAGTTTCTGTACTCTGGGTCAAGTGTTAAATTTGTCAGTCAACCAGCCTTCAACCTCCAAGTTGTCGCGCCACCACCTCGGCCAGGTCCATAGTGCGGATACGAATTCTCTCGCGGCGGGCGGCCCCGGACAGGGTGCGCTTGCACTGTTGGCAAGAGACGACGATGTACTTGGCCCCTGCCTCCTGGGCCTGTTTCAACCTCCGGCGGGGGAGCGCCTGGGCCAATTCTCGGTCGTAGGTCTCCAGGTTGCCACCGCCTCCGCAGCACAGCGAGTTCTCGTGGTGGTCGGCCATCTCCACTAACTCCAGTTCGGGGATGGCCCGCAGCACCTCGCGCGGGGCTTCGAAGGTGCCGCTCTTACGGCCCAGATCGCACGAATCGTGGTAGGTCACGGTGACTGGCCAGGGCTTGAAACGCAACCGCCCCTCGCGGGCCATCTCGGCCAGAATCTCGGTTTCGTGCAGTATCTCAAGCCCGTCCAACTCCCCGTCGTCGAGCAGTTCCGGGTAGATGTACTTCCACATGTGATAGCAAGACGGACAGGCCATCACGACTTGAGTCGCGCCGGTGGCTCTCACCGCCTGGACGTTGTGCCGCGCCATCTCCAGGGCGCGCTCGACCTCCCCGTTGAGAAAAAGGGGGTAGCCGCAACAGCGCTCATCACCGCCCATAAGGGCGTAGTTCACACCGACCTTTTCAAAGGTTTGGACCAGCGACTGGGGGATGCTGTAACTGGTCGGGAACAACGACGACACACAACCCACGAAGTAAGCCACCTCGGTCTGCCCGTCGCGGTCGAGGCCAACAGGCCGTGACTCCAGGTTGGCAGTCCAACCCAGGCGTTGTTCGTTATCCTCGCCGGAGATGTTGCCCGCAGCGACGATAGTCTCGCTCAATCGTCGCAGGGAGCCAGGCATCAGGCCGCTGTGGGCCAGGTCGGCGCGGACCCGGTTCATAATCACATCCAACTCGACTCCGCTGGGACAGACTTCCCGGCAGGCCTCACACATCAAGCAGGTGTAGAGCTTGCCAGCATAGACCTCGCCTGCTTCCAGGGCGTCCTCGCCGACGGCACGGTAGAGGGCGACTTTGCCGCGCGGCGACAGTGTCTCGATGCGCGTCTCTCGATAGACCGGACAGACCGACAGACACTCTCCGCAGCGGATACATTTGAGGTATAACTCATCAGCAACGACGCCGACAGCGTGTGCAGGTGCTTCGATTTTTTCTGTTGTCATTCAGCACTCCAGAGACCAGAGATTTGTGAGCGGCAATTTGACATCATTCGAAACTGCCTGCAGGCTGACGGCGGCAAATTCGCAGGTCTCCTGAGCATAGAAGCGGTAACCCTCTGCCACCAACCCGGCTTCCTCGCGCTCTCTCCGTGCTACAAGCGCCTCAACGATCACCTTGCTACGATTGGCCATTAGTCATTGATCATTGTACTACCGGCAGTGTCAGCAGCGCGTGGGGCACAATCAGCACGTCCAGGTCGTCCCCCAGTTCGCTCGCGGCCAGTGCCAGAGCCTCCTCCATCGTCGCGGCGGGGGTCATCTTGCAAGCCGCCACCACGTCCGGACACTCGCTCCCCACAATGACGACCCGCGCACCCTCCAGCACCTTGGCCATCACGAAGGCCCGCTGCTGGCCTGGCGGGTAGCCGTGGGTGCGGGCGTCGTCCAGGATGGACTGGACGTCGGGCCCGTCCCGCATGGCGGCGAAGAACCGCTGCTCTCCCACTCCCTCCCCGGCCCCCTCCTCACAGCGGGCTGGGATGATGAGGGCCCCTCCCGGTTTGACGACCGGCATCAGCGCAAGGAAAAGGTAGGAGGCAGCCCGGCTGGCCTGGTACAGGTTGGCGTCCTTGGGAAAACCCACCCCGCCGATGGCGACGTCGTACTGGTGGGGGATAGGCACTTCGTAGATGGAGCGGGCGAAGACCACCAACTGTTGGTGTGTCTCCACCGGTTCTCCCGCTTTCACGCAGATGACTCGCTTCTCGTCGTCCAGCACGACGTTGAGGATGAAGCGCAGGCCCGCACGCCGGGCCGCCTCGGTGACTGCCTCGTGGAAGGGGTTGCCCTTGATGCGGCCCAGCCGGGTGCCCGGGTGATCCACGAAGGCTGGGCCGTGGGTGTGGGCGATGAGCGCTTCCCCGGCCGCGCCCACCGCCACCGTCTTGCGTCCGCCGGAGTAGCCAGCGTACTGGTGCGGTTCGACCAACCCGGTGGCGATCAGAAGGTCGGCCCTCACCGCTGCCCGGTGGACCGAGACCGGCACCCCACCGGGGGTGACGCCCAGGTCCACCAGCGCCTCGGGATTCTGCGGCTCGTTGTCAATGACCCGGTAGCGATCCACCACTGCCTGCCCCAGCTTGGCGACCTTCTCCTCGGATGTCGAGGGCCGGTGCATGCCGATACCGCAGAGGAGGGTGACGTTCTCGTCGCGGACCCCGGCTGCTTCCAGTTCTCGCAGCAGGGCGGGCACCAGCAGGTGATCGGGGCTGGCGCGGGTGACGTCGGTGAAGACGATGCAGACCCGGTCGCCTGGCTTCGCCATCTCCCGCAGCGGCGGCGAGCCGATGGGATGAGCCAACGATTCGGCGATGGCCCTCCCAACGTCGGCCAACGGCTCCGCTGGCCGGGACACGGCCACGGTGCCGCGCATACCCGGTGGTAGTTGAAATGCTGTCTCGGTCTTGCTATACGGAACATGGTATGTAGTCATATTGGTTTTCATACCATCCCTCACTCAGGCTAACGGACGATCCAGTTCTCGCGTGAGACGCCAAGGCTATCAAAATCGTTGTCATCTGTCACCAGAACAACCTGGGCCTGGCGTGACTGGACGGCTAGCAGCAGGTCAGCGTCGTTAGCAGGCGTGCCGGCCTTCTGGCATTCTGCCCACAGCGCGGCTGCTGCTTCCCAGTGGGAGCGATCCACGTCGAGCCATCCCAGTTTGCTCACTATCTCCTCAAAGGCCGCTAACTGGCGCATTGCGTCGCGCCTGAGTAGCCCTCTTTTGATCTCGTAGTACACGACCGCTGAGATGAGGATGTGGGCATTGGCGGCCAATTCGGCGCGCAAGCGGCCGGTCACGTGGGGGTCTTTCTTGAGAACCGCCGTCACGATGTTGGTGTCTAGTAAGTAAGTGGTGGTCACAGAATCTCTCCCAGTTCGACTGGATGCTTGCGCAGTTCGTGTTCGAACTCTTCCCACCAGGCGTCTCCCATTGTATCGGGGGTGCTGAGCCACTGATCAAGCCAGTCCAGGGCGGCCCTGTTGAGCGGTCCAAGTTCTCCAGCACGTGAATCGCACAACTGTTCATAGTCGGCCAGCGAGATCACCGCGACCTGGGGTTTACCGGCCCGCTCTACAATCACGGCCTCTCCATTCTCAACCACCCGGCGCATTACGTCGCCAAAGTGCATCCGTGCCTGAGTCGCTGACATTGTCCTGGGCATAGCGGCCTCCTTCTTTAATCAATTAATCAAATAAAGTATAGTCGCCCAATGGTTTGTCGTCAAGCTGACTCTCCTCTCGTTAGATGAAAGTCAAGGCGAAGACAGGACTTGCCTTTTTGGCAAAGTGGTCCAACACTCCAAAATCTCATCCTTGCTGCAATCGCTGTCCAGGAGCCAGCCCAGGACAGCGCTGCAATCGGCGGTGAAGGAGTGGCTATCGTCCACATTCACCCGATTAGGAAGGGGCCAGGTGTGCCTTGTTGAGGTAGGAACCAGAACGAGTACAGCGTCGTGTTTGAGGGCACGTAAGGTGCGGATGTGCACAGAGATCGGGTTCTCGGAGTGGACGACGTAGTATTGAAGCTTCGCCTCAAACCGACAAGCCAACGTCCGCCGCTCATCGTTCGCCGAGGTCTCCCGACCGAGGCAAGAGAGCCTTGGGCTCGGTCAGGAGACCTTCGCCCATCGTAGTTGGTGGAAATTTGACTCATCTGTAAAGAATTTGCGCCCTCAAGGAGTATACGGTTACCCTGAAACTACTCCAGATCGTACTCCACCCCCAGCTCTTCCCCAATCGCCCGCAGGTCCGCCGCCACCTTCGGATTGAGGGGGATGCCATCGCGCAGACGCCGCTCCGCCTCCTCGTACTCCTTCTCGCCGTGGATGTAGATGCGGTCCTGGCCCTCCGCCTTGGGAGTGTTCTTGAGACGGCGCTGGAGGTCATCCATCGCTGCCTTGAACTCCTCCACGGGCCGGAACCCGTCCACCCGCCACGCGCCGAAGAAGTGGCCGATGGCCG
>CAYPOY010000401.1:0-4296 GCA_964412395.1 uncultured Anaerolineales bacterium | reverse complement strand
GCACCTCCGCTGCCCGCCCCATCCCCCGCTGGGGCTGCACCTGCCCCCAGTGCGCTGCTGCCCGAACGGAGCCTCGCGCCCGGCGCACTCGCTCCGCCATCCTGGTTAATGGTACGTTACTGATAGACGCAGGGCCGGACATCTATGCACAACTGCGCGCTATCCCCTACAAAGACCTGGCCCGCATTGACCACATCATCATCACCCATCCCCACGCCGACCACTACCTGGGACTGGACGACCTGGCAGCACTCCGCCGCATCTCCCAACTCCCCATCTTGCCCATCTACGCCCTCCCCGACGGCTGGGGCCGCATCCAGGGTAGCTTCCGTTACCTCATCGCTGCCGAGGCCAGCGAGTACGACCAACGGCCCTTTGCCCGGCGCGAAATTTACCTGAATGAGCCGCTCCATCTCCCCGAAAGACTCACCGTGACTCCTCTCGACACCCACCACACCCAGCCCTTCACCACCGCCGGCCTGCTGATCAAGCGAGATGGCGTGCGCGTCCTCTATGCCCCCGACTTCCATCACGCTGACCCAGCCCTGGTGCGTCCTGTGGACCTGGCAGTCCTGGATGGCTCCTTCCTCACCCGCGAGCAGATGGATGTCCGCTATACGCCGCTGCTGGAGGAAGGCCAGGGGCGCCACCTGCCCATCATCGAGGGAGCCCAGTGGGCTAGATCGGCCGGTGCCCAGCAGGTCATCTTCACTCACATTGGTCACCTCCGACGCACGCCGGAGCAAGTGCTGACGTTGTTACCCAGCGGCAGATTCACGCTAGCATACGACGGCCTGACAATTGCGTTGTGACTTTGCGTTGGCACCGCTTTGGTGTACAATATCGCAAAATGAACATCCCTCAAACGGCATCCACCGACAACCAACGCTCCCAGGAGATATAACAATGACTGAACCTTTTTCTCCACAGGTGCTCAGTGAGGAGGAAATCGCTTCGCTGCTGAGCCAGGTGAGTGACGAGGAGGTTACCCACGCCCGTCGGTTCTCGCTCACGCCGCTCAAGGGCACCATCCTCTACCAGGGTGAGCCGGGCGGCGCTGTCGTGCACGACTACGAGGGCAACTCCTACATTGACTGCACCGCTCAGGCGTGGACGCTGAACGTCGGCTACTGCAACCCCGACGTGCTGGCGACCGCAGTCGAACAGATGAAGTACCTGACCCATGTGCGCTACGCCTACCCCACCATCCCGCGCCTCAAACTGATCAATCGCCTCTCGACCCTCTTCCCCGGCGAACCCCGCAAGGTCTGCCTGAACATTCAGGGCGGTGGCGCGGCGATTGAGGCAGCGATGAAACTGGCAATGATCAACAAACCGGGTGCCGATATCTTCCTGGTCCCCTCACGCGGTTACCACGGCGCATCGCTAACAACGATCACCACCAGCCAATATTTTCCCTACGTCACCCGTTTCCCCTGTTTCGGACGTGACCACTTCGTCCGCTTCGCCTACCCCTACTGCTACCGCTGTCCCATGGACCGAGACCCCCAGACATGTGGGCTGGCCTGCCTTGATCTGGTGGAGCAGGCAATCCGCTACCACGCCAGCGGGATCGTCGCCGGCCTGATTATCGAGCCGATGCAAGGGGCGGGCGGCCAGGTGCCTACCCCACCCAACTACCTGGCCGGCTTGAAGGAAATCTGCCAGAAGCACAACATCTTCCTGGTCTACGACGAGTGTCAAACTGCCTTCGGGCGCATCGGTGCGATGAGCGCGGCCGAATATTACGGCGTGATGCCCGACATGCTCGTGCTCACCAAAGGGTTGGGGGGAGGCTTTCCCGTCGGCGCGCTGGTGGCGCGGGCCGATCTCAAAGGATTCACCGAGGCCGAGGAGCACACTACCTTCGGCTCCGACCCACTGCCGTTCGCGGCAGCCCTGGCTAACATCGAAGTCATCGAACGTTTGGATCTGTGTGAGCGGGCGCGGGTGCTGGGTAAAAAGGCCACCGCCTACCTGCACCAGCTCCAGGAGGCGTGCGAGATCATCGGCGACGTGCGCTGCCCGGGCCTGTTCATCGGCGTCGAACTGGTGGAGGACCGCGAGAGCAAGACGCCGGCGACGGAGCGGGCGGCAGCCTTCCTCGAGCTGGCGAAAAAGCTCGGCGTTATCTTCGACGTGAGCATGCCCGACATCGTGGACGGGCGACCGACGATGCGCAACGTCATCAAGATCAAGCCGCCGTTGACCATCGGCGAGGAGCAACTGAACCAGGTGTTGGAGACGTTCAAGTTCTGCGTGGATCAGGTCTCCAAGATCCCAGAGGAGATGAAAAAGATGATCTTGCAGAAGATGATGACTGAGGCGATTCCAGGGGAGTAGGGAGCAGCAGGGAGTAAGCGAGCATAGGAATAAACCCCTGCCCTGAGCCTGTCGAAGGGAGGGGCACGGAGGCGTCAAGATGAGCCCACAATATATCATCGCCCACGACGTGGGCACGGGCGGCAATAAGGCGGTGCTGGTGGATACGGAGGGGAACATCCACGCCAGCGCTTTTCAGCCCTATCCGGTCCATTACCCCCGCCCCGACTGGGCCGAGCAGGAGCCGGAGGATTGGTGGAACGCCATCGCCGTCACCACCCGCCAGGTGGTGGAACAATCCGGCGTCGCGCACCGAGACGTGCTGGCGATGGTCTACACCACCCAGATGTTAGGCATCGTCCCAATGGACAGAGTAGGAGCCTGCCCTGAGCCTCTCGAAGGGGCGAGGCCTGCACCCGCCCACGAGCCACTGCGACAGGCCATCATCTGGCTGGACGGGCGCGCACCCGAGCAGGCGGAGCGGACTATGCGCAAGTTCCTGGGGCGGCGTGTCTTCGCTGCCGTCGCCGGCGCGGAAATCTCCGGCAAGGACGGCATACCCAAATTGCTCTGGCTCAAGGAGAACGAGCCGGAGATTTACAACGGGATGAGCTGTTTCCTGGACGTCAACGGCTACCTCCTCTACCGGGCCACCGGTCGGATGGTGTTCGAGTGGTCCTGCGCCTCCGCTTTCTGCCTCGACCTCAAGAAGAAGGACTGGATGCGGTGGCTCATCCGTTACATCGGGTTGGATCAAGACAAGTTCCCGCCACTGGTGCGCTCCATTGACCAGGTGGGGGGCCTGACAGCAGAGGCGGCGCGGGAGTGCGGGCTGCTGAAAGGAACCCCCGTCTTCGGTGGCGGAGGGGACGCCCCGGGGGCAGCGGTCGGCTCCGGCGCGGTCGGTGAAGGCGAGGGCCACATCTACCTGGGCACCTCCGGCTGGGTTGGCGTCGTCACCCACAAGACCCCCACCGGCCGCCACGGCATCGCCTGCCTCCAGTCCGCCGACCCCGACAAGGCATTGCTCTTTGCAGAGATGGAGACGGCGGGGGCGTGCCTCAAGTGGATCGCTGACGAGTTCTACCGCCACGAGCAGGCGGACCCCAGCATCCCCAACGTCTACGCATTGATGGACCAGGACGTGGAGACTATTCCTCCCGGCTCCGACTTCCTGGTCTGCACGCCGTGGATGTACGGCGAGCGATCCCCTGTTGCCGACACCTGGGTACGCTCCACCTTCTTCAACCTGAGCGCTGACCATACCCGCGAGCACCTGCTGCGGGCGGTCTACGAGGGGGTGGCCTACAACCTGCGCTGGATCATTGAGATCGTGGAAAAGACCTTCGGCTTCCCGCTGCCGGTGCTGCGTCTCGTCGGTGGAGGTGCGCGGGGCGCGCCGTGGATGCAGATCATCGCCGACGTCACCGGCCGCCGTGTCGAGACGGTGGCGCAGCCACAGGAAGCGGGGGCGGTGGGCGCCGCGCTTACAGCCGCGGTCGGTCTGGGACTGTACCCGGACTTTAAGGCGCTCAAGAACGTCATCCGCGTAGAGCGAGAGTTCGAGCCCCAGGTGTGCAACGCCGAGGTCTACGACATTCTGTACAGGGCCTACCGGCGTATCTACAGCTCCCTGCGCAACCTGTATCGGGAGGTGAACGAGGTGCGGTTTGCAACTGGCCGCTAACATTGGGACGGAGGGAAAAATGGGCAAGAAGGTTATCCTGCGTTTCGTTCTGGCGTTGAGTCTGGCCGTTGCTGGCCTGGCGGCACTCTTTGGACTGTTGATCAGTGCGCAGGAGCAAGTCTACGCGGCGCCCCCCTCTCCCCTGCTCCTCGGCCCCTCCGCTCCTCCGCTCCTCGGCCCCTCCGCTCCTCCGCCCCTCGGCTCCTCCGCCCCTCCGCTCCTCCGCCCCTCCGCCCCTCCGCTCCTCCGCTCCTCGGCCCCTCTGGCTAACGGCGGCGCTGGTGCCC
>CAYPOY010000400.1:0-4308 GCA_964412395.1 uncultured Anaerolineales bacterium | reverse complement strand
AAGAACTGACGATGGGGGTGCGGGCCAAGGCGGCCGAGGAGTTCGCCGCCCGCGGGGTGAACCTGACCTCGGTCTACGTCGAGTATCTCGGGCCGACTGAGGAAACGGCTAAGGCGATTGACGAGCGGGCTTCGATGGGCGCGCTGGGCGATATGAGCGCCTATATGCAGTTCCAGGCAGCGCGAGCGATGCGTGACGCGGCTCAGCAGCCCGGTGGTGGTGGCCTCGCCGGTGCAGGTGTGGGTCTGGGCGCGGGCGTGGGCATGGGTGCAGCGATGGCGCAGATGATGACGCAGGCAACACAGCAGCCAGCCCAGCAACCTGCGCCAGCAGCCCCGGCGACCCCTGCTGCCCCTAAGACGGCCGCGGAGATCCAGGCTACGCTGGATAACCTGGATATGCGGCTGGCCGAGGGCGAGATCAGTGAGGAGATCTACAACAAACTATATGCCAAGTGGGAGGCCCGGCTGAAGGGGCTGAGTGGGTAATGCAGGAGAGCTCCGGTACAGAAGTGCCGGGGCTCTGTAATTTCTGCCTCAAACCGGGCGTTTGTAGTGCGCACTTTATGTGCTTTTGAGGCGCTGGAGTGCTCACTGCGAGCCTATTCCCATAGATTTTGGTCAGTCTTTAATCTTTCTCCTGCTGTGGCGTGATATTGAGCGCATCAGCCAGCCGACGGCGTTCAGCAGCCGGCAGTGGCTTGAGTTTCCCTGGCCCCCGCAGCCAGGCTTTCACTTTCTTGCCGTAGAAGGCCGGTACTGGTGAAGCGGCGGCATCCAGCGTGACATCGGGATTGACGAAGGTGATAGCTGCCCGCACGGGCACCCCGATGTCAGGCAGGCGGCTGGTCAGCCAGCGCTCCAGTTTGTGCACCTGGCGCTCGGCCTCGATGTCGGGGGCACCCACCGCTTCCTGGCCCGCGAACTGCCGGAAGAACTTTCCCCGTTGGCGGTGTTTCCACCGGCCATCTTCCTGGTAAGTCACCTGCCCTCCCTGCGCCTTGACCACAAAGACAGTGCAGCCGCCGGGTTCCAACAGGACGTGAGAGGTGGGGAGGAGGTACTGTAAGAGCACATACTGGTCATTCAGGCCCTTGAGAGCCCTGGCCAATGCGTCGTGACGGGCGAGGGGGCCGATGTAACGGTCGGCGAAGAAGCCCCCCACCATAGAGAGGCTGGTGCCCAACGCCATGCTCACCAGCGTCGGCATGAGCCACTCTGGCTTTGTGAAGGAGATGACCAGGCCAGCCAGTAATGCCAGCAGGCCGGCCAGTGTCGCGTACTTGCCGATGAAACTCAGCACGTGGATGCGACGTTCATTGCGGATAATGCGCATTTTTACTCCTCGAAGCGGCCCACCACCAGACAGGCGTTCTGTCCGCCCAGGCCAAAGGAATTGGAGAGCGCGACGTGTACGTCGGCTTTGCGCGCTCCCTCCGGTACGTAGTCCAGGTCGCACTCCGGGTCAGGGGTCTCCAGGTTGATCGTTGGATGGATCATTCCCTGCTCGACCGTCAGCACGCACACGGCGGCCTCGATGGCTCCGGCTCCCCCCATCGCGTGGCCAATCATAGACTTGGTCGAACTGATGGGGATCTCGTAGGCGTGCTTGCCGAAGACGCGCTTGATCGCCCGGGTCTCGATCGGATCGCTGATCGGCGTGCTGCTGCCGTGGGCATTGATGTAGTCCACGTCGTCCGGCATCAGACCGGCGTCTCCCAGTGCCCACTGCATAGCCCGGCTGGCCCCCATACCTTCCGGGTCTGGCTGTGCCACGTGGAAGGCGTCGGATGAGGATGCATGTCCCAGTACCTCAGCGCGAACACGCGCTCCCCGCGCCTGGGCGTGTCCCAATGCTTCCAGCACGAGCACTGCGCATCCCTCGCTGTAGACGAAGCCGTCCCGCTCGGCATCGAAAGGGCGGCTGGCCCGTTCCGGCTCGTCGTTGCGGGTGGAGAGTGCCCGCATGGCGCAGAAACCGGCGATGGGAGCGAAGTGGATCAGTGCCTCCACGCCACCGCAGATCACTGCGTCGGCCGCGCCACGGCGGATGACCTCGGCCGCCTCCCCCACGGCCTGTGTGCCCGTCGCGCAGGCGGCGATTACCGTGCTGATGGGTCCCCTGGCCCCGGCCCAGTGGCTCACGTGATGGGAGGGCATGTTCGCCAGGGACGAGGTGATGACGAACGGGTTGATCCGCGCCAGCCCCCTGGCACGGAACGTGTCCACCCCTGCGATGGCGCGATCGAGGCCCCCGACTGCACTCCCGATCAGCACGCCTACGCGCTCCTCGTCGGCCAGCGGCAGGCTCAGTCCCGCGTCCGCCAGCGACGCCTGGGCTGTCGCGATGGCCACCTGCGAGCAGCGCGCCATGCGTCGTGCCTCCTTAAAGTTGATGTAGTGCGTGGGATCGAAGCTCTTGAGTTCGCCAGCGATGCGCACTGGTAGCCCCGATGCGTCGAACTGGGTGATGGGTCCGACACCGGAACGTCCCGCCAGCAGCCCCTCCCACGTCTCCTCTAGCGTCAGGCCCAGCGGGGTCATTGCTCCCACGCCGGTAACGACGACACGCCTGCGTGCGTTCATTTCTGCTCCTTTGCCAACCCGTTGCGAATTGCTTCCACTACATCGCCTTGCGCGGCCTTGCGCGCCTGCCCAATACTGTTCCTGATCGCGCGGGCGTTGGAGCGCCCGTGAGCCACGATGACCAACCCGTTGACGCCCAGCAGTGGCCCCCCGCCGACCTCGAAGGGGTCCACCCGCCGGGCCACCCGACCGAAGGCCGGTTTCGCCAACAGCCCTCCCACTGCCGTCAGCGGGCTGGCCTTGATCTCGTCGCGGATGAGACCGGTCAGCATTTTGGCTGTAGCCTCGAGCGTCTTAATGAAGACATTGCCGGTGAAGCCGTCGCTGACGACGACATCGGCGTGGCAGGCCGCTACCTCCTTAGGTTCGACGTTGCCGACGAATTCCATGTTGGAATCAGCCAGCAACTTGTAGGCTTCCTTCACCAGCATGTTCCCTTTGCCCGGCTCCTCACCGTTGGAGAGGAGCGCGACGCGGGGCCTGGTACAGTCTAGCACGGCCCGTGCATAGATGTCGCCCATCAGCGCGAACTGGAGCAGGTACTCGGGCCGGCAGTCAGCGTTGGCGCCGATGTCGAGCATGACGACGCGGCCGGCGGGCAGGGGCAGGATCGTGGCCAGCGCCGGGCGCTTCACGCCCTGGATGCGCCGCATGGTGTGCAGTGTGGCCACCGCCAGCACGCCGCCTGTGTTGCCAGCAGTCACGTAGGCGTCGGCCTCGCCGTCGTGCACCAGATTCATCCCCACGTGCATCGAGGAGTTCTTTTTCTCTCGCGCAGCCCAGGCCGGCTCGTCGTCCATCTCGATGACCTCTGGTGCGTGGACGATCTCCAGTTTGAGACCAGTGGTGTCGAGGTGAGATAGTTCCTGCCGGATCGCATCCTCGTGTCCGACAAGGATGATCTCGTCATTCCATTCCTGCGCTGCCAGCACTGCCCCGGCGACGTCGGGGATGGGGTAGTTATCGGAGCCCATTGCATCGAGGACGATTCTCATTTGCTTATTCTCCTACGGGTTGAAACACGTTCATCTGCTTGATGATACGCATCGCACATCAGCCGGAATTCTACACTGCTTGATCGAGGTTGACAAGTGGCACAGGGAGAGTATAATAGTTGGCGAGCCCCGGTGGCGGAATAGGCATACGCGGCAGGTTGAGGGCCTGTGCCTTTTTAGGCGTGCTGGTTCGAATCCAGTCCGGGGCACTTGAGCCACGCAGCCCCGACGGCTCGTCCTGGCAGACCGCCAGGGCTAAGCGAGATCTATATCTCCTTACCCAGGGAGTGGCAATGTCCTGCCCATCCGCGTGAAGTGTGTTGCTACCCACTGCACCGCTACACTTGCCCCCCTTTGCCTCCCTGGTAATTCTGTCGAGCTTTCCCCCATTGGCCCCTCTTATTAGGTTCTTCCTCCCGGCACAAGAAGCCGGTCCAGAGAGCTCCTCTGGGCCGGACTGGGTGCCCCTTGCGGATGAGACCCGTCGCTCCCACCGGCGGATGTACTGGCACACATCAAGACGTCAGGGAAACGGCCGGATTCCCCAAATCGTGACTGTTCCAAATTTGGTGAAGGAATAGAACCACCCCAAGACATTGCAGCCGAGCGGCAATCAAACCCAAGATGTGGGGGTCTGGTTGGGATCTCAGACAAGTTTCCCCGATTTTGAAACGGGTGTAGATACTCTTAATTACCTCGCTCCACAGCTTGCCATACTGGCGAAAATA
>CAYPOY010000399.1:0-4315 GCA_964412395.1 uncultured Anaerolineales bacterium | reverse complement strand
CACAGGTCGAAATGTTTGACCCTGCCCCGGAAGCGTGCTACAAGTGGTTTTTCCCTGCAGATCTACAGGGAGTCTGTCACGGGATCTGAAAACACTATTTTCAAGTCTGTCCACCCCCATATGAATATATGCAGTATCACGATTGTCGGGCGGTATGGAGATTAGGTCAGCACAGGCTGCCGGTGTACCCGTTGGCGCTCTATCAAGGAACGCTTCCTGCTCCGGTTGTGTTTTTTGCCCAGTGATGTTAATATAACCATTGGATCGGTTCCCGGTGTACCAGGCTACCAATTATCAATCCACAGTTTCCCAACTTACCAGCGCGAGGAGGTCACGCCATGGAACGGCTGAAAAACTTCTGGAACGCCTTTAAGGACATCGCCATTATCTTCTCGTTCGTCGTCAACTTCGTCCTGGTCGTCTCGCTGCTCGTGGTGAGTATACCGGCCCTTCGGGCCGTCTTCGCCCTCAAGGCCGGCATGGTCGAGCCGCTGTTGAACGACCTGGACGCCGCCTTCCTCGGGCTGAGCGAGGCCACGATTGACACCACGGTGCAGATAGACGAGCCCATCCCCATCCAGTTCGATCTGCCGCTCAGCCAGACGCTTCCGATAGACTTCCAGTTGTCCATCGAGCAGAATACAGCCGTCGTGCTGAGCGCGCCGGTGCCACTCAACATGCCAGCTCGGTTTAATTTGCCTGGCGGAGGCGGTGTGATCAACGGCTACGTTTCCCTCTCCCTGCCTGCCGGCCTGCGTCTGCCGGTTCACCTGGGCATGGTCGTGCCGGTCAGCCAGACCATCCCCGTGCGCATGAATGTTCCGGTCAACCAGACCATCCCCATCCAGATGACCGTGCCGGTGCGCATTGAGTTGGGCGAGGCAGGGCTGAACCCTGCAGTGCAGGAGTTGCGCGGTGTCTTTCAGCCGCTGAAAGAGCAGATCGAGAGGCTGCCGGATGGGATAGAGCTGCCGTGAGCCAGCGGGCGGCGGTGCTCCGGGCAAAGTGGCGCTAGATTCCAGATCGGCCCAGCACCAGTGTTTCAGGCTGGTGTACGAAGTCGGCAGGATGTGGTGAGCTATGAGTAGCCCAACCAATCCATACATCGCCGGTAACCCTGTCACCGGCACGGAGATGTTCTTCGGCCGCCAGGATGTCTTCCACTTCATACGGGAGACACTGGTGGGGCGCTACCAGGACAACGCTATTGTCCTCTACGGCGGGCGGCGCACGGGCAAGACCTCAGTTCTCTACCAGATGGGCCGCCACCTGGATTCACGCTACGTGCCCGTCTTTGTGGACCTGCAGGGGGTTTCGCTGGAGGGGTTGGGCGAGATGGTGTGGGGAATCGCCCGCCGGGCCGCACGGGCGCTGCGTCGGCAAAAGGGGATCAGATTGAGCGTCCCCTCGCGTGACGAGTTTGCTGACGATCCGGAAGGTTGTTTCCGTGAAGGCTTTCTTGACCCTGCTCTGCAAGCCCTGGGCAACGATCACCTGCTGTTAATGCTGGACGAGGCCGCACGGCTCTACGAGCAGGTGCAGGCCGGGCGGCTTGAACCCCGCGTCTTCGATCTGTGGCGCAGCCTGATCCAGTACCATCCCCGTCTCAACTTTATTTTTTCCATTGGCAGTGGGTTGGAAGAGATGCGGCAGGAGTATGCGCTCCTTTTCAACCTGTGCCAGTACCGGAAGATCAGTTTCCTCGACCGGGACGCAAGCACAGCGCTCATCACCAAACCGGTGGAGGAACATTACCGCTATGCGCCCGGCGCGGTGGAGCGTATCCTGGAGGCTACCCACGGGCAGCCCTACTACACCCAACTGGTGTGTAACCGGCTGTTCGCCCGCTGGGCCCGCCAGCGCGGTGACGAGGTGACCGTCTCCGACGTAGAAGCGGTCCTCGGAGAGGCGGTCGAGCAGGGCATGGCCTGTCTACAGTACTCCTGGGAGGAGGCCTCGGACGGGGCCAAAGTTGTCCTGGCGGCGCTGGCCGAACTCATGGTGGACGCCAACCGGCCGGTCAGTCCAAACGACTTGAGAGTGACCATTGCCACGCAGGAGATTGCCCTTTCTCGCCGCGCAGTCGGCGGGGCGCTGCGTGAACTGGTGACACGGGAGGTGCTGCGCCCCGCCAATGGCGGCTACGTGTTCACCGTGGACTTGATGCGGCTTTGGGTACAGCAGTACCAGCGGCTTGAATGGGTTGCAGGCAAGATATCGCTCCCTGAGAGAGCAGTACCACCTGCCAGGCGAGGCTGGGTGGTAGGCGTGGCGGTGGCCGGGCTGTCGCTGCTTGCCCTATCTGTGATTATCTGGCTTGGCCGAGGGTCGGTACTGCGCAAGCCCGCACACTCGAAGATCCTGATGGGCACCCTCACCCTCATCAACATGTGTGAGCAGCCCGTCTGCTCCGTCCACATCTCCCCAACCACTAGCGACGACTGGGGCGATAACCTGCTGGAGGCGGGGGAGGTAGTGAGCCCCACAAAGAGCCAGGAGTTCCCGGTGCGAAGGGGGGCCTACCGCCTCTGGGCCGGAGACTGCGACCACAAAGAAATTGATGCCCGGTGGGATTTCTCCATCAGTGGGTCGGTAGGCTGGTCGACTTGCGAACCATTGGCCAAACTCACTCTGTACAACAACTCCCCCCAGACCGTTTGTCATGTCTACATCTCCCCGATCGCCAGCGACAACTGGGATGGTGACTGGCTGGGCCCGGGGGAGGTAGTGGCCCCCGGGGAGGGCCGGGTTTTCACGATGGAGCAGATGGCCTACGACCTCTGGGCTGAGGACTGCAATCACAAAAAAACTGGCGCCCGGTGGGACTTCTCCATCAGCGGGGTGGTGACCTGGACAATCGGCACCATTGACTGAAAGACGATCCTGTTTGTGGACTTTGTGCGGGAGAAGAGATATGTCCACCAATCCCTTCACTTACGGCAATCCCATCTCCGACCCTGCCCGTTTCTTCGGGCGGCGGGCCGAGGTGGAGCAGGTTTACACCCGCCTGCTCAACGCCGAGTTCGAGAGCAGTTCCATCGTCGGCGAGCGGCGCACGGGCAAGACCTCGCTTCTTTACTACATTGCGCACCCGTCCACCGCCGGCGCTCACGGGCTGGACCCGGATCGCTACCTCTTCGTCTATGCCGACCTGCAGATGGTGGACCAAAAGACCACGCCTACCCGCTTCTGGTCTCGAATCCTGCGCCGCATCGCCCGCAAGATAAAGGACGACGAACCTGAACTCGGAGCCGAGTTCAAGCAGGCTGGTGAGCAGGATGAGATTGACAACTACACTTTAGACGACCTCTTCGACTTCACCGACGAGCACGATCTCCACTGCGTCCTGCTGCTCGACGAGTTCGAGAACGTCACTGAAAACACCAACTTCGACACCGATTTCTTCTACGGGCTGCGCGCCTTGGCGATTCACCACAACCTGGCCCTGGTCACCGCCAGCAGACAGGAACTGATCGCCCTGTGCCACTCCGACGCCGTGCGTGCCTCTCCCTTCTTCAACATCTTCGCTAACATCAACCTGCCTGCCTTCGACGAAGAGGAGGCCAGGGGGCTGCTCAAGCGGTCACTGGAAGAGACCGGCGTGTGTTTTACCCCGGCCGAACTGACGTTGTTGTTCGACGTCGCTGGCTATCATCCCTACTTCCTCCAGGCCGCCGCGCACTTTCTTTTCGCCGCACACGCCAGAGAAATGACAGCGCAGCAACGGGAGCAGTTCCTGCTGCGGGAGTTCGAGGAAGAAGCGATTCCGAGCCTGGCCGACTACTGGCATCACTCGGACGACAGTGAGAAAATCGTGCTCACCGCGCTGGCGCTGCTGGCACAGCAGGGGAAGGCGGGGGAACGGCGGTTCTCGCCGGGCAGGCTGAAGCAACTCTATCATCGCTCTGATCTGACCCTTTCGCGGCTGGAGAAGCGTGCCCTGGTCACGGTTGGTGAGGAGGGGTGCACCCTCTTCTCCAGCGTGTTCGGCGACTGGATCACCGCCGAATTGACGGATGTGATGGCCGACGCGCAGTCGTATGAGGAGTGGCTGGAGGCTAACCAGAGTGCAGTGCAACGCCTCTCTCGCTCAGCCCGCGACGAGGTCCGCGAGATCCTGCCCCAGATCAAGGCTGGATACCGCCAATGTATCGTGGACTGGCTTTCCAACCCCCAAACGTTGATCAGCGCGGCCACTTTGCTGCGGAGTGCGCTCGGCGGATGACTCGATATCCTATCTGCGACTACGAAGGCTCCGCCTACCGCGCCGAGTTCTGGGGGCAGGGGCGGGAATACGAGGACGCGGTCGAGCGGG
>CAYPOY010000398.1:0-4341 GCA_964412395.1 uncultured Anaerolineales bacterium | reverse complement strand
TTTCTCCTCATCGCCCCATGCACCTACCTCCTGCCCGCCTATTCTTCATTGCTGAACAGATACCCGCCCTCTTGCACGATGACGGTGGGCAGGCCCAGCCCGGCAATCCGACGGCCGATTTCATGCAGCCCCTCGGTGGTCACGTGGAATCCGCCCACGGGATCACCTGCGACGGTGTCGAATCCAGCCGACACGACGAGATGCCCGGGTACAAACTCGCGGATGGCGGCGAGGGCAGCATCCAGGGTGATGAGATAGCGTGCATCGTCCGTTCCCTGCGGGAGGGGCCAGTTTCGGTTGTAGCCCACACCTGCTCCCTCGCCGCACTCGTCGGCCTCGCCCCAGTAGTAGGGGTAATCATCGTCCGGGTGGGCGTGCAGGGAGCAGAACAACACTGAGGGGTCGGAATAGAATATCGCTTGCGTCCCATTCCCGTGGTGGTAGTCAATATCCAGGATGGCGACCCTGCCGCTTGGCTGGAGATGGCGCGCTGCGATGGCTGCGTTGTTGAGATAGCAAAAGCCGCCATACAGGTCGGCAGCGGCGTGATGGCCAGGTGGACGACACAAAGCGTAGACTGCTTGCTCGCCAGCGCGGACGAGGTCTGCCGCGGAGAGTGCACACTGGGCACTCCAATAGGCCGCTTCCCATGTTCCCTCCAAAATGGGAGTGCCCCAACCGAAAGCGTAGTACCCCATGAGTCCAAGGAAACTCTTGGGCTTGCGCCCGCTGTGCCGGGTGGCGAAAGAGTACGTAAAGACCGGCGTGCCATCCTTGCAGTAGGCCGTATGTTCAGCATAGACGGTGCGCAGGAAGTCCACAAAGCCCGCGTCGTGGACGGCGAGGATTGGTTCCAGCCCGTGGTCAGCAGGCTCCGTCACAGGCCCAAGCCGCGCAGTCGCTATGGCATTCAGAATGATCTCTGCCCGTGCAGGGACTTCTTCCGTGGCATAAGGATAGCCCTCGAACAAGACCTTGTCGGTGGCATGGTACTTGTGTCGGTTGGAGTAAACGATGTGCATGCCAGATGCCCAAGCTACATGCTACGAAACTGGAACTCGTGCTCTTTCAGCGGATCGGCACAACTGCAGGTAGGCCCTCTCGCCCAGTGCGTGCACAAACTCCTCTTTCATTGCTACATAGAGCGGTTCGTCCACGTGGATCGTATGTCTGCAACAGGCCTCTTGCCGGTATAGCTCGTTCTCGTCATCCAGTTCAAGCCACCCTTCATCAAGCACCAGCGGATAGAGCGCGCAGAAGAAGGGCTTGAGCGCCCAGCGATGCATGCCATTGGCAGTTGCAGCCACCTGCAACGCACATCGGGCATCGGGCAACAGGAAAACGCATGCCTGACCATGCAGCTTGTTGGCATCGGTGACTGTGTTGGTGGAGTCGCACCTCCCGGAGGGGAAGTCCCTGTCTGTCACCTCGTAACCTCGAAACCACAGTTGCTCGTCTCGTCGCTCGGCCGGTAGATACGGCTGGATGACGTGGGCGTGGCGCAGGATGTTGGCCTTTTCCCTCACGTCCAGCCACACGCCGTGCGAACAGCAAACGCCGTGACAGGAAGTAATGTCACAGCGGCGAACTGGCTGCACGTCCAGTAAACGGCTATCTATGTGCAGCCCGTTGATGATCAGCGCTTCCTCATCGTCCATTCTCCTTGCTCCCATCTCCGGTCGTGAGCGCCAGGGCGCGCTCCAGGGCACATCCCAGTATCTCGTTTACGAGAGCCTCGTAGCTCAGGCCGGCCACCTGAGCCGCCCTGGGAAGCCAGTAACTGGGGTCAATGCCCGCAATCGGGTTCAACTCCAGGACGTAGAGCGTCCCGTCATCACCCAACCGCATCTCCATCCGGCACCAATTCCGGCATCCCAATGCCTGGAACGCCCTCAAAGCAGTTTGCTTGATCTGGTGCGCCAGTTCGTCGCTGACATCCGCCGGACAGATCGGGCGATGATGTTGGGCGAACCGGACATCTGCACCTCTCTCTTGCTTGACAAGTGGCATCACGGGATCGTCAGGAACGAAAAGGACGATTCCCCGCGGCCCGTCGAAGACCAGTTCGACGATTGGCAGGGTCCTGGGAGCCCCGTTTCCCAGGACGCCCACCGTGAACTCGCGCCCTTCGATGAACTCCTCCACGATGGCCGGCTGGTGATAGGTCTCAAGAAGGCATCTGACCTGGCGCTTCAGGGCGACCTCGTCGTCCACGATAGAGTTCTCAGAAAGCCCCATGCTGGAGCCCTCCTGCAACAGCTTGACGATAAGCGGGAAGCACAGACCGGAATCCAACTCCTGGTTAGGGGATCGGAAGACCTGGAAGGGGGGGGTGGAAATGTGATGGTAGGCCAGGGTCTGCTTGGCCCGCGACTTATCGAGGCATAGTGCCAGCGTCAATGGCCCGGATCCGGTGTAGGGCAGCCCCAACATCTCGCAGATAGCGGGAACGTGGGACTCCCGGCTTTCTCCTCGTATCCCTTCGGCGACGCTGAAGACGACGTGCGGTTGCACCACTTTGAGCTTCTCGACGACCGACTCATCGGCCTCGACGGGAATTACCTCGTGCCCTCCGGCCTGCAACGCCGCACCCAGGGCGGAGATGGTGTCCTCGCTGTCGTACTCGGCGATGTAGTCCAGGGGACCATCTCGCAACATGGCGAGTCGAATCAGGTTATAGACCAGCGCGACTCTTGCCACGGCTTTTAGCTCCTATATTTTGAAAACGTATCGCGGGATCAGTTTAGCAATGATCTCTATCAATCCGATTTCCAGGGAACGTAGTACAACCGTTCTTCCCCGGTATTCGTAGGGTAGCTCTCGCACTTCGGATACGATCTTCTTGCCCCTATCATTTTGCATCTCAACCTCAAAGTATCGCTCTCTACCGATTTCTACCACTCTGTTTACGGTGAGGACATCTGGTAGCACATACCCTCCGCCATGGGGGATGATGTTGGCGTTCAGCAGTCTGTCATAGACACCTGTTCTTTTCGCCCTCTTCTCAAAACCCAATAAGATGGGTCTCATTGGAGATTTCTGTGAATTCTCCAAACAACAGTCCTGCCGCTGTTCTCCTTTTCCTTTTCGCAAAATCATCAGCCTGCTGATACTTTGTGAAATACCTCCTGGCAGCGTCCCCCGTAAGAACGTGAAACTCTCCAAATGGTGTTTCGATGTGCTCTGCCATCCTATACAACTGTTTGCTCCTGTCGTGGTATAGTCCAAAACCTGATGCATTGTCTCCCTTGAACTCATCAGCAGATCCATGTATTACGAAGGCGTATGGAGGCAGCCTGAGATCAATCTTTGCGACAGGTTTGACTTCAAATAGGTCAATGAAATGATTGCCCTTGTAGAAGTCCCATGCTACCTCAATGCCCTCTATCTGTATCGTGTCCATCTCCATCTCGTGCAGCTTTCTAATCACACTTCCGATGTCGGGCAGTTTCTCCAATCCTCCTACCAACATTCCACAGGCATTAGGCTTCACATTGAGAACAACAAAGTCATTATCCCCTTCTCCCCAACTTATTTTTCCCCCATAACCAAAGCCACTCTTCCATCGCCTCGTGTTCCTGGTGATGGTCATATCTGGCGTGGAGATAAAAGTAGCATTCCCGTCAACACCAAGTTGGCGCTGGACACAATGAATTCCGGCAATGCCATAGGGAGCGTTCGCCTTGCATAACTCCGCTCCGCTGTCGTTCAGCCCAACAAAAAAGCAATGTGTCTTCGCATCCCTCAACATCACTTCGTTCACAGGTGTCCCCCTTCATGGCACTCACACAGTGTCCTCACTCCTCTTCCGCCAGCACGGATAGCCACGCGTCCAGGGGCAGATCCGGAAAGACACGCGACTGCCCATCGCCTTTGTCGTCCAGGGCATAGCGGTCCACCGCCAGGTAAAGGATCTCGTTGATCAGGTCTGTGTAGTGCGTCCCTTCTGCCTTGGCCATGATGCACAGGTCACTCACCGTAGGGTTCAGGCCGGGCAAGGTGTTGATCTCCAACAAGTAGGGCCGGCCATCATCTCCCAGCCGAAAGTCCACGCGACCCAGGTCCAGCGTCCCGATGGCTTCGAAGGCCGCTACTGCCAATTGCTTCATCTCTGCTTCCAGGGTCGCCGGGATGTCCGCCGGGCAAAGGTAGAGCGGCGCCCCGTCCTCGCCGGGAACGTAGGACTTGGCGATGGCGTTGTAGAGCCCCTGGCCGGCACCCACGTTGGCATCAATCTCCAGCACCGGGAAAAGGTGAAAGCCCCGTTCGTCGTACAGGCGATGCCATGAGCTTGTAGAAGGGCCGTTCCACCGCCTCTCTCCCGGCGACAAGGTGTTACCA
>CAYPOY010000397.1:0-4360 GCA_964412395.1 uncultured Anaerolineales bacterium | reverse complement strand
CACGTCGAATCCACCCAACAAAAGTATCACCTCGGCGCGGCCAGTTTCGACCGCGAACGAGGTCTGTTGTACGCCTTCGAGCCGCTGTCCGATGAGGACAAGCCCCTGATACACGTCTGGAGAGTAGAGTGAGGCTATGCAACAGGGAAGCCCGGCCCTCCATGTAATGGTCCGACTGCGTTCCCGGATGCCAGTAGCGCTGACTGTGCTGCTGGTCTTATTGCAACTTTTCTCCCCTAGCCGGGCCTGGGTGATCCTCCTCTGCGGGGTGGGGGGGATGACTCTGGCTGCTTACCTGTGGGCCCGCTCGCTGGCGTGCTCGGTGCTGGTCACCCGGTCGCTGCGCTATGTCTGGGCGCAGGTGGGAGACCTGCTGGAGGAGCGGTTCGCCCTGTGCAATGGGGGGAAGTGGCCGGTGCTCTGGGCCGAGGTGGACGACGAATCCAGTCTGCCCGACTATCCCTCGGACCGGGTGGTGGCAGCGGGCGGAGGGCAGACGTCCCGCTGGCGGGTGAACACGGTCTGCAAGCGGCGGGGGGTGTTCACCCTGGGGCCGTGGATGGTGCGTATGCAGGACCCGTTTGGACTGTTCACCGTCACCCAGCGCTACGAGCAGACCCACAGCCTCCTGATAGTCCCTCCGGTTGTGGAATTGCCATCGGTAGTCCTGCCCCGGGGGGTGGCGACGGGGCTGGCGGTAGCCCGGCGACCAGCGGCGGATCTGACACTCAACGTCTCAGCCACCCGCCGCTATGCGCCGGGAGACCCCTTGCGGCGCATTCACTGGCCTTCCTCGGCCCATCACAACACCTTGATCTCCAAAACTTTCGACGCAGATGTGTCCGGTGACCTGTGGATTGTCCTGGACCTGGACGCCGGGGTGCAGGCA
This sequence comes from uncultured Anaerolineales bacterium, assembly GCA_964412395.1. Taxonomy (GTDB): domain Bacteria; phylum Chloroflexota; class Anaerolineae; order B4-G1; family B4-G1; genus CAYPOY01. Next base: position 3,471 of record CAYPOY010000397.1, on the reverse strand, counting down.
GGAGAAGAGGAGGAATCCACCGAGGAGTACGGGGTGATCCTGGCTGCCTCCCTGGCTGAGCGGATGTTGTGCCAGAACCGGGCGGTGGGGCTGGTGGCCTATGGGGCTCAAGATGCCTATCTCGTGCCTGGCCGGGGGGAGGGGCATTTGTGGCGTTTGCTGCGGGCCCTGGCCCTGGTGCAGGCCGGGGAGCGCCGCCCTTTGGCTACGGTGCTCACCAGGATGCGCGCCGTGCTTGGACGCCAGACAACGGTGGCGGTGATTACCCCTTCCGGCGACCCGGCCTGGGTGGAGGCCTTGTCGCCCCTGTTGCGCCAGGGGGTGGCACCTGCGGCAATTCTGCTGGACCCGGCCTCTTTTGGCGGGCAGGGAGACCTCTCCGCAGTGCGCGGTATGCTGGCTGGGCTGGGCATCCCTGCCCACGTCATCGCTCAGGGGTATCCTTTCCGCCCCTCCCCTCGCGCCCGTCGGCAGGGCGGGACGTGGAAGTTCAGGACAACCGCCACGGGGCGGGTCATCGTGACGCAGCGCCCTCGGGAGGCGGTGCAATGAAAACGAGGACGGGGCTGATGGTCTGGCTGTGGCACCATTTCCGTCCGGCGGAAGGGCGTTTCATGTTTCTCCTCCTCGCCCTGGCGGCGCTGAGTGCCGCTGCGGGGGGCATTGCCGCTGGATGGATCCCTGGCGATGAGCTATTCTGGCATACAGCGCTGGTAGGAGTTCTGGTGGGGAGGAGTCTGGGGCGCACCCGGATGCGGGGGCGGTGGGCAGCGCTGCTCCTGGCAGTGGGCGGCGCGATCTACGTGGGATGGGGAGTGACCCACCTGACGCCTCCGCTGTGGGCGGTCCTGGGGGCAGTCTTGCGCAAGGAGTGGCCCCTGGCGTTGATCTGGCTGGGCGAGGCCGAGGCCCGGGTGGCGATGCTGGAGGGGGAGGTAGTCGCCTGGGTCGGCTCCTGGGCCGGACGGGGGGGGATACCCGGGGCGATGCTCTCCCTTTTCTGGATGGCCCTGCTCCTCTGGGGCGGCACGGCCTTTGCCGGATGGGCGGTGGCCCGAGGGCGGCATCCGCTTCTCGCCTTCCTCCCCCTGTGTGGCGCACTGACCCTGAGCGTGTACCTGGGGGGCGCGGGGATGGTGTACCTATGGCTCTTCGTGGCCTGTGTGGTGATGATGACTCCGCTGATGACTCTGCGCCGGGAGGAGCAAGAGTGGGACTCTCGGCAGGTGGTTTATTCGGAGGAGTTTCGCACCGACGTTCTGATGACTGCTTGGGTCAGCGCCACCATCTTTCTCGCCGTCGCTGTCGCTTTCCCCAACATCCGGATCTGGGCAGTGGTGGATTGGTTCTGGCAGCAGATTGAGGGGCCGCAGCAGGCGGCGGGGGAAGTGCTGGAACGGGCCTTCCCGGGCGCTCGCCCGGCGACAGGGGGTGGGCTCCGAGGCGACAGGGTGGGGGCGGCGCTGCCCCGCGAGCATCTCCTGGGCGGCAGCCCTGACCTGGAGCGGACGGTGGTGATGTGGGTTATCACCGACGATCCGCCACCTGTCCCGGATGGATACCCGGACGAGGGGGTGTGCCCCCGGCAGACTTTCTACTGGCGGGGAATGACCTACAGCGAATACACAGGGACTGGGTGGCGGCAGGGGCCGATGGAGGCTGTCCCCCAGCCGCCCTACGCCTCGCTGGGGCCGCCGGAGCGACCGGGGCGGCGTCCTTTGCGGCAGGAGTTCACCCTGCTGGTCCCCCACGGCCAGACCCTCTACGCTGCCGGCGACCCTCACAGCGTGGGTCGAGCAGTGACGGTGCGGCGTCAGCGGGAGAGCGGTGACCTGGTGGCCCTGGAGGGGCGGGCCGACAACTATCACGTTCTCTCTCTGGTCCCCCAGGTGACGGCGCGGGAACTGGCCGAGGCCCCGGCGACGTACCCCCCCTTCATCCCCCCCAGTGGGGGGGAAAGAGGGGGGGAGGAGGTGTACCTGGCTCTGCCCGGCGGGCTGCCGCAGCGGGTGGTGGAGCTGGCGTGGGAGGTGACGGCAGAAGCGGAGACTCCCTACGCACGGGCCTTGGCCCTGGAAGCCTACCTGCGTTCCTTTCCCTATGACCTGGAGGTCGCAAAGCCCCCAGAAGGGCAAGACGTGGCGGATTACTTCCTCTTCGACCTGCAGCGAGGGTACTGTGATTATTTTGCCTCGGCTATGGTGGTGATGGCCCGCTCGGTGCGCATCCCGGCCCGCCTGGCGGTAGGCTACGCTATGGGCCGCTACGATCCTCAGCGGGGGGCCTACGTGGTCACCGAGAAGGATGGCCACGCCTGGCCGGAGCTTTACTTCCCCGGCTACGGCTGGATCCCCTTCGAGCCGACCTCTGGGTTGGGAGCGCTGGAGCGGGCGGAGGACATGGAGGAGTTCTCCGCTGTGGCCGGTCTCCGACCGGGCCACCTCCCCTCCCTGCCGGAGCGTCCCTGGTGGGTGTGGTTGCAAGTGGAGGCCCGGCTGGTCTGGCTGCGATGGCGGTGGTGGACGCTGGCCGGGGTGTTGTTAGTGGTGGGGGGTGGGTGGCAGGTCTGGCGTCGGCGGATGACCGGCCTGAGCGGGGAGGAGTGGGTGGCGTTGAGCTATACCCGGTTGCGGGGGGTGGCTCCCCGCCTGGGGGTACCGGTGCACCCGTGGGACACGCCCGCTGAGTTCACCGCTGCTATGGAGCAGGGGTTGGTGCGCCGTCGCCCCCACGCGGCGTGGCTGAAGGCGGCTGTGCGGTGGGAGGTAAAACAAGCCCTGACCGGGGTCTTCCTGGTGACAAGAGTGTACGAACGTGTCAGTTACGCCCAGAATCTGCCAGACCTGGCCTTGATGCATCGGGTGTGGCGGGAGGGACGGCATCTCCGCTGGCGGCTGTGGAGACTATGGGCGCTTTCTACTGCTTCCGATTGACTCAACAACTGCTCAAAATGGAGGTTCGAATGGGGGCCAAGTGCAAGTATTGCATAGGAGGTGTGATATGAAACATTCGACTGATCCCCATCATAGTGTGACGCACCAGCCCGAAGTATCGGTGCTGGGGGAACATACCAGCGCCGCCTGTTTATGGTGGTGTGTCTCTCTCTGTGTCCTGCTTACCCTTCTGCTGGCAGCAGGCCGCCCGGTCCTGGCTCAGACCACCCGTATTATCTTCCTGCACCACTCCTGTGGCGGGAACCTCATCGAGCAGGGCGGCGTGCGGGAAGGGCTCAAGGCCCTGGGCTACGAGTTCTACGACCACGGCTATAACGGCGAAGGGCTGCGTCTGGCCGACGGGTCGTACACCGGCACCAACTTCGACGTGCCAGGTGACAACACCGACCCCGACGGCTTTGCCGCCATCTTTGCCCAGTCTTTGCACGACCCGCCGGACAATACCTTTAGTTACCTGATGCAGTATGACGTCATCGCCTTCAAGTCCTGCTTCCCGGTCAGCAATATCGCCGATGAC
>CAYPOY010000396.1:0-4384 GCA_964412395.1 uncultured Anaerolineales bacterium | reverse complement strand
GAGAGAGGCCAAAACCCATCTCAGCCCTCATGGCCGGCAGCATGATACCGAGACCTGCCATCAGGATCTGGTTCAGCGCTACCCCGATCCAGAAGATCCACATTGTCAACCAGCCGCCAGAGGCGGTTTTCCCTTCAGCTTGTTGCATAGGATTGATATAATGAGACCCTTCGGGTTTCGGAAAACCCAAAGGGTCTAAGCTAGCAATTCGGCGAACCTTTCATAGCTGAAAGGGTTGTCCTCAATTGACATCTGGGACATCTGGCCAGTGATCATCTCTGCCACGTAGCGACCAGCCGCTGGAGAGGCCATAACGCCAAAGGAATGGCCGGCATTGAGAAACAGGCCCTCTACCCCTGGGGCAGGGCCGAGGATGGGGTTGGCATCAAGCGTGTAGGCGACTTGCCCAGCACTGGCAAACAATTGATTCTGCTTGAGATCGGCTACCACCTCTCTCCAGAATGGAGACGGCTTCGAGACTTTCTCCAGGACGATTGCAGGAAACCTCCAATCGGTGAGCACGTTTTCGCCAGGCTCAACATTAGGCTCGTATGGATTGGCCCAGCCCAGAAGGGCACCCCCCACCTCAGGCCGCCAATAGCTGCCGGTCACCCAATCAACGGTCACGGGAGCGGACTGAGGGATCGAAGGATGGGGGCTGATGACCACCGACTGAAGGCGTATGATGTCCACAGGTAATTCCACACCGGCCCACTCGGCTACCTGGCCCGAGAAGGGGCCAGCAGCAATGACCACAGTTCTGGTGCCGATGGTGCCCCGCTCGGTTTTAACCCCACACACGCCCCGGCCGTCCAGCTCAATGCCGGTAGCTTTGGTACGCAGGAGAAATAGGGCTTGACTACCCCTGGCAAAGCCATAAGTTACCTCGTGGGCGGATAGCCAACCATCCCGAGCTCGATAAATAGCTGCCGTTACCTCAGTAGAGATAAAGGGGAAACGGTAGCGCACCTCATCGCCATCCAAAAATTCTACATCCCCCAGACCAATGTCTTGCTTGTGCTCCACCTTATCCCGAAGGGTCTGAAGGGCGTCTGGTTCACTGCTCACGAAGAGATACCCTTGCTGATGCATACCGATGTCGTAGCCCGGCAGTCCCACCACCTCGGCAAAGTTCTCGAAGACTTCGATGCTGGCCTTCATCATTTCCACTATCTCCGGCTCATCGAACAGAGCGCGGAAGGTTGCGGCTGAGGCGGCGGTAGCAAGGGTGCCCAGGCCGTCCCGCATCTCCAGCAAGACTGTATCCAGACCAGCTCTCGAGGTATAGAAAGCCGTTGCCACGCCTACGATACCACCCCCGATCACGACCACGTCGGCCCATTTGGGGAAGTCGCTGCTGTCTGGAATAATGATCTTACCCATACGGAATCCGGGCAAAAACAGGGGCTGTCGGCCAGTTGCAACACCAGGTCGACAGCCCCCTACTTGTGTCAACAGGTCGCACTAACGTGTGGCCCTTTGGGGCGAGAATCGGCTACCCGTACAGATCCTCGACCACATCGTCCATGCCGCCAAGCATCTCCAGCGACCTCCGGGTCGGTTTCCCGGTCTTGTCATCCCAACCCATAAAGTTAAAAAAGTTGCGGCCCAGCGCTTTGTGGTCAACGGTGATACCCGCGAGAGGACCTTCCTTCTGCGCTGGTTCCCCTACTGCCCGAGCCGGAATCACACAATCAGCGGGAGTCAGGCCTTCGCGCAGGTCAAACGCATGCCTCATGTTCATGACCCGCATCGCAGCGTTTAGCTGATCCTGCCCCTTAAAGGGCCGGCCAGTTACAGCTTCCATGAACGACGTCTGCGCATCCGCCACACCGGCGAACATGCTGAACAGGCACAGCCCGTATATATTGAGCGCCTCGATGTTGCAGGTAACCATCATGTCCATGAAGCCTGTGCCCTTGTAGTTGTACTTGGCCGGATTGGGATCCATTATCTGCACCATCCCCACGCCACCCTTGACGTGACGCGATGGCGTAGGATCGAACTGGTAGGTCCGGGCAAAGCCAGGGCCAAGCTTCGGGTCGTGCATCGGAAACAGGATACCCCTTACGCCTTGCACGTACTCGGACCCCTTGCCCAGCTTTTTCGCCGCGTCTGCCGCACCCAGGGCCAGGATCTTGCCACACCCTGTCTGGTCCGCGATCTTCTGCGTGATTGCTACGATGGCCTCAGCGTTCCCCCAGGTCAACTCGATGCCGTCCAGATCCCTCTTGGTGAGCACCCCGTTCTCGTAGCACTCCATGGCCCAGGCCACCGTCGCGCCCGTCGAGATGACGTCCAGACCATACGTGTTGCAGATATGGTTGCATTTAAAGATCGCCTCGATGTCATCGTTGAGGCATAGGCACCCAAAGGCAGCGCAGGTCTCGTACTCCGGCCGGTCCGTCTCCCCTATGGGCCACTTTCCGCCGTCCACCTTGTAATGCGCCCCACAGCCGAGCGGGCAGTTGGCGCAGGCATACTTCTTCGTCTTGTACTTGGCATCGAAGGTGGGCGCAGCAACCTTATCCGCCGACTCCTTGCCAAAGTCCACGACGCCCACGCCTCCCCAGTTCTTCACCGGTGAGTCGCCGCTCAAGGCCGAAGCCCCGGTGCCTACCCCGGTGCCATATTCCCCGAAGCCGCCCATCATTTCCGCCGTAGGCCCACTCTTCATAGCGGCCGTGAGCGACTTGTTGACCTCTTTCACCCTCTTTGGATCGGCCACCGGAACCTTACCCGTGCCACGAACGGCAACCGCTTTGAGGTTCTTCGAGCCCATCACAGCTCCAGGGCCACCCCGGCCTGCCGCACGGTGCTTGTCGTTCATGACGCAGGCCATCAGGGACTGCTTCTCACCTGCCGGCCCGATCACTGCCGCCCGCAGCTTCTTCTCGCCGGTCTCCTCAATCAGGGCCTCCAGCGTCTCTGCGCTGTCTTTCCCCCATAGCTTGCTGGCATCCCTGATCTCTGCCTTCCCGTCCTCGATCCACAGGTAGACCGGCTTATCCGACGCTCCCGTGAAGAACACGCCATCGAACCCGGCCTTCTTGAGCTCCGGCCCAAAGTAGCCGCCCGAGTTCGAGTCGTTCCAGCCACCCGTCACGGGCGACTTGCACACGACGGTGTAGCGCCCGCTAAAGAACGCCCCCGTTCCAGTCAAGGGTCCGGTCACAAAGCCCAGCACGTTGTCCGGGCCCAGAGGATCGGCGCCGGGCTTCATCATGTCATAGAGCACCCGTGCGCCGATGCCGTACCCGCCGATAAAGTTTCTGGTCACGTCCTCGGCGAGCTCCTGCTCTTTGATGGTTCCCTCGGTAAGATCCACAAAGAGCAACTTACCCATGTATCCGCCAGTCATTTGTTTCCTCCTTATTGTTCTGTGGGCCAGCCCCCCTCCCAATTCAGGGAATAGGGGAAGGCACCGGTTACTCCTTAGATTTCCCTCTCTGAGACCTTGCCCTTTGGCTTGACGACCATCTCCACCATGGACAACTGCATGTCGTCGTACGTGTAGGGATACTCGACCTTCCAATTCCCTCTGGAGAGCGGACCTTTGTTCAGGAATCCCCATGGCTTGTCAGGTGTGTACGGCTCCATCCAGAAGTCAAACTCTTCTGCGGGCTCAGAGATGACGAGCTCATACTCGGAGCTACCGAGGCCATTGTAGACGCCGGAGTTGATCTGGACCCACTGGCTCACCTTTGCCATGCTGGCGCAGTTCGTGAACCTCTCAGTGCCCGCTTCGCTGAAGCCAAAGTCGTCGGCCGCAGATCCAGGCATGGCAGCGTGTTGCTCCGTCATCTCCAGGCAGGCCATGTCAATGGCCACCGGGTCCCTGGAAGCAAAGACGCCGACGTTGGGCACCAGCTGCCTGTCGCTAAAGTTCACGCAGTCGCACCAGGGCGAGATATCCATAGCATAGCTCACATAGCCGACCTTTTCCTTGCCGATGGCGTGCACATAGGCAGAGAAGGCATCGGGGATCGTCGTCGCCCACAGCAAAAAGATCTCTGGAGGCGGTCCCAGGATTCCGGAGAAGAGGCCTGGGCCGAAGCAACTGGCGCACAACTGGCACTTCTTAGCATCCGTTTTGAGCACGCCATCTTTATACGATATGGCATCAAACGGGCAGTTTTTGATCAACCGATCCACTATGTTGGGGTGTGGTGCTTCCGCCGCCGCCTTCGCCGCCGCCTGGTTGACTGTCCAGGCCCCACGCCCGTATAAGGGGTGGTTCAACGTGTGGGTGGCTAACTTGCCGCGCTTGGAGCCACAGCCGATGCCCACGTTCTTCAGCGCCCCGCCGAACACACCCATGGGGTGGCCCTTGAACTCGACTTTATCCATTTGGTGGACAAAAGCGCGGCAATAGGGTAAACTG
>CAYPOY010000395.1:0-4388 GCA_964412395.1 uncultured Anaerolineales bacterium | reverse complement strand
GGCAAGCCCATCAAAGCCCACGGCAGCAGGAATACGTAGACTTTTCTGTCCACGTGCGGCATTGCTGCGGCAACCAGGGCCAGGGCAAACACCGTCAGCGGACAGGGCATCATGGGAGTGCAGGTCCTTGGATACACGTGCCCCAAAGCCCATCCGATGAACGGATATAAAAACGCCAACAGAATCCAGAAAACGGTTAGACCCTTCTTCCATTTCGCGTTGGGAAGTCTGAACTCGGTTTTCTTCGCGAATACGTCCACAGTAAACAGCGTGGCGACGACCAAGAATAGCGGGACTCCGGTAAACGTGGAGATTGGGTTTCTGACGAAAATCAGGAAGAACACCACGCCATTCCAGGCGAAGGCGAACGCGAGGAACGCTTTCATCAACACATCTGTCTTCGCCCCTGGCCTGGCGAACACCCGGTATGTCAAGACCGCCGCTACGATCACCAAGACAGCTTGCACCAGCAGTGTCGCTTCGTTGTAGGCGCCGACCTGCGTCCAGAATGCTTCCGTGTTCATTTCAAGTCCCTCCTTATGGTTCAAATAAGCTATGGACGTAGCGGTTTTCAGATCGTCACCGCTTCCTCTGCCTCCACCACGTGTAGCCGATGAAGCCCAATTGGATCAGCAGGATGACCGACCAGGTCGCGACCTGGCTCCAGGTGAACTGCATTCCGCCCATCAACGTGCCGATGGACGAGCCGACACACCAGAGCAGCGGCCACACCGTCAGCAGATTGGACGTCAGGCGGAAGACGACGGCGAAGAGCAGCCCTGAGATCAGCAGTGTTACCAGCCCGGCGGGCGGGTAGGTGCCGATGTGGTAAGCGGCGAAACTCAGCCCCGCCAGCAACACGCCCGGCACGATGCCGAAAGCACGGTCAAAGCGCAGTTGCAGCCAACTGAAGACGAAGAAAGGTTCCCACAGAATGACCGCATTGTAAAGCACGTGGGGCAGCCAGTCCATACCGGCCGCCTTATGCCGCAACCCCAACGCGGAGAAGGCAGCGAGACCAATGCCGATGAGCAGGCTGGGGAGCCAGCGCCGTGTAGTGATGCCCAGTTCGCTCAGCGGCTGTCTGCGGTGGTAGGCGATCCACCACACAGGCAGCGACACGTTGATGATCAAGTTGGTTAGAACACCAAAGACCACAAACGCTGCCAGATCTGAGTGTAGCCAGTGGGTCGTGACGTAATAGGCGCCGATCATCAACAATTCAGTCACCAGAGCCAGCGAGGTATCGCTGCTCGGCGCCCATTTGAACCACTTACTTCCAGCACGGTTCTCTCGTTGCAACGTAGTATCTGTCTTCATCATTTCATTCTCCCTTATCTAAAATTGGCACTAACGATTGAGCCTTGCGACGGCGGCGCAATGTCCCATCAGCATACCTCGGCCGCGCTCGTAGTGGGTCAGGCGCAGGCCATGTTCGGTCAGGCAGGCGTGCAGCGCCGTCTCCTCCAGTTGATCCAGCAGGGGCAGCAGACGTCTCACCAGACGGCCAGCGCGCGGGGATACAACCAGGTCGGTAAACACGAACCACCCGCCCGGCTTGAGCACGCGGGCTGTCTCGGCCACCACCTGACGCCAGCCGCCAGGAATGTGGTGCATCACCTGGAAGGAAAAGACACCATCGAACTGCGCGTCGTCGAAGGGCATTGCCCTGGCATCCACGCTGCGGACCTCGACTTGGTCGAGATCGGCCAGCCGCTCCCGAGCCAGCGCCACCTGCGCCGGGTCGTAGTCGCTGGCGACCACGCGCGCGCCGTATCGTTCCACCAACAGCCGGGTCACCGCCCCCTGCCCACAGCCGATCTCCAGGCAGCGTGGCTCCGGCGGCAGCGTCACCCGCTCGAGCAGTGATGCGGCGACGCGGGCGATCCGCTCCGCGTTGGCAGGAGTGTTGACGAATCGTTTCTCCCCACGGGTCAGCCGCATCATCCGCCGCTTGAACCATCCGTCGGAAACGGTTGTGTTCATACTCATTTGCCCTCTCCTCTATTCCCACCTGACAGTCTTCACCGTGATGGCAAAGCAGCAGACTAGCCAGCCCAGCAGGATGGACAGGTCTTTAGCGTAATCGCCCAGGCCTCCTCCTACGAGCATCGCGCACCGTAAGGCATCTACGAAGTAGGTGAGGGGCAGCCCCTTGGCTACGTGCTGCAACAGCCTGGGCATCACGTCTAGAGGGAAGAATGCCCCGCAGATGAAGAGCATGGGCAGGTAGATGGCGTGCGCGGCGGCCGAGGCGGTGTCGGCGTTGTTGATCAGGCTCGCCAGAGCCAACCCCATAGCAGTGAAGGCAAAGGTGCCAATGAGCAGCGTCGCCAGGAACCACGGGACGCTGCCAGCGATCTCGACGCCAAAGAAGAGGATCCCCACGGTGGTCAGCAGGAGAACCTGGAACAGGATGACCGTGCCGGCTGCCAGCACCTTTGCCCCCAGCAAGGCCCATGCTCGAAGGGGCGTCCCCCTCAGCCGCTTCAGGATGCCGTCATCGCGCTGCCGGACCAGGGAGGTACTCAGGTTCAGGAAGGCAGCGGCCATCACCGACATCCCAATCACCCCAGGGAGCAGGAAAGCGACGTAGGAGACGTCTCCCACGCTGGACTCCTTGTTCAGATAGCCGAAGAGCGACATCATGAGCAAGGGGAAAAGGGCGGTGAAGAATACCTCCTGCTTGTTTCTCAGGAAAAGTTTCAGTTCGACCTCCAGTTGGCGATACAGGACTTTCATTCTCGTATCCTCCTCCCGGTTAACCTGATGAAAACGTCTTCAAGCGTTGCCCCCTCGACCCGCAAATCCCGCAGGGTCAGGCCCTCCCTTTCGGCCAGGGCTATCAATGCTCCGAGCACGGGCTGAGGTTCCTTGACGTAGAGAACGAACGCTCCCTTGCCTGCTTCGATGGCCTTACCCACGCCTGGGATTCCCCCCAGCCTGGCCGAATCCAGCGCACCCTCGGTCACGAACTCGATCCTGTGCTCGGCCTCCAGGCCAGCCACCAACCGCTTGGGTGTATCGAGGGCGATGATCCTGCCGTGGTCAATGATGACCACCCGGTCGCAGAGCGTTTCCGCCTCCTCGATGTAGTGGGTGGTCAGGAAGACCGTCTTGCCCTCCTCGCGAGCGCGGCGGATCCACTCCCAGGCGGCACGCCGCGACTGGGGGTCGAGGCCGGCCGTGGGCTCGTCCAGGAAGAGCAACTCCGGGTCGTTGATCAGGGTCAGGATGAAAGCCAACCGCTGCCGCTGCCCGCCGGAGAGTTCGCGGACGAAGGCCCGTTTCTTCTCCTCCAGGCCGATCATCTCCAGCAGCGCGTCGGGGTCTGCGGGACGGCGGTAGTAACTGGCGAACAGCCGCAGGAGTTCGCCCACCCGGAGGTCCGGGTACAGCGCGGTCTCCTGGAGCATGATGCCGACGTGCTCCTTCAGTTCGTAGCCGTCCCTGCGCGGGTCGAGGCCCAGCGCGGTCACACTCCCGCTGTCGGGCTTCCTATATCCCTCAATGATCTCGATGGTGGTGGTCTTCCCGGCGCCGTTCGGCCCCAGGAAGCCGAAGGTCTCGCCCTCCTGCACCTCGAAACTGACGCCGTCCACGGCTTTCACGCCCCGCCCTGAGCCTGCCGAAGGGTCGCCGTAGTGCTTGTGCAGGTCGTCAACTGTAATTACGCTCATTTCGCGTTCTCCTTATACGTTTGCTCGACGCCCCACCAACCGGATGATGCCCGCCACGAAATTCACTCTCGGCACCCTCTCGATGTAACGCTGGTACGCGTCGCCGAATTTCTCGATGCAGTACTGGTCAGCTTTGAAAGTGTCCAGGTACACCAACCCCATCGAAACCAGACCTAGGACCACGCCGGCCCAGTGCTGCGCGATCAACATAACGCCCAGGTTGATCAACAGCCAGGCCGTGCCGTCCTGTGGATGGCGCACGATGGCGTAGATGCCGGTATCCACCAACACCGTGGTCTGGATGTAACTCTTCCCCCTGGACACGCCGCCCTTTCTACGAAATGCAATGATGGGCAGCCAGCCAAAGATCGCCGATGTCCACAGGCAGATCCATCCGGCCCACTCGAGCGTTTCGGAGCCAGGCCGGTGGAGGAAGAAAGCCAGGACAATTTGTGCGACCGTCAGCACGCCCGCGATGGATGACAGCAAAAAGGGATGCAGGCCGTAGAGAAACTCTTGAAAGCGTTTCATTTCGATCTCCTCCTCGTGTCCTTGATTCGTCGGGTTGTGCAATCCCACCATAGATGTCGGCGCTCTATAGCGACACGATGATGAGCGTGGCCGCCGTGCCTATTCCTGTCACTAGCTTGACTGCGCCTTCAATTCGCCACACGTTCGATTTCGGCAGCCCCGCAAGGAACGTTTCCT
>CAYPOY010000394.1:0-4421 GCA_964412395.1 uncultured Anaerolineales bacterium | reverse complement strand
GGCGTGCGCAGTTCGTGGGAGACGTTGGTGACGAAGAGGGACTTCATGCGGTCGAGCGCCTTGAGGTGACTGACGTCGTGGATGGCCACCACCGCGGCCGCTTCCTCCGCCCTCCCTCCCCCCGCAAGCGGGGAGGGCTGGGGGGGGGAGATGGGCGCTGCCTTCAGTTCCAGGTCCAGCCCCGTCAGTTCCAGCACTGTCTCGGGCTGCTCCTCGGCCCGCCGTGCCAGGTCGCGCACTGCCTCCCGCAGCCGGGCCGCGTCATCCGGGGAGAGAGTCTGGGTGAGCCAGGCCTGGGCGACGGGGTTGGTCCGGAGGATCTCACCCTGTCCATCGGCGACGACGATGCCGTCGGATGCGCTGCGCAGGACCGCCTCCAGGCGGGCGTACTGGACCTGGAGTTGGGCGGTCCGCTCCTGCACACGCTGCTCCAACTGCTCGGCGTAGTCGTGCAGTTCCTGGTACAATCCCGCGTTCTCCAGGGCCACGGCCACCTGGTCGGCCAGCGTGCGCAGCGTGAATAGGTCGTCTTCGTCGAAGCCCTCCAGTTCGGTGCTCTGCACGTCCAGCACACCGACGACCTGACCCTTGACCTGGATCGGCACGGCCAGTTCCGAGCGGGTGTCGGCCAGCGCTCCCAGGTAGCGCGGCTCCTGGGAGACGTCGCCCACCAGCAGTGGCTCGCCGTTGGCCGCCACCCAGCCGCCGATGCCATCCTTGCCCATTCTGGGGTGCAACTCCTTCATAGGCTCCAGCTCATAACCCGCCCCCGCCCTGGGTGCCAACTCCCCTGTGGCCGGATCAACCAGAAGAATGGAAACGTAGCGATAGTTGAAGGCCTCATGGATGAGGTTCACAATGTGATCCAGCAGGGGGTCCAGTTCGAGCAAGGAAGCGATCTGCCGCCCGACCTCGCCCAGCGTGGCCAACTGGGTTGCCCGTCGCTTCAGCGCCTCCTGTGCCCGCTCGCGCTCGGCGATCTCCTGCTGCGCCTGCTCGTACAGGCGGGCGTTCTCGACGGCCACGGCGGCCTGGTTGGTGAAGGTGGTCAACAGTGGGATTTGCCCGTGGAAAGCGCGGAGCTCGCGGCTGTGCACGAACAGTACGCCCAGCATCTTCTCCCTGGCCTGGATGGGCACAGCGGCGAAGGAACGGATGCCGGCCGCGACAAGATCAGGGTTGGCCTCTATCAACTCCCCGTCGGGCCGGTGCAGCGGAGGGCTCATCGTCCCCTCGTCGGAGATTGTGTCCACGACCACCGGCTGGCCGCTGTCCAGCACGTGGCGGGTGACGCCGCTGCTGCGGATGCGCCGCATTATGGGAGGCACGCCCCGGAAGTCCTCAGTCCCCAGCACCGGCTCACCTTCCTCATCCAACAGCACCACGCTGGTGTAATCCGAGTTGACGACGGAGCCTGCCAGAGCCACGATCTGCTCCAGCACCTCTTTCACGTCCAGGGAGGAGGTGACAACCTGCGAGGCGCGGTTGAGGCTGGTCAGGCTTTCCAGGCGGTGCTGGGCCTGCTCGTACAGCCGGGCGTTCTCGATGGCCACGGCGGCCTGGTTGGCGAAGGCGAAGACCAGTTGTCCATCCTCCTCGCTGTAGGCCCCCGGCCGGCGACTGTCTACGGTGAGGATGCCGATGACCCTGTCGCGGGTGATGAGCGGCGCTCCAATCCAACCGTGAATGTGAGTGACTCCCGGATCCGGCTGCCAGCGCGGGTCGCTCTGAATGTCCCCGATGACCAACGGACGCCGGGCGCGCATCACCGCTGAGGAAAGGTTATCCTCATCGGCGCTGAAGGAGAGCCGCAGCGCCGCCTCCAAATCCGGGAATCCCAGGCCAGCCGTCACTTTGAACCGGCCGCCGTCCAACAACAACACGGCACTGCTATCATATTCGATCACCTGCGCCAGTTGCTCCAGGATGAGGGGCAGGACTTGATCCAGATTGAGGCTGGCGTTGACGACGCGCGCCGTCTCCTGCAACGCCTCGGCCACGTCCCGGCCACGCTGCTCGGCCTGGTACAGCCGGGCGTTCTCGATGGCCACGGCAGCCTGGTTGGCCAGAGCCTGGACGATTGCGACGTCCGCTTCGGTGTAGAAGCCGGGCTGCGTGCTGTCAATCATCAGGGCGCCGATCATCTCGTCGCGCACCAGGAGTGGCACCCCGATCCAGGCACGGATATTCTCGGCTCCGGGCACCCAGATCCAACGCTCGTCCTCCCGCACGTCGGCGATGACGACGGGGAGATGGTCGCGGGCCATGGCCTGCAGGATGGGGCTGTCGCCCAGGCGCAGGGAGGTCTCGGCCCTCACCAGTTCCTCGTCCTCGTAGCCGACCACAGCCGTCATAGAAGGTTGGTTGTCGGCGAAGAGCAGGATGGAGGCGGTGTCGTAGGTCAATACGCGCTTCGTCTGGCGCAGGACGAGAGAGAGGACGTCGTCCAGTTCCAACGTGGAGCCCACGACGCGGGAGACTTCGCGCAGAGTGTCGGCGCGCTCGCGGGCGGCTTGCTCGGCCTGGTACAGGCGGGCGTTCTCGATGGCGATAGCCGCCTGACCAGCAAAGAGGGTGGCCAGCCAGACGTCGTGCTCGTCGAATTTTCTCGCTCTGGAAATCTCGTCAAAGTCCAGGACGCCGATCACCTGCTCGCCGTGCTTGAGGGGCAATCCGATGTTGGCTGTGATCGGTTCGGCCTCCCAGCCCGGTGACCGCCCCTCCCAATGGTGGTAGTCGTCCACGACCAGCGGTGCGCCGCTCTGCAGCACCTTGCCAGCGGTCCCCTTGCCGGGTGCCAGGCGTGTGCCGGTATAGTCCCTTGTGTAGCCGTGGCTGACGACCAGTTCGAGGTCGCCCCTCGTCTCATCAACGAGGTAGATGCATCCTGCCCTGACATCCAGCAGGCGGCAGCCCTGCTCCACGACGTTCTGCAGGAGTTCGTCGAGTCCCAGTTGAGCGGTGATCGCCAGGGAGACCTCCCGCAGCGCCTCCAGTTCCTCACCCCGGCGGCGCAGTGCCTCACTGAGACGGGCCCGCTCCTCGGCAACCGCCCATTTGTAGCCCGACCGGGCGGCCAGCACCGCCCCGGCCAGAACAATGACGATGATGCCTCCCCCCAGGAAGAGCAGCATCCTGTGAGTCTGGCGGTGCGCCGTCAGGATGCTGTCGTAGGGCACCGATGTGCCCACCGACCACACGTGGCCCTCGGCCGGGTAGATGGGGGCGTAGGCCATCAGTTTTTTCAACACCAGCGGGCCACCTATGCTCTCTGGCCAGAGGCAGGTCCCCGTCCCCCGGCCGCCGGCCAGCATATCCTCAGCCAGCGCCACCAGGGTTTCGTCCCCGGTCTGCCGGCAATATTCGTAGGCATTGCTGCCCTCCATCTCGGGATGGGTGACGTTGATGATCTCCACGCCTGCCTCGTCCATCACCCAGGCGTCCACTCCCTCCTCGGCGCTCAGCTGGGCGATGTGCGCTCTGACCTCGTCGCCCAGCAGGTTGAGGACGACGATGCCCGCCCGCCGGCCCTGGCTGTCGAAGACGGGTATGGCCAGGCGCACCGTCCAGTGGGCAGCCTCCCCCCCTGTCATCCCCCCCATTGGGGGGGAGACGTAGATCTCCCCGGTGTCGAGTTGCATCGCGGCAACAAAGAACTCACGCTCCGCCTGCGACCGCAGCTCGTCCTGGGGGACGATGCGCACAGTCTCGCCGTCAGTGTCCACCCCCGCAATCTCCTGCCCGCTGGCGTCAATGTAGCGTATTTGCGTGTAGATAGGGTGACTGCGGAGGTAACTGGAGAGGCCCTGCTCAGTCACCTCTCGGCAGGTGGCTATCTCCTCCTCACTTCCCACCCCCAGGGCGTTGGCCAGACAGGCGGAGCCACCCCCTTCCTTGATGTGCAGCAGGTCCCGCCTCGCCTCGTCGAAGATGAACTGGATGCCGGTCACCGTCTGCTCGGCCAGCAGCAGTTGGCGCTGGCTGAAGCGAGTCACAACCTCCTCCTCGGCGGCCCGGTCCAGTCGCACTCCCATCACGATCACCAGCCCGATGGCCAGGGCCGACAGTGCCAGTACCAGCAAAGTAGAGCGCGTCGTTCTCACCACTTTCACAGTCTCCTCTCCCGCTTCTCTTCAGGCTGATGGGCAAAGGTCTCCCAACTCCCCTTACGCCTCGGTCAGAGACCTTCGGCGAACGAGGGTGTACCTGATGGGCAAAGGTCTCCCGACCGAGCCCTGAGTTGCCCTCTTGTCAGCTAACCTGGTCAGCGAGGGGCAGCCAGACGGTGAAAGTGGTGCCCACGCCTTCCTCGCCTGCCCTGAGCCCTTCGGCTTCGCTCAGGACAAGCATGGTCGAAGGGCTCTCCACCGTCACCCGCCCCCCGTGCAATTCCACAATTTCTTTCACAATTGCCAGCCCCA
>CAYPOY010000393.1:0-4425 GCA_964412395.1 uncultured Anaerolineales bacterium | reverse complement strand
GTGTCCAGGATCACATCAATCTCTCGTGTTCCGGCCGGGCCACAAAGTCGCACACGTCTGAGGACGATGGGGATGTCAAGTTGTGCTTGCATCACAGGAGTACCGCGTAGCCCGGTTGCACCGGCGGGCCAGCGTAGGTAACGTAAGCATGCTCTATCTTCCTCTCTCGGAGTTCACGATGGAGCTCTCTACGATCTCGATTGTGAGCGATAATCTGGCCCCAAAGTTCCCCTGCCGGCGTCTCCTCCGTGACCAGGAATGCCAGCCATTGACCCACGTGTTGCCGCTTTGCGTTCTCGAGGCTTACTTTTTCCACCATGTCCTCACCTCCTGATGTACCGCTGGAATCAGCGCAGCGATCTTGTGATTGCTAACTCCAATCAGATTATACCTCAAAAGGCAACATTGTCCACTGCAGGCGCCGGGTTGAAGCGTCTTGAAGCGTCAACGGGCTGTGCCACCACCTCTAATCCCCCCCATAGGAGGGAGATGGCAGGTGCGGCGCGCTCCCTCCCCACATGGGGGAGGGCTGGAGTGGGGGCAAACGCATGGGAGCCCGGCCCGCTTATCCCAGAGTATTGAGAAGATACGATCTCACCAGCCACTTGCTCGGTGACCGATAGATTGCCCTGGCTGTAGCCTAGCGGCTGGAAAGCAGGTTGCAGATGACAGGACACAGGATAATGGATCCCCACTTCCTCTACGGAAGAGACGCCATAGCGACCTGTGATCCAGGATCTGGGCTTTGACCTCGCGCAATTGATGCACAGGTGCAAGCTACTGGCGCCCGAGTTGACGCCGATAGCGTGCCGCGTGCCCACGTAGGAGGACAAGGCCTGCTCGCAGGCCGCCAGGCAACTGGCGCTATGTTCCTGTTGATGGTGTGGCAAGAAGCGAATGATAGACGGTTTCGGCATGGCGATCTATTTCCTGTGGCGAAGAGGGATGAGTTGGGCCGCAGCGGTTTACGCCGCCTGGTTGGGATGGTTGGCTGATGCGTAAGGTGAATTTCGATGGCGTCCAGCACGATCCGCCGCTGTCGGGCCGTGAACGCAGCCAGGTGATCCAGCGCTTCGGGGGACAAGATGATTTCACAAGCCATGTCATTACTGCCAGGTAAGAATCCGCTTGGCCAGGCTGGCGCTGCGCAGGAAGCGGCCCAAGGACGTCAGTCGCTTGGCGTCGTGCAGCAGGTTGCTCTCGGCGTCGCGGGCATCAGTCATGGTGCGGAATTTGAGCAGAGTGAACGGCTTGCCGTGCAGGCCAAGACACTGTTGGTGGAAGAGGACGGGGGAACCAAGCTTGAGGCGCACCAATGAGGCTATTAGCGCCAGCAGTGGTGAGAGCAGGGTCAGCGCCAGCAGTCTGGCGCCAAAGTCGAAAGCGCGTTTAATGCCCACGGAGTATAACCGCCATCACTTCTTCCAGGCAGGTTTCGAACGATGGCTGACGGTTTTCTTTCCGCCCAACGTGTTTGTGATGGGGAAAATTCTTCCTTGATTTTATCGGCGACCGCAGCCCAATGGTGCCACATGGTGTCCATTTTCCCTGCCTCCATTTAGTCACATCCTGATTAATGATCCAATACTCTACCACGCCGTGGGCAGCACAAGTGCGGCAATCGCCAACGCTACCACTCGAAACTCTGTACGACGATGATGCCCTTTTCTTGAGCCTCTTCCAGTACCTTGGGACGGGCATGGTGGGTTATGAGCACCAATACGATCTCTATGCCTGGATTTTCTGCTTGTACCACGTCCGCTTTCGCCGCCAGTTGCTCGAATACCGCCACGTGCCCCAACCTCCCTTTGCGCCGCTCGTCCAACCGTAACTTTCTCTCCCACTATCAGAATATCTTGCCCGTCGCGCCGCCCCCGACCGAACAGGTTGATCTCTTCTCCTTCGACGTAGGTTCTGACAAAACGTTCAGTCATCCTGATGCCGTGTTTCTCTTCCAACAAAGCCGGTATCATCCGGTAAGCCTCGTTTTCGAGGGCGTAAGCGAAACTCTGTTCCAACTCGCCCAGCGTGTTATTCGTTTCACCCAATTTGTGGGTCAGCGCCTGCACGTGATATTGTGTTTCCTTCTGCGCTTCGGCCAATTCTTTCTGCGCTTCGGCCAACTCTTTTACGATGGATTTGAGCTCGTTGAAATCCCCGGTCTTGACCAGGTCGCTATAAGCGTCCGTGACGACCTCGGCCAGTACCACGGCCTGGCGTTGTTCAAAAACTGTACCCAATTTTCTGGCGAGTTCCGCCTGTCTCAACATCGTTCACCTCCTGCTTGCCTTTTGGCTCGACCGCAGTTCTACACTCTCATTATACCCCACCGCCCCAGAAATACAATCGCCGCCCGCGTCCCTCGACCGCAAGCGCAAGGCAACCAGAGTTGCACACGCTCACGGCAGAAATAGGGACCGGGCGGTGTATGCTGATGTTTCCCCGCTTTTTCTCTATCCCTGTCTACTGATCGTGATCCTCACCGCTCGACAGACGCGCGCCACCTGCTCCTCCGTCATCACGCCCCTGAGCTGAAAACGAATGGCAACGCCAGACAGGTGTCCCCCGCCTCCTCTGTGACCGGGAAATCGCCGCGCCGGTAGCCGAACTTTGCGTAGAACGGTTGCAGGCGGATGAGCGTAAAGTAGGGCCGCGAGGGGATACTCCTTTTTCAACCGCGTCACGTCTGTCAATCAGCGAACGTCACCTGATACGCCATTGACCCTGGCGCTAAGCCAACACCAGCACGAGGCACTCCGGGGATGTGACAGCAATCCTGGGCAACAACTCTCTACGACGGGCCTCCGCTCTCCTCAGAAGCGATTCCAGTTGATCAATGGCGCTGGAGACAATGTCAATCACGTCTCCGGAGATGTCGCCAGGGATATATTGGTCGCCGCAGTTGAGGCATACCATCGCCGGGATACCAGACATAGTTGCCCGGATGCCCTTCCGTTCGAACTCAATGGTAATCTCCCTCAACTCTGTCTTCGCCCCGCACTCGGGACAAACGGTTATTAGACCTTTCATCGTCTTATCTTCCTCCTCCGCGTAGGAGTTTCCCATTCATCCTCCGAGGGGATGTATGCGGTGACAAAAACCGCTGGTGCATCCGGTCGATGATGATTACAGATAAGATGCAGAGGCATTTCGAGGCCCTCGATAGTTACATCGGCGTATAGGAGACATCTATTGCGCTCAGGATAGGCCTCGACTACTATGCCTCTTAACGCTACGCGCACCATATCACTTTGTGTAAAGCCCTCTTTGACAGCGTGCTGCATTGCGTGAGGACCGAGAGCAAAGTTGCCTTTAGCCACCTGGCGACGCAAAGCGTCAATGTCTACATCTTGACCGTTGTCTACCATCCATTCCCCATGTATTTACTGGACAGATTATACCTGCCACAAAGCGATCTGGCAACTGTCATCCGCTCCAGCGATCGCACCCCACCTGCCGATGACAGGTAGATAAGACAATCGGGAGCATCTTGCCCCTCTCCCCCGCTCCCCCGCTCCTCCGCTCCCCCGCTCCCCTCCTCCCCCCTCCGCCTACCGTTCGCTGACAATCGCCTCCAACGCCCCGCACACCACCGCCACTTGCTCCTCCGTCATCACACTGGAAAACGGCAATGCCAGGCAGGTGTCACCCGCCTCCTCCGTGACCGGGAAATCGCCCCGCTGGTAGCCGAACTTGAGCACGTAGAAGGGCTGCAGGTGAATAGGCGTAAAGTAGGGCCGTGAAGGGATACCCTGTTCCTTCAACTCGCGCATCACCCGATCGCGACCAACCTCCGGCGCTATGCGCACCACGTATACGAACCAACTTGTACGGGTCGTGGTCGGCGCGATACAAGGGACTTGCACACCATCGACGTCCGCCAGCCGCTCGTTGTACCACCCTGCCACCCGTTCCCGCCTGGCCAACAACTCCTCGATGCGGCCCAATTGTGAGACGCCCAACGCCGCGCTCATCTCGTCCATGCGATAGTTGTAGCCCAGCCGGGTGTGGTTCAGCCAGGCGTCGAAGACGTCCCGCCCCTGGTTGCGCAGCGAGCGGAAGAGTGCGTCCCAATCATCCCGATCGGTGACGATCATCCCCCCCTCGCCGGTCGTCATCTGCTTGTTGGGATAGAAGGCGAAAACCGCCACATCGCCCAATGTGCCCGCTTTGCGCCCCTTGTACTCCGCGCCGATCGCCTCGCAGGAATCTTCTATGACAACCAACCCATGCCGTTCGGCGACATCCTGGATGGGATCATAATCCGCAGGCTGGCCAAAGGCATCCACCGGCAAGACGGCTTTCAAATTGCGAATTGCGAATTGCGAATTGCGAATTGCGGGAGGTAGCCACCGTTCCGCGGCATCGCCGCCACGGGCCAGGTCGTCGGCCGCTGCGGCCACCAGCGCCGGGTCAACGTTGAGC
>CAYPOY010000392.1:0-4427 GCA_964412395.1 uncultured Anaerolineales bacterium | reverse complement strand
GTTACCTGATGCCTGCCCGTGAAAGTTCCCACAGTTTTTAGCCACACTCAAATCATTTATGAGACTTGCCCCCGCCCGTCGGTCCCACCAGCGCGATTGTCTCGCCACGTCTCACCTTTAGCGACAAGTCCTGCAACACCGGATTGTTCTCCTCGTACCAGAAATCCACGTGGTCGAACTCGACGTCGCCCCGGATAGTGCCCGGGTTAACCGCGCCGGGCCGGTCGGTCACCTCGGGCACTGCGTCAATGAGCGAAAAGACGCGCTCGGCTGAGGCGATGGTGTGCTGCATCTCGGCGTAGACGCGGGCCAGGTCCTGGATCGGCCAGAGCATAAAGGTGATGTACCCGACGAACGCCTGGATGCCGCCGATGGTCAGAGCGCCCACCTGCACCTGCAGACCGCCGTACCAGACGATACTGCCCAACGCCACCGCGCTGATCAACTGCACCGTCGGCAGGAACAGCGCCGAGAGATACGCTGCCCGGTAGGAGGCATTATACATCTCGCCCGTGAGTTCGCCGAACTCGCGCAGATTCTCCTCCTCCCGGCAGAGCGCCTTCACCACCCGCACGCCCTGGATGTTCTCGTTGTACGCCCCGGTGATTTTCGAGTTGAGTTTGCGCACCTTGCGGTACTCTACAATGATCTTTTTCCTGAACTGGGCCGCCACGACCACCAGTACCGGAATGATGGCGAACACTACGAGAGCCAGTTTCCAGTTGATGATCATCATAAAGTAAACCGCCGTGACGATGTTCATCGCACCCCAGGTGACGTCCAACAGCCCCCAGGTCACCAGTTCGGCCATACGACTCGAATCGGAGGTGACGCGCGATATAATCCAGCCCACCGGCGTCCGGTCAAAGTAGGAGAAGGACAACTCTTGCAGGTGCTCGAACACCTTTTTTCGCAGATCGTACCGGATGCGCTCTCCCAGGATGCCGGTCAGGAAGATGAAGGCAAAGACGGCCACAGCCTGCACGATGATCAGCGAACCGTACAGAGTGACGATCTGGATTAGCCTCTCCTTGTCGCCTGCCAGGATGCCTTCGTCCACGATTTGCTTGCTGAGGAAGGTAAAGTACGAGTCCATTGCCGACACCAACGCGACGGCCACCAGAAAACCGACCAGCCACGGTCAATGCGGTTTGGTCTGGGCCAGGGTACGGAGAACCGTCTGGCCACTGAACTGGGTCGTGAATTCTTCTTCTTCAAACTTCAAGTGCGACACAAGCCACCTCCTTCAAGACTTCCGAAGTCTGGGAGACTTCGGAAGTCTGAGCAATCTCCTTCTCCAACTTGTCCTCGATGCGAGCCTGCACGTTGTAAATTCGGCGGTAGATGCCCTCTTGCGCCATCAACTCGCTGTGCGTGCCGCGCTGTACGATCTGGCCCTGGTCGAGCACCAGGATCAGGTCGGCGTTCATCAGACTCTGGACGCGGTGGGCGATGATGAAACTGGTGCGGCCTTGCATCAACCGTTGCAGCGCTGCGCGGATCAGCCCCTCGGTCTCTGTGTCCACCGACGAAGTGGCGTCGTCCAGGATGAGGATGCGCGGGTCTTTGAGCAGCGTGCGGGCAATGGCGACGCGCTGCTTTTGCCCGCCGGAGAGCGTGACCCCCTTCTCGCCGACCAACGTGTTGTACCCATCAGGAAACGACTCGATCACGTCGTGGATGGCTGCGGCCTGGGCGGCGGCTTTGACTTCTTCGTCGGAGACCTCCCGCTCGACCCCGTAGGCGATGTTCTCACGGATGGTGCGGGAGAACAGGAACGGCTCCTGCTCGACGATGCCGATCTGCCGCCGCAAAAAGTGGCGCGGATACTCCTTCAACTCCACCCCGTCGAGCGTCAGGCTGCCACCATTGTACTCGTAGAAACGGGGTAGGAGGTTGACCAGCGACGTCTTGCCCGACCCGGTCGAACCGAGCAAAGCCACGACCTGCCCCGGCTGGCACCGGAAACTGATGTCGCTCAGCACTGCGCCGTCCGCGCCGTCGTACTCGAAACGCACATCGCGGAACGCGACCTCTCCTCGCACGTTACCGAGCGGCCTGAACGCACCGTCGAGGTAGCGCGTTGGATCAGTTCGCCGGTTGGGGTTTTGTCGTGGTAAGTGAACGACAGTCGCTGGATGTGGTCGTACAGGTAATTGCGCAATCGTTGCGTGACCCCCTCTGCCGTCTGGGCAGCCCACCGTCCACTGAGGAAGGAGAACGTGCCTTGAACCAACGCCAGGCCCACAAAACTCAGCGCGATGAGTAGCAAGGTGCGACCAGATTCCCCCTGTCCCAGAACGTTGTCCACAAAATAGCGCAGCAACAGATAGTTGCCTGTCCTGAGCGCGGCTGCGATACCCACGCCGACGACCGCTCCGAGATAGACCAGCCGAAAGCCGGTCATCATACGCCACAATCCAACCAGGCGATTGTCAGAAATAGTATTCTTGAAATCGAACTCGGATGCTGACATTATGTCCCTCACCTTGATGCACTTACAGCCTGCGGATTAGATGAATGTCCTCCGGCTCTAACGCATACAACTCCTGGTCAACCACCTTCGCCAACTCGCAGCCCCGGCTCAGGTAAAAACCCACGGCGGACTCTGAAGGGGCAGCGGAGACGTACAATCCCGCAAGCCCGCGTTCTAAACCGGATGCCCCAGCAACGCCTCCAACTCTGCCAGCGACGCGGCCGGGTCCATAAACTGCACTGTGTGGATACCCAACTCGTGGGCGGAGTCCACGTTGCGCAAGCCATCGTCCAGGAAGATCGCCTGCTGTGGCGCGACGTCAAGTTGGTTCAGCGTCAAATGAAAGATGGCCGGGTCGGGCTTGCGCAGGCCGACGTAGGCAGAGTTGACGTAGACATCGAACTCGGAGTGCACGTCGAGCCCGAACTGCTCGCGAATCCGGTCGTCCTGACCGGGTGAGGCATTGGTCAGCAACCCAACCTTGTAGCGGCCTCGCAAAGCACGCGCAGCGGCGACCACCTCCGGGTTGAAGCGGTCATCGGTGTAGAATTCCTCGATGAAACAGCCTGCTGCCTCCGCATCAGGGAAGCCCAGCAGGTCGGCGATGTGTCGCACGTAGTCGTCGTTGGAGATGGCACCAACCGACAGCCGGTGCCACGTCTCGCCCCACAGCGCATCCGCCAGCGTACCGTGTTCCAGTGCCAGCCGCCGTCCCCACCCAGCGATGTGCGCTTCGTCCGGCAGTCTCTCCATCACGCCGCCCCAGTCGAAGATGACGGCACGTACGTCAGGAAGAGGGGCCAGGACAGGGTCGGGGACGGGCACGCCCAGGCCCCGCAACCACTTGCGCAGCGGCGCAAGCCCACGGAAGCGCGTGGCGTGGAGCCCAGCATGCTGGGCCGCAGTCACGTTCACTTGCAAGTCGTCCACGAAGACAGCCTCTTCCGCCGGCACGCCCACTCGCGCCAACGCCAGCTCGAAGATCACGGGGTCGGGCTTCATCAGTCCCTCGCCGCCGGAGACGACGATGACGTCGAAGGCATCGGCAATGTCCAGTTGCTCCACACGCTGACGCAAGCCGGCCGGGGCATTGCTGAGCAAGACAGTGCGGTAGCCTGTATTGTGCAGGTGGCGGATGAGAGCGACCAGTTCCTCGTCCAGCCGATCGCCGGACCAGAAAGCCCGCCGAAACTCCGCCAGTTCCCCGGCGCTCAGTCCGATCCGTTGGCCCAAGTCGGCCCAGAACTTGGCGCCGCTGATACAGCCAAGCTGGACATCGTCCCAGAGCGGACTTCTGAACACCAGTTTGTCCGCCCTACCTGGCGACAGCCCGAGCTGCTGCTCCAGTTGGCGGCGGGGGGTAGGATCGACGGTGCGCACCAGCACGCCGCCGTAATCGAATATGAGTGCTCGAATCATACCTTTTGCCTCCCTTCGGCATCGGGAAACAACGCGGTCAGTTCCCCGAAGCAATTCAGGACAATCACCCGCTCCGGCTCTGTAATCTCTTCATGCTCCAGCTTCCAGGTGTTCGGATGTGGAACGTAGATGGCACCAACCCCCGCCTCCAGCGCCGGGTTGATGTCGGAGCGCGGGCTGTTGCCGACCATCCAGGTTCGCTCCGGTCGCAGATTATACTGGGTCACCAGTCCTCGAATCACCCCGGCGTCCTTCTCCGGCACGACGTGTACCCCGTCGAAGAGATGGCCCAGGCCCGACCGCGCCAGTTTGCTCTCCTGCGTTTCCCCGTCACCCTTGGTCAACAGGAGCAGGCGGCAATGGTCGCTCAGTCGGGCCAGGGTCTCCGCCACGCCGTCGAGTAGGACGATGGGATACGCTATCATCGCCTGCCCGATTTCCCACACATCATTCGACACCTCATCTTTGACGACTCGACCGTGACGCTCGCACAGGCGCAGGTAGGCGAAAACCAGGCTGCGAGCGAACTCCT
>CAYPOY010000391.1:0-4439 GCA_964412395.1 uncultured Anaerolineales bacterium | reverse complement strand
TTATGTTAAGGTTCTTCAGTTGTGCTCAAATTTGCGAAATTCTGGTGACACTATCTGAATCGTGTTGAACCCAGATTTCCAGCGCATCGCGTAGCGTCCGCAGTAGCTTATCCCTGTAGACACGATCCAAATCCTGCCCGGTATCCTCGATGGCCGTGCGCCACCAGGAAGAGAATTCGAAGTCCGGGGAGTTCATTGCAGTAGCTTCCAGTCGGAGTGCGGTGCATAGATGCTCCTCCAGAATGGCCACCACTCGCTGGATGTCCAGTTCCTTAAGCAACTCAAGTCCACCCAGCAGTATCTGCTCTTCGTCCCATGCGCTCCTGAATCTAGAGACAGCTTCGGCTCTCACAGTGAACCCACCGACATCCTTCACATCAGATGATGGAATTGGGGCTGTAAGCTCTTGAAACAGACTGAAGGCGGAAGCATATTCTCCCTCCTTGGCCAACTTTACTACCAGTTCATAGGTCTTTGAGGCAATGGCGCGGGCAATTCGCGGATCCTCAAGCCATTCGATAATCCTCACCAAAACACGTTTGACATCTTCCGCCGGAATGAAACACAGCGCCTGGATTGACCGTGATATGTACCATCCCTGTCCGCTAATGGACTCGACGTGTTTAATGACGATATCGGGAACCTGACCTGCTACAGAAGTCAGGTATTCCTGCACGTCCCAACGCGGTAGAATAGGCCCCGTATCGGTCTGTTGGGGGGGCGGAGGAGCATCAAAGAATCCGCGGTCCCAGAGGACAGGAGCCCAGGCAGCGCTAGGACCACTGCGAAAGAAGTACTTGCGCAAATCCTGTCGAGACCGAAGCATCTCCAATATGATTTCAAGCGTCTCAGGATCTGCCCCTGGCTCAGAGAAGTGAATGTAGCGATCCAGTACTGCTGCCTGCGCGTAGAAAGGCACTTCGCTACTGGACATTGAACATCTCCTTCAAGAACCGCCTATGTAGGTGCGGGCTTCGACGCGAGTATATTTTGTCCATCCAGGTTAAGACATTCCGACTTTTGTGAACGTTGATCTCGTCGAGTACGTCTGTGGGCATCACGTATCGCCGAGTAGCGTTCCAGGCATACAGGAAGTCTTGCAGTTTTTCGTGACGGAAGCGGCAAACACGTCCGTCCTCTTGTTCATACACGATAATTCCCCAGCTAACAAGCCGCCTGTTGGAACGGGATACAGGGTAGTCAAGACAAAATGTTCGGTCTTCGCTCCTCAGTCCAGACCGAGCAAGCTTCACAGCTTCCGCGACGATCTGCTCCGCGTTCTCAGAACCAGATACTACTTCCTCCTGCTCTATTAGAAGCTGTACGTACTGTTCCCAAAGGTCAACTTCGTCCATCAAAGCAGAGAAATCGAAGTTTGGTTGCCGCTGCTTAATCGCGCCTATCAACTCAAGGTTCAATAGATTGCGACCAAGAGTGACAAGGTCAGCAGAGAACTGTGAGATCCCTAGCTGCTTCAGTACACCTTCTACTCTGGTCTCACTCAAGGGGTGGCTAATCAATTCCACGAATCCCGCGGTGGCCAGACCATCGAGGAGTTTGACTTCGTGAGCTTCGCGCTTTCTAGAAATCACAATGATTTCAACGTCTGTAAGGGGGGAACATTCTACAGTCAGTTCTACTAATAGTCTGGCCGAAACAGATCCAGCGATGTTGTCCAGTTGATCAATGATAACCCGACATCCTTTATGTCGCCCGACTCGACCCACTGCAGAAGCGACTGGTCCACTGAGTGCCAAGTGTTGTCGCAATTCGGTTTCGCTTTTGATATGTCCCACACGTCTCGCATCCAGCAAGAGGACAACCTTGCGTCTTTCTCCCGCTGAGCGAGCGAGACTGGCGCCAATTCCACTCTTTCCGGTTCCAGCATCACCGGCTAGAACGACTGACTTTCCTTGCGAGAGTTGATCCTCAACCCGAGCAATCTCATTGCGTGGAAGGGAATAGGACATCCCAGGAATGTGAAGACGGATCTGTTCTAGCGCGCGGTTAGTATGACGGGAGAATTCCGTCTCTATCTTTTGGATTAAGTCTCCGTCTGGGGGTGGGACACCGAGATAGTCATCAACCAGACTCTCATAATCAGGACGGCTCGCAACAGGAGTAAGCCAACGCAGAGCCCTTACCTCGAGTTCCCAGCCAAATTTTTGCTCAACCTTCTCATGCCAGCCTTCTACTGTGTCAGAACGCGGATTGCCAGCGGTCACAAAGACTACAACATCAATTCGCCGTCCCGTTTCTTTGCATCGTGCACAGTCAGCTCCGAGCTTGGTCCAGGTACCAGTCTTCGAAAGGATCAGGGAAACCCAGATCCCGCCATGCAAGAAAACGGTTGTATGCTCAGTTCGAGCATCCTCACTGAGGTCGTGGCTTCCCGATGTAGGGTTCAGACCAGGGTATAGTTCACGAGTCACTAGTTCCCTGGCAAAGCGCTCAAACTTATCACCTGAGAGGCCCCTGATTGCAGCCTCAATCTGATCTTCTCGCATAATCTCTACAGAAGTCTTTCTTGCTGAATCGATGCTGGCATCTTCCTCCCCCGTCCCCACGCCACCAGCGCCTCCAGCAGTGTGCGCTCGCGGCTCTGGGGGGCGGCCATCTCCAGCACAGCCTGGGCCACGGCCCAGAATAGGTCGTTCTGATGCAGCCCCTTCTCGACGGCGTAGGCGTTGAGGGCGTCCAGTTGCCCTGCCGACCACAGGTGCATCATCCGGTGGAGGGCGTCTATCAGCGGCAGGCCGCCGCTGGGGTGCGGTTCGCCCAGGCGATACCCTGAGCGGCTTGACTGAGCTCGCCGAAGTCCTGTCGAAGGGTCGGCACGGGTGCGCTCGTCCCAGCGAGCCAATCGCAAGTCGCTGCCTTTGGTCTTGACCAGGAAACCCCGTGGCCCGCGCAGGTCGTTCAGGTCCAGGCCGTAGCCCTGGGAGAGAAGGATGCACTCCCCCACCGGGGCCGGCGCAATCCCGAAGTGGTTGCGGTGGATGAGGTAGTAGCGCGTCCACTCGTCCAGTCCCTCGGTGGAGCGGCCCCTGAGTTTGGGAAGGAGGATGCGTCCCAGGGCGAAGTCGGCGACCAGGCGGCGCACCTCGCGCAGGAACTCGCTCACGGTGAAGGGGGAGCCATCGAGGCGGCGCACCTCGTCGTAGGCGGAGTAGGACTCCAGCGCTGGGCCGACGGCCGCCCAGACGAAGTCCGGGCCGCTTATCCCTGCGTCCCAGAAGTAGCGCAGCCGCTCGGTGATGCGCTCCTGCATCGCCCGCCGCACGGCCCCGTAGCGCCCCACGGTGGGTTGGCCCAGAAACCCGTTTTCTCCGAGAAAACGGGTTTCTCGCTTGCGGCAGACCATCCAGATGGAGGAGGCCAGGGCAGCACTGCCGCCCACAGCACGAGTGCGAGTCTGCCTCTCGGTATCAATCGGCCAGGAGGCAGTGACGGTGAAACCAGCCCTGATCATGGCCATGGCCAACGTCTCTCAGGCGTCGGGGTCTTTGTGAGCGAAGACGACAACCATGCGTCCGTCGGGGGTCAGGGCCTCCCAGGCGCGGCGGAATGCGGCGGCCATTCCCGCCTCGTACTCTTTTTTCCCCTTGCGGCCGGTCGCACCGTTCTTATGTTGCTGCACCAGTTCGTCAGCCTTTGCGGTCAGGGATGCGGCGAAGACCTCCGGGTACCGATCGCCCATTGTGCGCCGCAGCCAGATATAGAAGAGGTCAGACAGGTCGGCGTAGGGGATGGCGTCGTAATAGGGCGGGTCGGTGACCACAACGTCCACGGGGCCATCAAAGGGATCAGTGGCGGATTGACAGAGCATCCCCAGAAGCCCGCTTTCTGCCAAAAAACGGGTTTCTGAGCCTCCGGCAGCCAACAGCGCGTGCTTTATGTAGCGGACTGCCCAACGCAGTTGCGCACTGTAAGCGCCCCCAACATCGTTGCTGAGGGGCAGTTCCACGAAATCCCAGGCCATCGGAAGCGCAAACCGTGTGTAAGTGTGTCCTATTACCTCTCTGGACACATGCCATACACAGATAGAGGAATTGTAGTCCGCCACCTTATCCACAGCCAACGCTAAGTAGCCACCAATCGCCTCCCCCCACTCCTCTGGATATCCCAACCGCCGCATCTCCTCGCGGGCGGCGCGGGTCCACCTGGCGAAGGTGACCAGGGCCAGCAGTTGGCGCGGGGTGAACAGGTCGGCCCAGGTCTTGAAGCCGTAGAGGGGCACAGTGAAGGCCCGTCCAGCGCCGGACGTGCCGCTTTCGGGCAGTGGCTCAGTGGGTAGGCCATAGGGAATCTGCGCGGCGGCATCGGGCAGGGCCTCGGCCGCCCGCTCCGCCGCCTCAATCTCCTCCGGCGTGGGCAGGCAGTACGATACCCTCACCAAGTTTTCGCAAATTCAGGCCAGAGTTGCGAGCGGGAGAAGG
>CAYPOY010000390.1:0-4446 GCA_964412395.1 uncultured Anaerolineales bacterium | reverse complement strand
AGTGATCTCTCCCCATCTCCTCCGCCCCTTGGCCCCTCCGCACATTTGCCTGACGTTGCGCGGGAACACCGAGCGCCCAGTGACGGTGACGCAGGGAACGAACACGATTGTGGGGCATGACCCGGGGCGGATTGTAACCGGGGCCCTGGTGGCATTGGATGGTGAGGGCAAGGCTGGGCAGGTGCCGGAGTTGTGGGATGGACGAGCGGCAAACCGCATTGTGAACGTTCTGGGGTTGTGGGAAGGAGCGAGATGATCCGATTGGCGATGGATCTCAAGTCCTCGGCGGAGATACTGGGAACTCAACCAGAGGTGTTTCTGGAACTCGTGGAGCGAGAGCACATTGGGGGTATCATCAAGTTGGACGACCAATGGCGAGTCTCAATCTTTACACTGGCCCGACTGTTGGATACCACTCCTGAGGTTTTGCTTGAGCTTATTGAGGACTACGCGCTAGGCCAGATGATCGAGGAAGTAG
Source organism: uncultured Anaerolineales bacterium (assembly GCA_964412395.1). Taxonomy (GTDB): domain Bacteria; phylum Chloroflexota; class Anaerolineae; order B4-G1; family B4-G1; genus CAYPOY01. The sequence goes on along the minus strand of CAYPOY010000390.1, from coordinate 3,968 downwards.
AAGACGACGAATGGTTCAAGGGCCAGGAAGGGTGGCAGGTCTATCAAGACTATCTGGCGGAGGCGGAGGCAAGCGAGTGACCTGGCAAGTACGGCACACACGGACCTTCTATCAGGAGCTTGCCAGGTTGCCGGCGGGTGTGAGGAAGCGGGTCGAAGAAGTGGCCTTTGGAGAGGAGATCAAGGAAGACCCATTCTTGGCAGGTAAGGTGCAGAGACTGAAAGGCTACCAAGAGTATTACAAGATGCGCTTTGGCAGCTACAGGGTGGGTCTCCGGATAGATATTGACGAACAGGTGATAGAATTTCGGCGGGTTCGGCACCGGAAGGATATCTATCGTAGGTTCCCGTAGGGGATGCTTTTCCCCGTCCATCCCCGCGCAGCGAGGCAGGTATGGAAGTTAGCTGCGAGGGGAGGCTGGCGGCGATGCCGAACCTGCGTGTGACGGAGCCGCTGGGCTACCTGGAGTTCCTGAACCTGATGGCGAATGCTCAGTTGGTGCTGACCGATTCCGGTGGCATCCAGGAGGGGACGACCATCCTGGGCGTGCCCTCAGAGACTTGATCCAAATCCGCAATCCGAAATCCCCAATCCCCCGGGGGCTTGGGCCGGTTGAACGTTGCGAATTCTGGTGAATCTTGACCATACGTCAGAGGCGTGATAAAATCGAATGCCTGACGAGTCTCGGTCTACCAGGCGGGCTGACGGCTCGGACCGATGCGATGGGAGGTGGGCAGTGACGATTCTACTGGCAGAAGAAGTAAAACAGATAGTGTCGAAAGAACTGCCGGGTTGGATCGAGGAACAACCGGGTCTGCGCCTGCGCCTGCAGCAGGCGATTGGAAAGATACCAGGCCAGCCCCTTCGGCAGGACTTCGGCGAGCTCAGCCGAGCCGCTCAGGGCAGGCTCCCTCAAAAGATGACTTACGCTCGACTTTATCCATTTCGGCGTTTTTGGGCCAATTTTCACTGATTTTGGCCGATTTTGAGCCATTTTAGCAATATTGACCCCCTGCATATAGGTGCGTGCTACAATTTCAACCCAGATATGGGGGTCGAATACAAATGGATAAAGTCGAGTTACGAGGAGTTCCTGGATTGGGCCGACGAGGACACACTGGCCGAATGGGTAGATGGGGAGGTGGTGATGTATAGCCCGGCATCGAAGCAGCATCAACTAATCGTGGGTTTCCTGGAGAAAGTGCTAGGAACGTTTGTTGAGCAACATAACTTGGGCGTTGTTCTGAGCGCTCCTTTCCAGATGAAGCTGGAACGGGGTCGGGAACCGGATTTGCTCTTTGTAGCGAGGGGACATCTAGACTGGCTGCAGGAGACTTATCTGGACGGCCCAGCAGACCTGGTAGTGGAGATCATCTCGCCGGAGAGCGTGGGCTGGGACCGGGGCGACAAGTTCTACGAGTATGCGCGCGGGGGAGTGCCGGAGTATTGGTTGATTGACCCCCAGATGGAGTGGGTCGAGTTCTATCATTTGGAAGAGGAACGGTATTGCCTGGCTTTCAGTGGCAAAGAGGGCGAATATCACGCGGAGGCGTTACCCGGCTTCTGGCTGCGCGTCGAGTGGCTGTGGCAAGAGCCGCTGCCACATCCTCTGCGAGTCCTGGGCGAGATCGCTGGTGTGGACACAGAGTTGGTGGAGCGTTTCTTGCAGGCATTGGGAGGGGAATGACTTGTCCCGCTTTCTTCCGGGGCAAGAAGTGCAGGGGGTCGTAGGAGACGCAAGTTGCCCGGCTCATCCTCGTTGACGGGCGGCGCGTGTTCTCGGCGGAACAGGCCCGGGCGGCAGGTTGGGACTATCGTGGCGTGGGAAATGGGATGGTGTGGAGGCCAGCAAAGCCCGCCTGCGAGAAATGATCAAATTCAGGGGGGAAGAATGGCTATAGAGGTGAGGGAGATGCGGGTAGCAGCAGAGGAGGGGCTGTTGCTGGAAGAATCTCTCCTGCAGAAGGCCCATCTGGGCCGACAGGTGCGGATCGTTGTCCAAAAAGGCGAAATCGGCTCTTACCGGTTGAGGAGGATCGGATAAAGTTTCTGATGATCTGGCAGGCTGTTTGGGGGAGGAGCCGGCTCAGAACTATGATTTCAAACTGAAAATCGGGGGCTTCTATGAAGCTCGATAAGGTCGCCAGAGGCAAGGTCTATGTGGACGTCAGCAGGATCGCCACAGATGATACCGACTTTGACCGGGCGACCTGGCTCTGGCGTCACTGGGTGTTCAACGCACCGGCCCCAGCGTCCTGACCGAGTCCAGGAAAATGTCGAGCCGCTTTTTGCTATAATAATGGTGACGCACGCCGCCTACCGCGCGGTGGACTTGAGCGAGGTGTGGGACAGAGGTGCGCGCCGGATATGCGTGTAAACGCATGGAGGTGAACGACGCAGTTCAATATCGTAATCGAACGGGATGAGGAAAGCGATCGGGATCTTGGGCTATTCCCCTGCCCCGCACGTGCGACTGATCGAGCCGGTGGGCTACCTGGACATGGTGAGGCTGGAATGATCGGCGCGGATGATCTTGACCGACTCGGGTGGCGTGCAGAAAGAAGCCTACTGGCTGGCTGTGCCGTGCATCACGCTGCGTGATGAGACCGAGTGGGTGGAGACCACATAGAAGCTGGTTGGAATATGCTCGTTGGCACAGACGCGGATCGCATCGTTCAGGCCGTCCGGTCGTTTACGTCGCCCTCTACGCGCCCCAGGTTATACGGTGATGGACGGGCGGTGGTGCATTGTGTAGCTTTGTTGGAGGAGAACTGCAGGTGATGACAGGCCTTCAGTACATATTTCCAGGGGACTCGGACGACACGTGCAACAGTCCCAGCGAGGCGCTGGCAGCACGGTTGCAGGACCCGAGCGCCGAGGTAGTGGTCTACGGCTCTTACCAAAGGTGATCGAATCAGGAGTGGTCAGTGGAACCTGAAAAGTTGAACGTTGTCGTCATTGGAATGGGTTATGTGGGCATTCCTTGCGCTGTGCTCCTGGCTGATGTGCCGGGACTTGACGTAACCGGAGTGCAGCGACGCTCGGATCGCTCTGGCTGGAAGATCGAGTGCCTGAACAGCGGTAACAGCCCCTTTGAGGGGGATGAGCCTGGGTTGGCGGAACTGATTCACCGTGTGGCTGTGGAGAAGAAGACTTTCCGTGTCACTGACGATTACTCAGTTTGTAAAGATGCGGATGTGATTCTGATCGATGTACAGACACCGATGGATGGCGACCACGTGCCGCACTATGATTCGCTGCGCGAGGTGAGCGCCCAGGCGGGACGGCATCTGCGGCCGGGGACGTTGGTCATCATCGAGTCCACCGTGGCCCCGGGGACGATCCAGAACGTGGTACAGCCGATCCTGGAGCGGGAGTCGGGACTTAAAGGAGGGCAGGGGAGACAAGGAGACAAGGAGAGGGGGAGATTCGCAATTCGCAATTCACAATTCGCAATTCTACCTGGCCTTCTCCTACGAGCGGGTGATGCCGGGCAAGCTGCTGGAGTACATCACCGACTTCCCCCGTGTGGTGGGGGGCATTGACGAGGAAAGCGCCCGCCGGGCTGTGGAGTTGTACCGCCACATCGTGAAAGGGGAGATCGCGCCCACGGACGTATTGACGGCGGAGATGGCGAAGGTGGTGGAGAATGCTTACCGCGACGTGAACATCGCCTTCGCCAACGAGGTGGCGCTGGCTTGCGAGCGGATGGGGGTGAACGTCTTCGAGGTGCGGGAGTTGATCAACGCCCGGCCCGACCGGCGTATGCACGTTCCGGGAGCGCGTGTGGGCGGCCACTGCTTGCCAAAAGACAGTTGGCTGTTACAATATGGAGTAGACAAGTATGCAAGGAAACAAGTAGACAAGGAAACAGGGAAACAAATAGACAAGGGAATGGGGGAGCTGCGGTTGATCTCGACTTTATCCATTTGGTGGACAAAAGCGCGGCAATAGGGTAAACTGAAATG
>CAYPOY010000389.1:0-4505 GCA_964412395.1 uncultured Anaerolineales bacterium | reverse complement strand
TATTGTGAGAGTTGGTGGGGGTCCCACATCTCGAAGCCGGTGGCGACGATGATGGCCCCTACGTCCAATTCCAGGATCTCGTCCTGCTGCTCGAAGTTGATCGCGCCGGCCTCGCACACCATCTCGCAGGCCCCGCAGGCGTCCGCGATCTCACTGTTGGTGCGGTCGTTCTGGCGAAAGCGGATGCAGGCGTCGGTGTCAATCACCGGCACGCGCGGCACCGCCTGCATTGAGGGTACCCAGATGGCGCTGGTGGGACCCAGCGGCTTCTCCTTGTAGACCGCCTCCTTCTCCAGCACGATCTCAATGGCACCGGTGGGGCACATGGTCGTGCAGGCCCCGCAGCCGATGCACTGGCGGGTCTTTTCCAGGAAGGGTGGCCCTACCAGCCGCTCAGGACCGTGCTGAGAGAAGTTCAGCACGTCGGCCTTGACCAGTTCGTGGCACGTGCGCACGCACAGACCACAGAGGATACATTTCTCGTCCGGCGTGTCCGTCGGGAAAGGCGGCTCCGTGATGCCGTACTCCCGCGCCAGGTCCTGAACGACCGGCACATTGGGGCAACGCGAGAGAAGCAGCCCCAGGACAACCCTGCGGGCCTCGATGACGGCGGGGGAGCGGGTTTTGATCTCCAGCCCATCCCAGGCGGGGTGCGTGCAGGATGTTTCCAGCCTGGAGCGACCATGGCGGATCACCTCGACCACACAGAGGCGGCAGGCACCGTAGGGCTCCAGGAGTGGGTGATAGCATAGAGTGGGAATCTCGATCCCGGCCTGCCGGGCGACCTCAAGAACGGTCTGCCCTTCTTCAGCCTGGATCTCTTGTCCGTCAATAGTAAGTGTGACCATACGGCTCTCCTTGTCTTACGTGGTTGAAACTGACATAGTTTGCAGATAACGTTCTACCTGTAGCGCCAACCCACGTGGCAGGACACGGCGGCGCACTTGCCGTTTGAGCTCATCAGGACTGATGTCTGGATAGCGGTTGAGAATTGAGGCCCGCACAATAGCGACGCCATCCTCGAACATCTCCGCCGCCAGCGCGATGCGCTGCTCGCCACTCATACGGCGATAAGCCTGCACGCGCATCCACTCGGTCTGAGGGTCTCGGACGCCCATTTACCTCACGCCCACCGCGTCGAACTTGCAGACATCGCGGCAGACGCCGCACTTGATGCACAACGCCGGGTCAATGACGTGTGGCTCTTTCTTCTCCCCGCTGATCGCCTCCTGCGGGCACTTGCGGAGGCAGAGGCCACAGCCGATGCACAGGTCTTCGATGATGTAGTACTCGATCAGCGCCTTGCAGACGCCGGCCGGACACTTGTGGTCCACGATGTGGGCCACGTACTCGTCGCGGAAATAGCGCAGGCCGCTGAGCACAGGGTTAGGCGCTGTCTTGCCCAGCCCGCACAGCGAGACCGATTGCACCACCCGCCCCAGCGTCTCCAGCGTCTCCAGGTCGGCCATCTCCCCCTGCCCCTCGGTGATGCGGGTCAGGATTTCCAGCATGCGCTTGATTCCCTCGCGGCAGGACGTGCATTTGCCACAGGATTCGTCCCGCAGAAAGTCGAGGAAATAGCGGGCGACGTCCACCACGCAGGTGCGGTCGTCCCAGACGATCACCCCGCCGGTGCCCATCATCGAGCCTGCCTCGGCCAACGTCTCGTAGTCCATAGGCATATCCAACAGGCTGGCGGGGAGACAGCCACCCGAAGGGCCGCCGATCTGCATTGCTTTGAATTCCCGCCCCTTGGGAACACCACCTCCCATCTCGAAGACCAGTTCGCGGGCGGTGATGCCCATCGGCACCTCGACCAGCCCCACGTTGTTGATCTTGCCGGCCAGCGAGAAGACCTGTGTCCCCTTGCTGGTTTCGGTGCCGATGCTGGCGAACCACTCGGCGCCGCGATTGATGATCTCCGACACCATGTTCAAGGTCTTGACATTGTTCAGACAACTGGGCCGGTCCCACACCCCCTTCTCAGTGGTGTGGATATGCTTGGGGCGCGGCTCGCTGACCTTGCCCTCCACGGCGTGCATCAGTGCGGTGGATTCGCCACCCACGAAGGAGCGGGCCCCCAGCCTGAGTTCCACGTCAAAGTCGAAGCCGGAGCCCAGGATGTCCTCGCCCAGCAGTCCATACTCCTGCGCCTGCTCGATGGCAGTCCTCACGTTCCTCACCGCCATCGTATGCTCGTAGGGGATGTAGAAGAACCCTTGATGAGCACCGACGGCGTAGGCGCCGATGATTAGCCCTTCCAGGATACTGTGCGAGTCCGCCTCCATCAGCGCGCGGTCCATAAAGCAGTTGGGATCGCCCTCGTCGCCATTGACGAGGACGTACTTGATCTCGCCTTCGGCCTTCCGGCCAGCCTCCCACTTGCGACCGGTGGAGAATCCGGCCCCGCCACGGCCCCGCAGCCCCGATTTCTTGATTTCTTCAATGACCTCCTCGGGGGTCATTGCGGTGAGTGCCTTTGCCATCGCCTGGTAGCCGCCGACGGCGATGTACTCTTCAATGTCCTGGGGGTTGATCAGCCCGCAGTTACGCAAGACGATGCGCATCTGCTTGGCGTGGAAAGGGATGTCCTTGTAGTAAGGGATGCGCCTGCGCGTCGCCGGCTCCCGATAGGTCAGCCGCTTGACGACGCGGCCCTTGACCAGCGTCTCCTCCACCAGTTCGGGCACATCGGCGGGTTGCACCCCGACATAGAAGATGCCATCGGGCTGGATCAGGAGCACCGGCCCCATGGAGCAAAAGCCCCGGCAGCCGGCCTCCACCACCCTGACCTCTCCCTCCAGACCATGCCGTTTCACCTCCGCTTCGAGGGCCGGCATCAGGTCCGGTGCGCGGTCGTGGAGGCAACTGACCAGTACGTCGGCTCGATGTCTTCCATTACGTTCAACCATTCTCATCCTCCTACCCTGCCACCCGCCCGACGACCCACTCTTCCACCACGTTGCCCTGGATCAGGTGCTCCTCAATGATGCGCGGCACCATGGCTGGCATGACGTTGCCGTAGGTAACACGGGGCTCGTCGCCCTGCTGGATGTCCACCAGCGGCTCTTTCGAGCACATGCCGATGCAGCCGACGGTAGTCACGTGGGCGTCAATGCTGCGCGCGTCTAACTCGGCCAGGATGGCGTGCATCGTCTCACGGGCACCGGCTGCGATGCCACACGTGCCCATGCCTACCGTGATGGTTGTGCTCGTCTCGGCGCGGGCCTTGATGTTTTTATGCAGGCGCTGGCGCAGTTTTTGTAATTCATCTAGACTCTTGAGTTTAGGCATTGTGTCACCTCCCTATGCCACCTCTGGAGTCGCCTGGCCGCACAATTCCGCTACCAGTTCAGCCGCACGGGCAGCGGTTATCTTGGCATGCGGCTCTTCGTTGACTGTTGCAAAGGGGGCCTGCGCGCAGGCTCCCAGACAGGAGGTCGCCTCCAGTGAGAACATCCCGTCGGGAGTGCTCTCGCCAGCCTTGATCCCCAGTTCTCGCTCGAATGCCTCCAGGATCCGCGGCCCGCCGTGCACGTGGCAGGCAGTGCCCAGGCACACCCGGATGCAGTACTTCCCCTTCGGCCTGAGGGTGAAAGTGCGGTAGAAAGTGGCCATGCGGTAGACCTCGCCCGGAGGCATACCCAGCCGCTCGGCCACCAGTTCCAGTGCCTCGCGCGGCAGGTAGTTGCACTCGCGCTGGATGTCCTGAAGCACGGCCAGGCTGACCGTCCGGTCAGCGCCGTAGCGGTCAATGATCTCGTTGACTCGATCTTCCAGGCTCATCGCTCTCCAGGCCTCCTCTCCCCAACACTCATCTCGCCCATCTTGATCAGTTTCAAGCGCGGGATGCGCCGCGTCAGGCACTCGGTCCAGCACAGGCCGCAGCCGGTGCACGTGTTCTCGTCCACGTAGCGGGCCTTCTTGCGCACCTTGACCTTGAAGTTGCCCACGTAGCCTGAAACCTCCTCGACCTCACTGTAACTCAGGAGCGTAATGTTGGGATGCCGACCGGCATCCATCATCTTGGGGCCGAGAATTCAGGTACTACAGTCGAGGGTGGGGAAGGTCTTGTCCAGTTGCGCCATGTGCCCGCCGATGGAAGGCTCCCGCTCGACCAGGTAGACCGGATAGCCGGCGTCGGCCATCGTGAGCGCCGCCTGGATGCCGGCGATGCCCCCGCCGACGATGAGCGCCGCCTTGGTGACTGGCTCCACGCGCGGCTCCAACGCCTCCTGGTAGGCCACCCGCGCCACGGCCGAACTGACCAGCCGCTTCGCCTTGGCCGTGGCCTGCCCCATGTCCTTGATGATCCAGGAGCACTGCTCGCGGATGTTGGCCATGGCGAAGTAGTAGGGGTTGAGGCCGGCATCGGCGACAGCGGTTTGGAAGGTGACCTCGTGCATGCGCGGGGTGCAGGAAGCGACCACCACGCGGGTGAGACCCAACTCCCGGATGTCGTCCTTGATCATGTTCTGGCCAGGCTCGGAGCACATGTACTTGTA
>CAYPOY010000388.1:0-4508 GCA_964412395.1 uncultured Anaerolineales bacterium | reverse complement strand
TTCTCCTCATCGCCCCATGCACCTACCTCCTGCCCGCCTATTCTTCATTGCTGCCAACCATTCCAGTGTATCGAAAGTGACGTAGCCGTAGGCCGAGCCCGTCCAGGGGGCGGAACCGGTGGCGATGTCGTAGACCAGACCGGCCATGCGCATCTGGCGCTGCTTGCCGCTCGGTGTCTCGATCAACAGAGTATCACCCAGAGCAGCGTTCGGGACCAGACCCTGGCTGGGTATCAACAACGACGTGCGTTCGATCAGCACTTCCCGGTCTGGCGGGGGAAAGGTGCTGGGGTTGGGCCACTTCTCCGGGCCGGGACCAAACTCGATCTCCGGCTGGATGATGTTGATGCGCATATCTTTGTAATCCGAGACAGCATACAGACGCAGTGGATACCAGGAATCGTCCTGCGGGTGCTGAAACCGAACGATGACGCTGCGCCGGCCCTCCGCTTCGGCCACCTCCGGCATGCGCCGCACCGCCTCGACCACATCGTCGTCAAAAGGCTGATCGGTGTAAATGGTAGCGCTGGCGGGATTGGCAGCCTCGTAGCTCTCCACCATGTCGTCCGACACGATCACCCGCATCTGTGCGACCGTGCCCACGGCAAAGACGCCGACGGCGATGGAAAGTACCACCAGAAACGTGCGCCGCTTATTCCCCCAGATATCGCGCAAGACTTTGCGCCAACGTGGGCTAAACATCTTCTATCCCTCCCTAATGGCGATGCTCTCGGCCAGCCTTTCCTCTGCCACCTGGCTGATTGCTGCCTTGGCAGCCTCGGACTCGGCGATCAGGCGGGCGAACTCCTCGGGGTCCAGGGCAGCGACTTCGACGGCCTCCTCGGCGGAAGCACGCACCGTAGCGATGCTGTCGCCGCCGCGTAGCAATTCGATCTCGCCCACGTACTGGCCGGGGCCCATACGGGCGACCACGAATTCCTCGCCGTTGGACGCCTTCAGGTGCACCTCCACCTGCCCTTTGGTGACGATGTAAAAGTTCTCGGGCGGGGCGCCTTCCTGGATGATGGTGGCGCCGGGCGGGAACTTGAGATGTTCCAGCGAGCGAGTGGCGTCAACCAGTTGCTGCTCGTTCAGCGCTGGGAAGACCTGGGCCAGGTACTCCTCGATGATTTCGCCATCGGCGATGATGACCGTGCGTGTCACCCGCTCGGCCAGGTCCCGGTCGTGGGTGACCATCAAAATCGTCTTGCCCTGGTCCACCAGGCTCTCGAACAGCCGGAAGACCGACTCGGCCGTCTTGGAGTCCAGGTTGCCGGTGGGCTCGTCGGCCACCAGGATGGGCGGGTCGTTGGACATGGCACGGGCGATGGCGACGCGCTGTTGCTGGCCGCCGGAGAGGGCCGAGGGCAACTTGCGGGCCTGGTCGGCCAACTCCACCTGCTCCAGAAGGTGCATCGCCCGCTCCCGACGCTGGCGCCTGGAATACATGTGGCAGAAGTCCATGGGCAGCATCAGGTTCTCGATAACGGTGAGCGTCGGCAGCAGTTGGAAGAACTGGAAGATGACGCCGACGTTGCGGCCGCGCCACTCCGCCAGTTTCCCCTCGCTGAGCGTGTGCACCGCCGTATCCTCTACCAGCACCTCGCCCGATGTGGGCCGGTCAATGCCGGTGATCATGTTGATGAGGGTGGATTTGCCGCTGCCCGACTTGCCGATCACGGCCACGAACTCGCCACTGTCTATTTCCAAATCCACATCCTTAAGCGCCGTGAAATCACCCGCGGCGCTGCGATAGGTTTTCACCACCTGTTGCAACTCAATGAGATGACCGTTGCCGTTCCGGTAGCGGCCGTTTGTCGCTGGTTCTGTTGCTGCTTGCTTGTTTCGATTCCAGATCATCGTAAAGGCCCTCCTGCAAAGTGTCGGGGTCAAGTGCCAGGTATCAGTCGCACGTGACACGTGGCACTTGACAGTTGACACGCTAGAAGCTGGTTTGGCTGCGCCTGCTGACGAGCCAACCGCCCAACCAGCCGCCGATCACGGCCATGACGACGTTGGGCAGTGTCCAGAAATCAAGACCCCACTGCCAGGCTCTGAGCGCAAGTGCAAGCACCGCCGCCAGAACACCGGCAACAAGGCCGGCCAACTGGGGATTGTCCTCCGACCGCCGGGCAGCCATGCGGCCTCCAACCACTGCACCGATGGCCGTGATGATGACGCCCAGAATGAGAAACGGCGTGCTCGTGAACGCCTCGATCAGCATCTCCTGCGGTGGCGCCCCGCGAAGCTGAAAGCCGAGTACGAGACCATAGCCGAACTGAGCAATCAGCAAAAGCACAAAGGCGATGACAGCAGCGACGATGGCACCGATGACCACCCAACCCCATTTGACAGTAGAAAGATTGAACGACATGACTAACCTCCTTTTTGGTTTGAATTTGCCGCAGATCGGCCAAAGTAGTTTCTCTATGTGTATGCATCCATATGACTAACCTCCTTTTTGGTTTGAATCTGCCGTAGATCGGCTAAAATGGTTTCTCTATGTGTACGCATCCATTATACCAATCAACCGGATAGAGTGTCATCTATCGAAGGATAGATTAGGGGGTTCGTTCTCACTGACACGAGCGGCAGCTCTAAATCCCGCAGCTTTGCTATCAGACCGTACAATGCAGCCTGGTCCGCAATGGGGCCGGTCAGAATCATTTCGTCTTGATCGGTGTGCCTGATCGTCAATCCATCGAGCCAATCCGACCAGTGCTCGTCAATCCGTCGCTTCACCCGGATCTCAACTCGTTGCACCAGCTTCCTCTTAGTGGTGGCTTGGTGACCAGTGCTGCACTGCTCCAGTCAGCGAATTCTGGCTGTTGATCAGGACGGAACCTGGCCCTTCGACTGAAGAGACTCAACGCGTGCAAAGGATAACTAGCCGTCGCCAGATGTATCTTTCTCTTTGCGTTGCTGATCAATAATGACTCCAAGAACCACGTCCACGCTTGCTCCGATTATTAGCTCCATTATAGCGACAAAGTAGGATCGTGTCATCACCCGTTACGGGTGATTGGCGGGTGATTCGGATGGGTGATATGAAAGCGCGGAGATCGCAAAAAAGAATCAAAACCATAGAAAAACCCGGCGTTATCAGCGTTCTCGGCGGCAAAAAAGGCTTGAATAGTCTAGCAACACTTGAGAGAGGGACTGCCGATTGCCAAATCCAGACCGAGCGAAAGGGATAAATGTGTTTGCTCCAAAACGCAACTTGACAATAGCGCACTTGTGGGGTATAGTGTAACCATTATGGTGAAGGTACGAGCACGGCATCTGAAATCACAAACAATACTGGCGGCTGGTCTGTATCAGCAGTCCGGTGTATCGTGCATGGCCTGCCTGGCCCGGCGTATCGCCGGTTTCCAGTGCATGCAGCAAACTGGCAGGTGTTTCCCCCCGTAATGGGCTGTATTGTATTGACCGCAAAGCGCGGGGGTTACACACAAACCCCCGCGCTTTTAGTTTTTATGGGCGATAGTTCAACGATAAGAACGTGACGTTTCGTAATCAGGGCACTTTAGCAATCCATTCCGGACCGTGTACTCGTCCGATAAGCGGAGACTCACTAATTCAAACCACTTTGCACCGCCTCATTGCGAGATCGTCTAATGGTAGGACGCCTGACTTTGAATCAGGAAATGGAGGTTCGAATCCTTCTCTCGCAACTTGGGCTTTCATCGCTTGACAGAGGTACCTTTGCGAGATCGTCTAATGGCAGGACGCCTGACCCTGAATCAGGAAATGGAGGTTCGAATCCTTCTCTCGCAACCTGGCGCAGAAGGTGGTGAAAATGGCTTGAATAGTCTAGTTTCCGGTACAAAACTGTTTTTCAAGGCTCCCAGCCCTCGTCCCCGAGGGCGTCGTAGGCGAGAATATTGCGTCAGAAGCGATTGCCCGCTGCATGGGACGCCACCGAGATGGGGGCTTAGAGCGTTTTGTACCGAGAACTAGCTAACCGAATTTTGCTCCCAGTATAGCAACAAAATGGCATCGTGTCATCACCCGCAACGGGTGATTAGCGGGTGATTTGTGCGGGTGACCAGGAAGAATCCATGTTGTACCAAATGGCCGTTGTGCGGCCTTCTCTTGCGGCGTGCAAGCCCGGGCGGGAGCCACTTGACAGTGCACGTGAATTATGGTATGATATGTCGCGTAATGACATATCATTAAATAATGTATTATGAGACGAGGTATGGCTGTTCAAGCTGATGTCCAGGAGAACTTGCCACTCACCGAAGCCACCCTTTTTATCATGCTCAGCCTAGCGCCGGAGCCCAGGCACGGCTACGCGATTATGAAGGACGTGCAGGCCCTCAGCGAGGGCCGGGTTGTCCTGAGCACAGGGACGTTGTACGGTGCACTCAAACGACTGCTGGAGCAGGGCTGGATCGAGCGTGTAGACGAAGCGGAGCAGGGTCCGGCAGAGTCGAACGAGACAGGTCGCCCACGCAAGGCTTACACCCTCACGCACCTGGGCAAGCGCGTGCTGGATGCAGAAG
>CAYPOY010000387.1:0-4546 GCA_964412395.1 uncultured Anaerolineales bacterium | reverse complement strand
GTCTCCGCTTCAATGGGAGGGTATCGAAGGTGACCACAGAAAACGTTAGAATCAGCAAAATTCGTTGTTATATGCCAGGAAAGGACATACCCTATGCCCACCACTGACGTCGCCAAACTCCGCACCCTGACCAATTTCGACCAACTCGTCGCCTACCTGCGCGACGAACTCGACTGGCCCATTGAGGCCGAGGACGCCGACGACTACACCTTCGACTACGACCCAGCCGAACTCGGCATAGACCCCAAACACGCCGTCAAGATCGAGTCCATCAAGCAGATACGCCCCCTGGCAGATACCCAGCCCTGGGCCATCTTCTACATCCAGTTCGAGAGCAAACGTCTGCCCGTCGTCGTCCTGCGCCGCATCCTGCGCTCGCTCGTGCCCGCCAGCCGCCATCGCGACCCCCACCAGCCTGTCTGGCGGTTGAACGACCTGCTCTTCATCTCCGCCCAGGGTGACGCCGAGCACCGCTCCATCTCCTTCGCCCACTTTCGCCGCCGCGAGGGCCGGCTCCCCGAACTGCGCACCTTCTCCTGGGACACCCGCGAGACCCATTTCTACTGCATCAAGAACCTCAACCTGGAGGCCCGGCGCTGGCCCACCGGGGAGGTCGAGTCCGACGCCGATGCCTGGCGTCAGCAGTGGAGCCGCGCCTTCACCGTCGCCCACCGCTACACTATCACCACCTCCCAGATGCTGGCCCGCCAGATGGCCCGCCACGCCGCCACCGTCCGCGACCTGGTGAACGAGGTCTATACCCTTGAGACCGGCGACGGCCCGCTGCACGGGCTCTACGCCAGCTTCAAAGAAACTCTGCTCCACTCCGGATGCGGAGAAACCGGGTTTTTCCCGAAAAACCCGGTTTCTGATAGACCTGGACGACCTGGGCGTGGGCCAACTGGTCGAACTCCTCCGCCAGACCAACATCGAGGCCATCCTGCAAGACTTTGGCAAGCAGAGCGGTATGGGCCGCGAGGACCCGGTGATCCACTTCTACGAACTCTTCCTGACCGAATACGACAAGGAACAACTCGAACACACCATCCGCCTGATGGACGAGATAGACCAGGCCATCGAGTCTCACGGCGGCTGGCCGTCTGGCTGATCACCCTCGTTAGCTTGACGAACTGGCAGTAGTCGAGGCGCAGGTGAACCAACCAGCGGCATCCAGGGCAGCCACCTCGGCCACGGCGGGAAGTTGAGCGAAATTCGCAAGAAACCGGCCCGGGGATATTTCTGGGCCGGTACATATTATGGGCAGTGCCCCCGTGGGGCAACCAGGTTGGCGACAGGCTTAAATGCGACCAACAAGTGTCCTCAAAAAGAAACCCTCTCGCCTCTTTAGCAGAGACGAGAGGGCTCGTTTTATCGTTCATTGAGGATTGGCCAGAGCATCTCCACTCTCAATCGTGAACAACCTCCCATCCGCCCGCCCAAACACCTCCGGGAAGTAGAACTCGTGGGCGGTGGTGGGGATGACCTGATACTCGCCCGGCAGCGTAGCGCGGAAGGTGTATGTGTACTCGTAGGTGCCCGCCGGCAGGGTTTCGGCGAAGAGCACCACTTTGTCGTCCCGCATCTCGCTGCGGCAAAACCCGCGCCACCACCAGCGGTAGAATCCGTACCAGTCCTCGTCTTCCGCCTCGCGATATAACCCCGGCTCCTGCGCAAGTTCACTCGTCGTCTCCAGGCTCACGTCAATCGGTTCGGCCCCGGCTGGCAGCGGATCCTCGATGACGACGTAGTACAGGTCATGCGGGGCGATAATTGTCAACCGCACCTGCACCACATCGCCAACAGTGGCCTGGCTCACCTCCGGGCACCTGGCCCCCTCGGTGCAATCGGGGTCGGTGTACTGGCGCGACACGATGATCCCCCGGTTCAGCGGCTCGATCTCCTCCACCGGCAGATAGACGTTGAGGTGGGCGGTGTAGTACAACCGGCCCTCGCCCGGCCCCCGTCCCACTGTCAGCCGGTTGCCCACATCGCTCAGCAACTCAGCCACATCCACCCGCAGTTGAACCGGCTCGTCAACGGTGTCCGGGGTCACGGAGCCTTCGATCAGGGGGGCATCGTTGAGCCACACGCTGTAGTCGTACTCTCCCTTGAGTTCCCCTGTGACGACCATCCAGTCAGTGAGAGCGATGAGCGCCCAGGCGGTCTCCTGGGTCGTCTCCCAGATACCATCCTGGCGGGCGACCATCAGCCAGCGCACCACCTGCGGGATGAGACCTCCTCCCCGGCCCTCCCCCTCGGAGGGGGAGGGAGACAGCCGGACCAGTGCGTCCAAGATGACGGCGGTAGACCGGGTGTCGGTATTCATCGCCCACCAGTCGTAGTCGGCCTCCTCCCAGTGCGCGCCGGTGGCACTGAGGATGGCTGCGTTCTGGATGTCGGAGAGGAGCGTCTCAATGCGGCGGTCGTCCTCGTCAATCAGATGCAGCGTCAGCGCCAGGAAGGCCCGCCCGTAGTGGCTGAGTTTGTCGCGGCGGCGGTACAGGTCGCCGGTGTACTCGCTGGCGCGGCGAGCCCGACCAGCCTCGGCCATCACGTAGAGCACGAACGCCTGTCGGTTCGCCTCGCGGTAGGACCGGAGTTCGCGGGCCGGGACCAGCACGCTCTCCAGGTAACCCAACCCGCGCTCGACCACGTCCTCCCGCACCTCGAAACCTGCTTCCTGTGCCTTTGCCAGCGCGAAGACGACGTAAGCGCTCAGGTGGGGGTTGCTCTGGCCTTCGGGCCACCAGCCCCAGCCGCCGTCCCCGTGCTGCTGCCGGTAGAGTTTGCCCAGCCCCTCCGCGACCAGGCCAGGCAATTTCGCCTCCAGTTCCCCCCCCCCTTCCTCCCCCCCAATGGGGGGGACTGAGGGGGGGCAGGTCGCGCAGGGCGCGGTAGGTGAGTACGTTAGGCAGGAAGCGGCTGACCGTCTGCTCGGTGCACTCGTAGGGGAAGTGCTTCAGGTAGGTCAGGCCATCGGCCATGCCGGCCGCCAGCGACGGGTCGAGCCGGATGGAGAGTTCGCCCCGCCGGTCGTCGTACTTGGGCGGCAGGGCCACTACCTCGGTGCGGGTATCCTCACCCACCAGTTGCCCGCCGGTGCCGACGATCTCCGGCGCAGTGTAGCGGTAGACCAGCAGCGTGCCCTCTGGGCCAGTGGTCAGGCGCGGGCGGGCGGCGTCGGAATACTCGCCTGCTATGGCGCTGAAGGCTACGTCTATGCTCGGTACGTCCTCGACCGTGACCCACCAGGTGACCTTGGTTTCGCTGCTGGCAGGGATGGAGATCGTAGATTCGGGATTCGTAGATTCAGATAATGTGAGACCCGTGGCGTGCAGGGTGACCGTCACATCGAGGGTCTCGTCGGTGTTGTTGCTGACCAGTGCGGCCAGTTGTGCCCGGTCACCGACGACGAAGAAACGGGGTGTCACAGGGCGCACCAGGAGCGGCTTGGTGACCAGGAGATCCACCGTCGCTTCGCCCACCTTCGTGCCAGCGGTCACGCCGACCCCCCGGAGGACCCAGGTGGTGAGGTTGTCCGGCAATAGGATGGAAACGGAGGCGCGACCGGTCTGGTCGGTGACGATGGTCGCGTCCCAGAAGGCGGTGTCGGCGTACTCCTCGCGCAGTTCGATCCCGGGTGGGAGTTCTGCCACTGCTTTGCGCATCCCCTCTTCTTCGACAACCACCTCGACCACTGCCGTGGGCATGGGCGCTCCGGCGGGCACCCCGGCCTCTCCCCCGCCCATTCCCAGGGCCTGCACAGCCCCGGAGAAGAGTTCGCCAGTCTCCTCCATCTGCTCCATCAGCAGCCGGTTGATGGAGATGACCAGACCGCTGGCGGTCGAGACGCCCAGGCTGCGCTGCCCGTAGAAGGCATCCAGAACAGCGTCCGGCGTGCGGGGCTTCAGACTCAACACCGCCTTGTCCACCAGATCGAGGGAGAAAGCCGCCTGCACCGGCTCGCCCCCCGCGTCGCGGGCCTCCACATTGAAAGAGACGGTGTCGCCCGGCTCCGCCTGCTCGACGCTGGGGATCAGCGTGATGCAGAGTTCCTGCTCCACCGGCTCGACCGTCAGCAGGACATAGCCCACCTTGTGCGTCGCCACCGGCTCCGTCGCGTCTGGCCCCTTGACAATGACGGCGGAGACGTAGACGTTAGGCGCGTGTTCAGCAGTGATGGGCAGGCGGTAGACGGTGGAATTGCTTTCCAACCGCAACACTTCCTGGTGGAGCACCCCACCCCGCTCGACGGTGACCCAGGCCCACTGCTCTCCCGCGAAGGGGCTGGGGATCAGGATCTCGGCCGTCTCGCCGGGGACGTAGGTGGACTTGTCGCTGACGAGGGTGATGCGGTCGTTGTTCTCCCGCCGCCAGGAGACGTACTCCCGGCCGCTGACCCAGACCCAGGTCGAACTGCGCACCCCACCCCTTCCCCCCCCTACAGGGGGGCCCCCCCCGTTCAGCCCCCCCAAAGGGGGGGCCGGAGGGGGGGGGGGGGGCCCGCTGACGACCACGCGATGGGTGCCGCCCAGCGCCGGCGGGA
>CAYPOY010000386.1:0-4547 GCA_964412395.1 uncultured Anaerolineales bacterium | reverse complement strand
CTGCGTCCCATTTCTTGCTCCCAGGGCCAATCCAGAGTTTTGTCAGTCAACCAGGTGCATTTAGTGTGAACGAATACGGCCACGTCTATCTCTCCCCTCATCTGGATGATGCTGTCCTCTCGTGCGGGGGGCGTATCTGGCAGCAGATGCAGGCCGGTGAGCGCGTGCTAGTGGCGACAATCTTCGCCGGCACTCCTGCTCCGGACGCTCCGCTCTCCCCATTCGCTCAGGAACTGCATGCGCGATGGGGGCATCCGGCCGAGGCGGTCGCCAGACGGCAAGAGGAGGACCTGGCGGCGTTGGCCCTGCTCGGAGCAGAAGCAGTTCATTGGCTCTACACCGACTGCATCTACCGGCGAACCCCTGATGGCCACTTCCCCTACGCCAGCGAGGAAGCGTTGTGGGGGGAGGTGCACCCTGCGGAGAATAGCCTGGTCGTGGAAGTGGCGACCCGGTTGGCGACACTACCGCTGATGTCGGACGACACAGCCTACGCACCGCTGGGAGTCGGGCACCACCTGGATCACCAGATCGTGCGCTACGCAGCGGAGGCCTCTGGGCACACGTTGGTCTACTACGAGGACTTTCCCTATACGGAGGACCCGCAGGCGGTGCAGGTCGCGCTGATGAAGGGGCAATGGCAGGCAGAATCGGCGCCGCTCTCCAGAGAGGCGCTGGGGGCGAAGATCGCGGCCATCGCCTGCTACCACTCGCAACTCAGCACCTTCTGGGCTGACGTGGCAGAGATGGCGGCAGCAGTATGGGCGTTTGCGGAGCGGTACTGGACACTTGATGCTTGATACTTAATGCTGGATGCTGGATGCTCGATGCTCATCGCTAATATCCAGCGTCCAGTTTTATGGCGATGTTGATCTGGTTTTGGCTTTCGCCTTGGCCTTCGCCCTCGCGATGAATCGCTCCTCGCCAACGACGAACCGCTCGTGGGTAGCCTCCCCAATCTGCTCTACCTCGTCCCACGCACAGACGCGGAACACCAGCCGGCGAGCCTCTACCTCCAACAGTTCGGCGCGGGCGCGGACGTGCATCCCTACCGGTGTAGGGGCCAGGTGGCGGACGTCAATCCGCCCGCCCACGGAGGTCTGGCCCGGCGGGATGTGCCCCGCCAGCGCCCGCACCGCCGCGCCCTCCATCAGCCCGACCAGCGCAGGCGTGCCGAAGACGGGCACCAGCCCGCTGCCCCAGCGGTTGGCCGTATCCGCATCGGCCACGACTGCCTCTACTTCGCCTATCAATCCAGGTGCGAGTTCATCCATCGGTCACCTCGTCAGAAACGGGATAATGAACTTGAACAGACAATACACGTCCAGCGCCGCCAGCCCGGCGAAAAGGGTGGCTATCGCCCAGGGGCGCATCCGCTGTGGCAGGACTCCTGCCAATATGTCCAGTCCCAATGCCGCCGCCATCCCGATGGGAATGAGAGCAGGGAAGAGGTAACGGCCCTGGTGCTGGACGAAGGTCAGGTTGTACCACAGGAATTCGAGAAGAGTTAGGAAGCAAGAGATAAGAAGCAAGAGCAAGCTGGCGTGTTGAGATAAGGTCAGCCTGGGACGGCACTGGTCGAACAGCCACCACAGGAAACCAGCGACCAAAAGGGCGGAAAGCAAGGCCAGGGCCTGGTAGATGCGAGCCGGGAGCACCACGCCCATCCAGCCGAATTGGCCCCAGAAACTCTGGAAGGCCGTGCGGGCCAGGCGGCTCAAAAGCCCGCCCCAGCCGTAGTCCGCCAGCCACTCGGAGGAGCGCGGCTGTCCTTCGACGACCGCGTTGTGTCGCACCAACCCCAGTGGGTCGAGCCAGCCATAGGTGAGGCCGTTACGGATGAACCAGGGCGCGGAGAGCAATAACGCCGGGACGAGCATCCAGGCCAATTGTCCCACCATCCACCCCCACGTCCGGCGCTCCTGCCGCCAGCGGATCAGCACAGCGACCACAGCCACCCCCGCGACAAAGTAAGTCGTCGTCTTGGTCAGCAACGCCGCCGTCAGCAGCAACCCAACTGGCCACGGCCGGTCGTGTCCCCCGCCGACGTAGACCACCAGCGCCCACAGCGTGCCCCCCACTACCAGTTCCGCCAGCGCGTCGTTGTTCACCCCGGCGGTCATCGCCACGTGCTGGGGGATGAACGCGATAAAGGCGGCAGTCATCAACGCCAACTCGGGCCGCGCCGGGAAGACTGTCCGCACTGCCCCGAAAGCGACCAGCAGCAACCCAGCCCCGAACAGCACCGACAACAGCCGCAACGGCAACACCGCGCCGCCAAAGAGCAAGTAGACCGGGGTCGCCAGCAGATAGTAGAGCGGCGGCTGGTGATCCTCGTACTCCAGCGGTTCAATGGGCAGTTCCGGTGGAAATTTCTCTGTCGTGAGGCGGCCAATGTACGCCTGGTCGTAGTCGCCGACCTCAATGACTGGGATGCCTCGCCCCTCGGCCAGTGCGCGGACGTAGTTGTAATGTGCTGGCTCGTCGGGGACCTGCCAGAGGGGAGTGAGAGCTGCATAGAGCACGCCAATCGTGGCGTAGACAGCGACGATGATAACCAGGAGAACGCGGGGTAAGGGACTCGGATTCACAGGGGCTATTTTACCCGCACATGTGCCGATTGACAAGCGTCCCTCTCGGAATAGACTTCCGAAGTCTGTTCGCAGGTGACCTTTCATGGCCCAAGTAAGAGTGCTGGCGAAGAGTTTTACCCAGCAATCGCGGCAGACTTCGGAAGTCTCAACTACGGCTCCTCGTGCTCCTCCTCCTCCTGGGTCGGCGTCCCTGGCGCTACACCTGCGATGCGCACTAACGTCCCCACCGGGGCCCACTCGTAGAGCCGTTCCGCGTCTCCGACGTCGAGGATAACGCAGCCATAAGAGGCCGGCCAGCCGAGGACACCGGCCCATAGTCGCCGCCCGCTGGACGTGATCGGCAGCTCGTGGATGCCATTGGAAAAGTCCGGCCCTTCCTGGTAGACTGCCATGAAGTAGGGCATTTCCAGACCCCACCGGGGTGCATAAGCGCTTGGCTCTTTGAAAAGCACCTGGAACTGCCCGGCGATGGTTGGTGTGCTCGACATCCCGCTGGAGCAGGTGAATTCAAAGATCAACTGGTCATTCTCGTAGGCGCGCAACTGCTGCTCCGGCAGGCTGATCTCAATGTGCTTACCAGGCACCAGCGGCTCCGGAAAGAGAACGTCAATGGAGGGGACAATCAACTCCATTCCGATGGCCAGTGCCTCCGGGTCTACATCGGGATTGGCCTCCTCCAACCGCCACTGGGGAAAGCCATGACGGTAGGCTACGTCGAAAAAGGCATCGCCGGGCTGGACCACGTAGGTGCTCTCGGGATGGCGAACGCGGGCTCCGGCCCGCTGTTCGCCAGCGGTCAACGCCGTCACCGTGCGCGTCAGCGTCTCGGCGACGTCCAGCAGTCGCTCAGGCCCCAACTGTGGCGCGACCTCAAGCAGCCAGGCCCGTACCGCCGCTCCATCTGTCTCCAGTGCCATACGGGCGCTGTCTGGCGCATATTCAGGGACTGCCTGCAGCCAGGTCGCGATTCGCTCCGGCGGGGCCGCGAACTCGGCGTGATAATCAGTCAACGGGTCGTCGGCGACGAGCGTGAAAGGCTGCGCCAGCAGCGACCGGGCCAGCGTGTGGGCTGGCTCCGGCTCGGAGAGACGAGGGGGCACGGTCACCATCGCCAACTCTACCTCCGCCGCGCCGTCCGCCAGCGCCCTGAGCACCCGCGCGGTGCTGGCCTCCACATCGAGCGTCCTCCCAGACTGACCGGGAAGGGGCACCACGCCCCCCGGGCTGATGCGCAATTGGGCGTCTGTTGGCGGTACAGAAATGAGAAGGGTTGCTCTTTCCATAGCGGCCGTGACCCATGCTGGATCCGCCGGGATGACAAGCGGCTCGATCGAATAGCCCCGCAGCCTGACGTGCCAGGCTGACAGAACTTGCTCGTACCATGAGCCTGCATGGGTGACCTGATAGGCTGCCATCGCCGTGCCGGCATAGTCATATCCCTGCCCTGCAGCGGCCCAACTGAATCGCCAGAAGTGTTCCCCAGCGCGCAGTCCGACTCCTCGATCAGTCGGATCAGGCAGGCTCTCGCTCAGCGCGGCCGCGGCCTCCTCTATCGTCAGCCCGCCCACATCCACGTCGTGGACGGAGATGCCCGGACAAATCCGGTCTTCGTAGGCGATGTAGTAAGCAAGCATCCCAGCACCTGCCACGATACAGACAGTGAACAGAGCTGCCAGGACCACCGTTGCCAGACGAAGCCACCTGTGCATGCCTTTTGTCCTCCTCCACGGGCTAGTGCGTGGTCATAAATCCTCGTACTTCTGATAACTCTCGCTGCCGTGAACAGGCAGTGCCAGAGTCTATGAATGTCTATGAATATGGTAGCCGCAAGTATAGTCTGACGGTGCCAATTGTGCAAGTCACAGTTGCCCTGCTCCAGTCCAAGCGGATTGCTACTCCGAAAATAACCGCCCCCGCCGTTGGGCGAAGGTCTCTGACCGAGCCCCACCCGGC
>CAYPOY010000385.1:0-4558 GCA_964412395.1 uncultured Anaerolineales bacterium | reverse complement strand
GCGTGGAGGCCTGCTCCTGCCAGGCCGTGCAACTGGGAGAACGGGGGCCGATCTTTGCCTGCCCGGAAGCCTGCGTCCGCGCTGAGGCTTGCGACTGCTGCTGCCTGTGCGAAGAGGTCTGTCCCACCGGCGCCATCACCTGTGCTTTCGAGATCGTTGGTTCCGAACAGGATTACACAAAACGGAATTGAGAGGTACGCGCAATGCTTGATCAACTTTCACTTGAGACCATCGAGGGCGAGAAGCGGCTGCTGGGCTAAAAAGGAGGAACAAAAGATGACTACGGCAACTGAGCAGACTGTCCGTGAGGCACTGCGCCAGGTCATTGACCCGGAAATGGGGATGGACGTGGTCACTATGGGGATGATCCGCCAGGTGGAGATTGGCGAGGAAGGGAAAGTCCAGGTGAAGATGGTCCTCACCGTCCCCTTCTGCCCGCTAGCCTCGTATCTGGTGGAGCAGGTGCGCCAAGCCACGGCCCAGGTGCCCGGGGTCCAGGAGGCCAAAGTGACCCTGCTGGACGAGCCCTGGGACCCGGCCTGGATGGAACGGCCGGCCGAGCAAACCTGGCCTGATTAGAGAGATATATGAGGAACCAATGACTAGAATCTGCAAAGACATCACCGAGACCATCGGCAACACGCCTTTAGTGAGGCTGAACAGGGTGACGAAGGGTCTGGAGGTCACCGTGGTGGCTAAGCTCGAATCCTTCAACCCCCTGGGAAGCGTCAAGGATCGCATCGGCGTGAGCATGATCGAGGCGGCGGAGAAAGCGAGGCTGATCAAGGAAGACACCATCATCCTGGAGCCCACCAGCGGCAACACCGGCATCGCCCTGGCCTTCGTCTGCGCCGCCAGGGGCTACAGGCTGGTCTTGACCATGCCCGATACTATGAGCGTCGAGCGAAGGAGCCTTCTCAAGGCCCTTGGCGCCGAACTGATCCTGACGCCAGGAAAAGAAGGGATGCCTGGAGCGGTGAGCAAAGCCGAGGAGATGGCAGTCCAGGACCCGCGCTACTTCATCCCCCAGCAGTTCAAGAACCCTGCCAACCCCGAGATACACCGCCGCACCACGGCTGAGGAGATATGGCGCGACACCGGCGGCGAGGTGGACATCGTAGTGGCCGGCGTGGGGACGGGCGGCACCATCACCGGCATCGCCGAGGTGCTCAAGGCTCGCAAGCCGGATTTCGTGGTCATCGCCGTCGAGCCAGCCGCCTCGCCCATCCTCTCCGGAGGCCAGCCCGGCTCTCACAAGATACAGGGCATCGGCGCCGGCTTCGTCCCCGACGTCCTGCGGCTGGACCTGGTGGACGAGGTAATCCAGGTGGTCGATGAGGACGCGGCCCAGATGGCCCGCAGGCTGGCCAAGGAGGAGGGGATACTGTGCGGCATCTCCTCCGGTGCGGCTGCTCATGCTGCCCTGCAAGTTGCGGCCAGGCCTGAGAACAAGGAGAAACTCATCGTGGTCATCCTGCCGGATACGGGGGAGCGGTATCTGAGCACTTCCCTCTTCGAAACGGAGTAAATGTGTGCGCTATTTGCAAGAGATTGAACAGATGAGGGAAACATCCACCCTGAACGTGCAGACCATACGTGCCGACTTCCCCATCCTGCAGCGCAAGATCGGAGGCAAGCCGCTGATCTACTTCGACAACGCCGCCACGACGCAGAAGCCGCGACAGGTGCTGCGCACCATTGAGAAGTTCTACTGCACCTACAACGCCAACGTTCACCGCTCGCCCCACACGCTGGGGCAGGAAGCGACAGAACTGTACGAGCAGGCTCACGAGAACGTGGCCCGCTTCATCGGCGCCGATGACGGCGGGGAGATCGTCTTCGTGCGCAACAGCACCGAAGCGATTAACCTGGTGGCCTACTCGCTGTCGTTCGGTGAAAGCAAGCGGGCCCGCTTGCGCCGTGGCGACGAAGTGGTGGTCACTGTGATGGAGCACCACTCGAACCTGGTGCCCTGGCAGATGGTGCGCCAGCGGGCCGGCGTGACCATCAAGGTCGTTGGTATCCACGATGATGGAACGCTCGATTTGGAGCAGTTGAGGGAAGCGATCACCGGGCGCACCAGGCTGGTCTGCTGTACCCACGTCTCCAACGTGCTGGGCACCATCAATCCGGTGCGGGAGATCGGTCGCCTGGCCCACCAGGCCGGGGCGCTGTTCCTGGTGGATGGTGCGCAGTCGGCGCCGCACATGCCGGTGAACGTCAAGGAAATCGGCTGCGACTTCTTCGCCTTCTCCGGGCATAAGATGCTGGCCCCCATGGGCATCGGGGCGCTGTATGGCCAGCGAGAGTTGCTGGAGGAGATGCCTCCCTTCCTCTACGGCGGGGACATGATCGCCGACGTGACCCTGGAGCGCGCCACCTGGAACAAACTGCCCTGGAAATTCGAGGCCGGCACCGCCAACGTCTGCGGCGGGATTGCTCTGGGCGGGGCCACAGACCTGCGCACGGGTAAGCGTCTGGAGGGGGCCGTGGATTACCTGGAACGAATCGGAATGGCGCAGGTGCGAGCGCACGAGAGGGCACTGACCGGATATGCGCTGGAAGGGTTGCAGGCCATTGAGGGGGTGCGGGTGTACGGACCGCTCGACCCCGAGAAGCGGGGCGGCGTCCTGGCCTTCAACGTCGAGCAGGGGGATGCGCACCTGGTGGCTCAGTTCCTCAACGACGAGGGGATCGCCGTGCGGGCCGGCGGGCACTGCGCCTATCCGCTGGCCGACCGGCTGGGGGTGGAGGCGACGGTGCGGGCCAGTTTCTACGTCTACAACACAAAGGCCGAGGTGGAGCGCTTCCTGAAGGTCGTGGAGGACATCGTCCGCCGGAGGTTGATATAGCAGCCGGGTACGGTGGCGCGGGAGGAAATCGTGTACAGTAAGCAGATTCTGGATCATTTTCGCACCCCACGGAACGTGGGCAGCATTGAGAATGCTGATGGTTTCGGCAAGGCCGGGGGTGGTCCCCACTGTCCTGAGGACCTGGCCTATTTCTGGATCCAGGTGGCCGATGGTCACATCGCTGAGGTCAGGCACAAGACATTGGGCTGTCCCGTGGCCATCGCCGCCAGCAGCATGACCAGCGTCATGGCTCAGGGCAAGACGTTGGAAGAGGCCCTGCAGATCACGCCGGAGGTGGTAGCGGAAGCGCTGGGCGGCATCCCGGAGCAGAAAGCAGATTCCACTGTTGGCCCCGAAGCCTTGCGCCAGGCCATTGCCGAGTATCAGGCAAGGAGAAGGTAAATGCTATCAAAATGTTCGAGCGTATGGGGGAAGATATACAGGCCGTCTTCGCCAAGGATCCGGCAGCCAAGACGGTCTGGGAGGTCATCTTTTGTTACCCGGGGTTGCACGCCCTCTGGCTGCACCGGCTGGCCCATTCTCTCTGGAAGCACAAACTGCTCTTCCTGGGCCGGCTCATCTCGCATCTCAATCGCTGGCTGACCGGCATCGAGATCCACCCTGGGGCCAGGATCGGACGGCGCGTCTTCATTGACCACGGCATGGGGGTGGTCATCGGCGAGACGGCGGAGATCGGGGACGACGTGCTGATGTATCAGGGCGTCGTGCTGGGAGGTACAAGTCTGGAGAAGACAAAGCGACATCCCACCATCGGGAACAACGTCGTCATCGGCGCCGGCACGACGCTTCTGGGGCCGATCACTGTGGGGGACAACGCCCGCATTGGCGCCGGTTCGGTGGTGGTCAAGCCTGTGCCAGCAGGGGCAACAGTCGTGGGTGTACCGGCCCATGTAGCCGGCCGGCGGAAACCGGGGGCAAATCTGAACCACGGCAACTTGCCTGACCCGCTACTCAGAGCCATTAGTGAGTCGCTGGAACGGGAGAGCCGGCTGGAAGAGCGGGTACTGGCGCTGGAGAAGGCACTGGCGCGGCTGGTCCCTTCCGCGTTGCCCGTGCAGTCGCGCCGGTGAAACGGCCAACCGAGTAAATCTCGTAGTAGCGACTTTAGTCGCGCTCGTGCAGGACGACTAAAGTCGTCACTACAAAATCGTGATCTACTGAACCTGATTGAAGGGGGAACGGAATGGAGCAACACTATATCTATCTGGATAATGCGGCGGCTACCCGCCTGGACGAGCGAGTCCTGGAGGCGATGAGGCCTTACTTCTTCGACGCCTACGCCGTCGCCACTTCGCAGTTTGGCTACTCGCTGGGCATAGACGCCCGGGACGCGCTGGACGACGCCCGTGCGCGGGTCGCCGCCAGTCTGGGAGCCGCGCCGGAAGAGTTCATCTTTACCTCGGGGAGTACCGAGTCCAGCAATATGGCCCTCAAGGGAGTGGCGATGGCGCTGGGAGCTCGGTCGGGAGACCGTCGCTCATCAGGGAAGGGCCAACACATCATCGTCTCCAGAATCGAGGACTTTCCCGTGCTCCACAGCGCCAGGGCATTGGAGAAGCAGGGCTTCCAGGTCACATATCTCGACGTGGACGAGTACGGGCGCGTGAGTCTCGACCAACTGCGCGACGCCATCACGCCGGAGACGATCCTGGTCTCGGTGCAGGCGGCCAACCAGGAGATCGGCA
>CAYPOY010000384.1:0-4596 GCA_964412395.1 uncultured Anaerolineales bacterium | reverse complement strand
TTTACGCCTCGGTCAGAGACCTTCGGCGAACGAGGAGAGACCTTCGGCGAACGAGAGTAACTGCTCAGGCTGATGGGCGAAGGTCTACTCAGGCTGATGGGCGAAGGTCTCTCGACCAAGCCCTTTACGCCTCGGTCAGAGACCTTCGGCGAACGAGGAGAGACCTTCGGCGAACGAGGAGAGACCTTCGGCGAACGAGGAGAGACCTTCGGCGAGATGAGGAAGTAGGGAGTAGGAGGAAGGGGAAAGGGGAGAGGGGAAGGAGAAGCGTCTGTCCGTTTTCCCCTTTCCATCTTCCATCTTCCCCCGTTTACGATGGTGCGACAGCCCGTAAGTGCGCGATGCCCAGCTTCGCCGCCGTATCCGCGTCAGGCAGCGGCATAAACTCGCCCGAGACGTAGCCGGTGTAGCCGACCTCATCCAGCACAGCCAGCAGGTGGCCGAAGTCTATGTGGCCGGCACCAGGATACCAGCGGTTGGAGTCAGCGACGTGGACATGGAAGATGTGCTCGCTCGCGCCGGCTGCCCGGATCGCGCCGGGTAAGTCCCGCTCCTCAATATTCATGTGGAACGTGTCGAGCAGCAGACCCAGGTTGTCCGCCTCGACGCGCTCAATGAGGTCCAGCCCCTCGGCGACGGTGTGGATCAGGTCGGTCTCGTACCGGTTCAGCGGCTCCAGCGCCAGTCGCACGCCGTGGGGCTGGGCCGCTGCGCAGCATTGTTGCAAGGCATCCACCAGCCACTCCATCGCCTGGGCGTGATCCACGCCCGGCTTGACAGTGCCGCGTAGCAGGCCAATGATGATGACGGTTCGACCGGGCTCACCGCAGGCGGCTCCCATCCGCCTGGCAAAGGGAATGTGAGATTGGGTCCGCTCGATGGAGGCAGCGCGGACAGATGGGTCTGGGTCGGTGTAGGAGAGCCCCTCTTCGCCCCAGGCCTGCCCCGTGCCGATGGCCGGAACGGTCAGGCCGTGCGCCGACACGATGCGCTCCAGTTCGTCACCATTCACCAGCTTTGGATCGCGGATGGCGAGCTCAACACCGTCATACCCCCAGCCTGCGATCCTGGCGACGTTGGCCTCAAAATCTCCCTTGAAGGCTACAGCCTGGAACTGGGCTGCGTGAGTTGAAAGGACAATACTGAGTTTCAATTTTCTGCTACCTGAGAAACCGGGTTTTGAGAAACCGGGTTTTTCAGAAAAAACCCGGTTTCTGTCACCTGACTCATCACATGCGGGATGTGATTTTACATTCTTTCCGGTTAGTTTGCAACATGATGATGTGCTCGGGCACCTCTTCCAGGCTGATCTTCTTGGTGATCATGCGGGTCATATCCATGCCACTGGCCATGCACTCAATCACCCTGGGGAATGTGCCGTGCCCGGAATGACCTTGTGAGCCCACGATACGTGCTCTCCGAACTTGCAACACTTCTCCGGTTACAGGCATCTTGGCTTCTGCACGGGCCGTCACCACAATGGTGCTGTTCAGCGTCCGGCCCTCCCAGATTACACGTTCGATGTCGGGATAGACGATCTGTGGCAAGCCAGTCGCCTCCATGAAGAGATCGGCCCCCATACCATCGGTAAGTTCCAAGACCCGGTCCGCGAAGTTCTCCTTGAGCGGGTTGATGGCGTAGTCAGCGCCCATTGTTAGTGCCAGATTGGCACGATCTTCTTGCGGCTCAGAGATGATCACCTTGGAAGCCCCCGCCTTTTTGAGAACCGCGCAGGCAGCGACCCCAATCGGCCCACCGCCCAGGATAACGACCCGATCCCCCGGACGGATACCACCGCCCCGCTCAATCACGGCGTTATAGGCCACGCTGGTGGGTTCCGTCAGGCTGCCGGCCAGGAAGATATCATCGCCCTTGTATACGTCGGCTAAGGGCTCCAGGCTCCACAGAGTCCTGGCAGGGACGGCGACATAACTGGCAAATGCACCGTTGACATTGAACCCGATTTCATCCAGGTTCTCACAGTGATTGGGATAGCCGTCTGCGCACGGCTTACAATGTCCACACCACAACATCTCTTCTGTAGTGACCCGCTCGCCCCCTTTGAAGGGCTTGTTGGTGCGCTTATCCCGAGCATCCTTGCCGGCTTCTACAACGACGCCGGAGAGTTCGTGCCCCAGAATGCAGGGGAACCCCGTGAGCCCTGGATAATAGATGTACCCGTCATCGTCAGCCTGTGCCATGTGGACATCCGAGCCGCAGATACCACAGGCCTTGACTTGCAGCAGCACCTCATCTGGCCCAGGGGTGGGAATATCATATTCCCTTATCTCGAGCCTGGGATTTCGGTATACCAGGCTGCCCAGGTACGTCTGGCGACCTTTAATATCTTTTGAACCCAGTTTGAAATCGGGTTTGGGATCCCAATCTGCAACCAGGGTCACACCTTGCATTTTGCCTTTCATCGCATTTCACTCCTTTTATGAACTTGATAGAAACTACTGAGAAACCGGGTTTTTCAGAAAAAACCCGGTTTCTACCGGTTTCTGCTACCTACCCTACAGTCCCGTGCCCTGCCCAATCCGTGGCAGTCCATACACTGGTTTCCAACCCTCGCTCCACGGTTCGCGCAGGTAGGGCTCCATCTCCGCCTCGGTGCGGAAGGTCGTCTCTTCCACTGGCGGCACGGTGCCCGAGGGGAATGCCTCCAGGACCTGGTCGTTGACCAATGTCATGTAGCGCAGGATGGCGGCGAGAGGTCGCTTGGCCTTCTCCGCCGTACCTGCCTTGGCCTTGCCGACCACACCCTCTGGCGTGCCCACGAGTTCGATGGCGAAGTGTCCCTCGCCCTCCGACCAGCGGCTGGGCCGGCTGAACGGCTCCACCGACTTGTCGAAGTGACCATCGGGCAGGTAGCTCTTGCCCTGGGTGTTCACGGCGTAGTCCATGTCCACCATCTCCGGGACGAGGAACAGTCCTAGAGACGTCTCTGCCTCGGCAGCGTGGACGAAGTTGGTGTCAAACTTGCCGCCCCGCTCCTTCGTGCGGAAGAACTGCCGGACAGCGCGATGCCAGTCTATGACACGAAAGATGCCGGGCAGTTGATACCGCTTCTCGAACTGCTGAATCGCCGCTTCCAGCACCCACAGTTGCCCGTGGTTGTTGAGGATGATCTGCTTGCGGAAGCCGTCGTTCCACAGGCCGAGCATCACGTCAATCATCAGCTCCTTCACCACATTCTCCCGGACGATGACGGTGCCGGGCATCCCTAAGTGGTGATAGGGATGCGCCCCATACATCAGTGGCGGCAGGGCCAGGTTGACCGGCGCACCCTGCTTGGCCGTGTAGCGGCGCACTCCTTCGACGATGGCGCTGACGAAGAGGGTGTCCATGGCGCTGGACATGTGCTTGCCGTGCAGCTCGGTAGAGCCCACCGGGATGAAGACGACGTCGTTCTTGCGGCGGTTCTCCTCCAGCACGTGGCGTACCGTGGTCTGGATGTAGGACCCCGGCTTGCCCCACTCGATGGGGGCTGGAACGCCGTACTCGGCCAGGATAGCGTCTATCTCGGCGTCGCTGGCCTCCCACACCTCCTTCTTCAGGCGACCGACGGTGTTATCCTCGAAGAAGAGATCCGGCTGGTCGGTGGCGAGCCACCCTTCTGGTACTTGTTTATTTGACATTTCCTTTCTCCTTAGTCTCTTTATTTGTCAGTAACCCTTATTCACGAATGCACAGAGTTTTGCCCCCCGACGATTCGCGCACGATCAGTTTCCCCTTTACTACGATGTCGGAGAAGGGTATGGTTGAATCGCTGGCAGTCACAGTTATCAACGCCAAAGCCATGTTCATGGCCTGTCGCCCCATGTCACGCTGAGGTTGGGCTATGGTCGTCAGGGGGGGATGAACGTGAGCGGCCAAAGGGATGTCGTCGAAGCCGACCACGGCCAGGTCCTCCGGCACCGAGAGGCCCGCTTGCCGCGCCGCGGAGATCAGGCCGATAGCCGTCATGTCGTTGTAGCAAAAGACGGCAGTGGGCAGTTCGGCTAGCCTAGCCAGCGTGTGCAGCGCCCGCTTGCCGCCGTCGAGGCAGCCATTGCCGGACAAGACCAGAGCCGGGTCAAAAGCGATGTCCGCTTCGCCCAGAGCCTGGCGATAGCCGGCCATGCGCTCTGCGTCGTCGCTGTGGTCCACTGGGCCAGAGACGTAGGCAATGCGGCGGTGGCCCCGTTGAATCAGGTGGGCAGTGGCCAGGTGGCCGCCGTGCTGGTTATCCACACTCACCGAAAACGTGTAGCGACCGCTTTGCTCATTGTGGTTGTTGACCAGCACCACCGGCACGCCAATGCGCTCCAGGTGCTCCAGGTAGAGTGCACCGACGCGCGAGGAGGTGACGATGACACTATCCACCCGCTTGGCGCGGAGCATCTCCACGGCGGCCAGTTCCCGTTCTGGATCGGAGGCGGAACTAGCCAGGATGACGGAGTAGTTGTTTTCCTGAGCCGTGTCTTCGATGCCCTGCACTACCTCGGCGATGAACGGGTCGGTGATGGTGGTCACGACGACGCCCACGGTGCGGGTCCTCTGCGTCACCAGGCTGCGGGCGATGGCGTCGGGGGAATAACCCATCTCCTGGGC
>CAYPOY010000383.1:0-4599 GCA_964412395.1 uncultured Anaerolineales bacterium | reverse complement strand
AACCTGCTCGGCAACCTCCCGGATGTGTTAACCCCACCCCCCACCCCTGACCAGGGCACACAATTCACCAGGCGACTGAGTGTCATCGAGACTAGCCTGAACGAGGTCAGCGACAAACTGCTGGACCTGCTCAAATGCTCGCAGCGCATGGGCTTTATCCGCGCAACCACACAATGGAACGATGTGGTGCACGAGGTCCTGATCTGGCTGGCAGCGGAGCGGCAGCGGCGCGGAGTGGCGGTGCGGACGATCTACGGGGACTTGCCCACGCTGTTCATCGAGCCCAATGAACTGTTCGGTGTCCTGGTCACAGTCCTGCGCCTGACGATGGAAACCCTCGAGACGCACGGCGGCCTCGTCGAGGTGCGCACCTCGCTGTCCGCCGACGGTCAGCACGTGCGCACCGAGATGCGTGCCCCGGAGGCCCCGCTGGCCGAGAGGATTTCATCTATCCTCGAATCTGAGATTGGTGCGCCGGAGAAACTATCGCCCCTTCACTTTGAGTGGGCACTGGCTCAGGAAACGGTGCAGACCCAATACAGGGGTAGTCTCACCTGGAAGGCTGATGGCGGAGAGGTGAGTTTCGTGCTTGAACTACCGGTGAAGAGCAACCGAACCTTCCCTTCTCACCAGGGGGGAGCCAGAGGGGGAGTATGGAACAGAAGACAATCCTCGTAGTAGACGACGAGCCCTTCTTCCGCGAGGAGGTAGCTGCCTTCCTCAACAGCCCTGCCTTTGCAACGCAGGGCTGGGCAGTAGAGGCAGTGGCGAGTGGAGAGGATGCGCTGGCCCGGCTGGCGCAGGCCCGCTACGACGTGATGCTGCTCGACATCAACATGCCAGGCCTGGATGGGATGGAAGTGCTGGGCCTGATGCACGAGAAACACATGTTGGAGCAGACCTACGTCATCATGCTCAGCGCGTATGGCGTGTACGAGAACGTGGTCGCGGCCATGCGCGGAGGGGCAAAGGACTTTGTCAACAAGTCCGAACCGCTGGATCAATGGATCGTGCGCATCGAACGCGGCTTTGAGTGGCAGGAGTTGCGCCGCCGTAAACAGCAGGCCGAGGAGGAACTGCGCCTCCTGGCGCGTGAGGTGGGCCACGATATCGGCGGCACAACTTACTTCGTGCTCACTCAGCGGGTGCGGGCGCTGGCCAAACTGGCGGAGGGAAACTCGGAGAGCGAGCATTCCATCGAGGTCATCTGGCAAATTCTGGCCCGCATCAAGCGGCTGGCCGACGACCTGGGTCACGTGGCCATAGCCCTGGACAGCCGCGAGGTCTGGCGTCGGGAGACGCTAGACCTCCATCGCCTGCTGGAGCGGTTGGCGCAGGAGTTCAGTTACGGTCACCCCGACGTGACCGTCGTGTGGGAGCGAGGCGAGGACATCCCGTCGATACACGGCAGCCGCGCCCAGTTGGAACGGGCTTTCCACAACCTGCTGACCAATGCCGGGCGGGCTATGCCTGACGGCGGAACACTCACGCTGCGTACGCGGCAGGAAGCGCCTGCCCTGAGCAAAGTCGGAGGAGCCTGCCCTGAGCTTGCCGCAGGGAATGTGTGTGTCGCCGTGGACATCGAAGACACGGGCATCGGCATTCCCCCGGAGATGCAGGAGAAAATCTTCCGCATCGGATTCTCGGACTGGAGAAACGGGCAGAAGGGGAGCGGACTGGGGCTTTACGTCGCTCGCAGGAACATCGAGAACCACGGTGGTCGCATTGAGATGACCAGCGCCGTAGACAAAGGAACCATCGTCACTGTCCGATTGCCGGTGCAGCCTGAGGGCGCTTCCCCTGGCGCCACTTCGGTTCAGGCAGCCTGAACCCACTTTTCGCACCTTGCGGTGATCGGGGTGGAGTGGAATTTTCAGATAGGTACTAAATCTTGTAGGAGGTTAAGTGTAATGTCATCAACGATACTGGTTATGGACGATGATCTGCTCGCGCTCGAGAGTCTGGAGAGCTACCTGAAACAGGCGGGCTATGCCGTCACAACAGCCAGCAGTGCCCGCGAGGCGGTCGAGCGGACGCGGGAGACCCCTTGCGCCGTCGCCCTGCTGGACATGAAGATGCCCGAGATGGACGGGTTCCAGGTGGCCGCGATGCTGCGCCAGTTACAGCCCGACTTGCGGGTAATTATTTTCACCGGCTATGCCTCGTTGGAGACCGAGGCGCGCGCCGCGCAGTTGGACTTTTACGAGTACCTGCCCAAGTCGAACTGGTACGACCTGCTGCTGCCGACCATTGAGCGCGTCCTGGCAGAGCCAGAGCGCCGGCTGCCTGGAAAGCGCCCGGTTGACCTGGAGAAGGCGGCATCCCAGTATGCTGACGAAGGCAAATGGGAGATGGCAGCGATGGCGCTCGAGCAGGCGGCCCGCATCGCCGAGTTCACCCACGAGTGGGAGAACGCAGCCACGCTATACAGCCAGGCCTTCGAGCACATGCGGCGCGCTCGCGGCTTTTCGGTAGAGGCACAGCGGCTTCAGGAGCTGGCGGAGTGCGCACGACGTATCGCGGCTGAGGGGTCCCCGGACTCCCCGTAACATGGCCGGGTAAATAATCACCAAGGTTTCGGTGTGCAGTTGGCGGGCTCGTTAGCCGCTGAGCTCCAGGTCGGCTCCGATCTGACGGTAGGTGGCCAGGGGTGTACCGTCCAGGCCGTAGCAGGCCACGATAACCCGTCGCAACCGCTCTGGCAGGTGCTGTACCAGGTCGTGGAGCGCCTGCTGCGCGGCTGCCGCTTCCCACACCAGAGCGGGGTCCGGCCCCTGGAGCGGAAGCCCATCGTTGGTCACAAGCGGCGAATGGTACGATTATCTCATGAGTCAACGAATACGCCATAGTATACTTTATTCGTGAGTCAACGATATCCTTTCGGTACACTTTTTAATGAGTCGATTCGTTGATTTGACAAAAGAGAGATGATTTGTTATAGTTATATGTCATTTGGAGACCGCTTGCGGCGGCTTTCATCTTCAAAAAGTCGGTTCCGTTTTGCGTGGCAATGACAGCATCAGAAATGCCAAAACCGCCGGGATTCGGCCTCAAATGGGCGTATTCGGGCCGACAGTAGGACCAGAAGCGGAATCGACTTTCTCGGCGTCGTTCACCGCTCTAAACAGTACACAATAATGACATTGGTGGAATAGTTAGAATTTTCGCATTCTCCCTAATCCTGGCCGGTATGTTCGGGTGGTGTAGATAGTAGCCGGCCTTGCAGAGGCCCAAACGTTTCGGTGCCATAGAGCCCCTGGAACCAGGAGAAGGGGCAGGAAAGGAGGTGAGAGCAGGCTATAGACATTGGCTCGAAGACCAGAGGATTGGACGTTGGACAATGAGGTCCACAGGAGGGGTTACATCCCTCCGCATCATGAAAGAGGAGGAAGAAGATGAACAAGAAGTGGATGATTCTGATTGCTTTGGTGACGATCATTCTCGCGGCCTGTGCACCACCTGCGCCTGAGACAGTTGTGGAGACGGTGGTGGTCCCCCAGGAAGTCGAGGTCGTGGTTACACCCACGCCAGTTCCTCCAGCGCCATTGCCAGACGTGATCAAGGTTGGCTGCTATGAGCCGATGACCGGTGGCATGGCCGCTGGCGGCCAGCAGACCTGGGAGGGCGTCGAGCTGTGCAATAAGAGGTACAAGTCCGAGGTCTTAGGTAGACCGATAGAGGTGGTCCTGGCGGACAATAAGAGTGACAAGACCGAAGCGGCCATGGCTATGTCCTTCCTGATCGAGAACGAGAAGGTCGTGGGTGTGGTTGGCACCTATGGTAGCTCCCTCTCCATAAGCGCGGGTGAGGTGGCGGAAGCAGCCGGGATACCCGTGGTTGGGTGTTCTCCAACCAACCCTATGGTCACCGAGGGGAGGAAATGGTACTTCAGGGTTTGCTTCATTGACCCCTTCCAGGGCTACGTAATGGCCAAGTATGCCGTGGAGGAGTTAGGTGCCAAAACGGCCTGTATAATACAGGCTGTAGATGAGCCGTACTCTGTTGGTCTCTCCAAATTCTTCATAGATGCGTTCGGCGAGATGACCGGGGATCCCAAGAACGTCCTCAGCTTGACCTCCGGTCAGACAGGGGATACGGACTTCACGGCTCAGCTCACGTATAGCATCGCCAAGAACCCTGATGTGATCTTCGCGCCCTTCCACTACCGTGAGGCTGGCCTGATCGTTAAGCAGGCCAGGGAGCTTGGCTATGAGGGACAGCTCATCGGAGGAGACACCTGGGATGCCCCGGAGTTTATCGAGATCGCTGGGGATGCCTGCGAAGGCGCGGCCTTCAGCACTCACTTCCACCCAAAGGGCGCCCTCACCAATGTATCCAAGGAGTTCCTAAGACTCTATGAGGAAGAGTACGGCAAGGAGGCAAACGCCTTCGCTGCTCTGGGTTGGGATGCCTACATGCTTCTTGTGAACGCCATTGAGCGGGCGGGTTCGGTAGAGCCAGAGGCCATCCGAGAGCAGCTAGAAGCAACTACGGATCTCGAGCTCGTGACCGGCATGACAACGATAAACTACACCCACGACGCTGTTAAGCCTGCCGTAATCAAACAGGTGCAGAGGCTTGATGACGGTACACTAGGGT
>CAYPOY010000382.1:0-4612 GCA_964412395.1 uncultured Anaerolineales bacterium | reverse complement strand
CCTTCCCCCTACGAGGGGGAAGGGAGAAAGACGTGTGCGAAGGGCGTGCTGTGCGTCGGTCGTGGTAACGACTTCGCCTATGGCGCGGGTATCCCCACCGACCTGGAGGTGGGCTGTTGGGCGCTGGCCCAGGCCCACCGGCGCACGATTGACGTCGGGCGTGTCGTCGGCGGCCTCTATCCGCAGGGCCGCTACTTCGGCAACGGCGTCGGCATTGGCTTCGACGCCGTCGTCGGTTTCGAAGCAGTCAAAATGACCCGGCTGCACGGCTTCACATCCTACATCATCGCCGTACTCAAGACCGTCTTCCTGTATTACAAGGCCCCGCTCACTAAAATCGAGTACGACGGGCAGACCATCACACAGCCTTCGCTGATGGTCTCGATTATGAATGGGCAGCGGATGGGCGGTGGGTTCTTTATGGCCCCGGAAGGCAAGCCCGACGACGGCCTGTTCGACCTGTGCATCGCCCGCCAGGTGAGCCGCGCCCGCATCTTCGGCCTCATCTCCCACTTCATGCGGGGCACACAGGCTACCCAGGAGCCGATCCGGACCGGGCGGGCGCGGCGCGTCGTCATCACTGCCGTCGAAGGGGTGCTGCCCGCCCACGCCGACGGGGAGACACTGTGCACCGAAGGGCAACGGCTAGAGCTAGAACTGCTGCCGCGCCAGATCGACATTATCTGCCAGCCGCCGGAGGTCACCGAATGACCACCATGCCCATCCCTTCCACCCCCTCCCCGACCCTCTCCCACAGGGAGAGGGAGGGGGAAGAGAGACCAGTGACACTCATCTACCGGGTTGTGACCTTGACGATCAAGCGCCTGACGCGCATCCTTTGCCAGGTGAACGACGCGCAGTTGACACGGGTGCCAGATCGGGGGCCGCTCATCGTCGTTATCAACCACATCAACTTCCTGGAGGCACCCGTCATGTACACCCACCTGCAGCCGCGACCGGTGACCGCCCTTGCGAAGGCCGAGACGTGGGATAATCCCGCTCTGCGCCTGCTGGCCGATCTATGGGGGGCCATCCCGCTAAACCGGGGCGAGGTTGACGTAGCCGCTCTCCGCCAGGCGCTGGCGGCGCTGGAAGCGGGTTATATCTTGATCATGGCCCCCGAGGGCACCCGCAGCGGTCACGGGCGCTTACAGCGGGGCCACCCCGGCGTCGCGTTCCTGGCATTGCACAGCAGCGCGCCCTTGCTGCCCGTGGTCTACCACGGCGGGGAATTATTCTGGCGCAATCTGACCCACCTGCGCCGCACCGACTTTCACATCGTCGTAGGCCAGCCGTTCTATCTGGATGCCGGAGGGGTCAAAGTGACCCGCCAGGTGCGCCAACAGATGGCCGACGAGATTATGTACCAGAAGGCGGCGTTGCTGCCCCCGGCCTACCGGGGCGTCTACTCCGACCTGGCGATGGCCACTGAAACGTATCTCCGCTTTCTCCCCGGCGCGGAGAGCAACCTCCGTCACGCATGACTTCCGTCCCCGTTCTGTCCCCCTGCAAGGGGCAAGGGAGACAATCTTCGATTGAGTTGCACTTGAGCCCAAGCGTGATACAATTGGGATGACAAATGTGATGGACTGGATACCTGCGGCTTACATACACAGATCTCAGGAGTTGAAGATGAGTAGAGTATTGACAACCGTTCCGGCTCACTTCGACGGCACCCAGGTTCGACTGGACGTGGGAATAGAACTCAAACCCAACACACGCCTGCTCGTTACCATCCTTGATGAGGAATTGTTCAACGAGGCGCTGGTATGGAGTGCGATGAAGGCTTCAGAAGCCGCCTTCGCCCGTGTGTGGGACAATGAGGAGGATGCCGTTTATGACCGCCTATAGGCAAGGCGACGTGCTCCTCGTGCCCTATCCTTTCACCGATCAGAGTGGGAGCAAGCAGCGTCCGACTGGGGGCGTTGCCCGCCCCCGATCGGGAGCAAGTGCGTGCCCTGTTCGCCCGAACCCTCGACCTGCCGTAGGCATTTACTCGTGTAACTCCTCACAGCGGGTGAGACTCCCCTTCCCGCTTCGGGGAGGGGCAGGGGGAAGGGTCAGACAAAAGCAGGGTTACAAACTCTGCGCGAGCACATAAACTTGCAATCCTCTGAAGTGCACGTCGTCTATGCCCAGGGCACGCTTGAATTGTTACGCGCGTGGTTGGCGCAGGACGCGCCGGTGATCGCATTCGTTCAGACAGCCGAGTTGCCCTACTGGGGTGGCACCGATTGGCCTGGGAGGAGTAGATGGACGGGCATCGGGCAAGTGCCAGGCTTGACAAATCGCGCACTTTCCGATATAGTTACCCGCAATTCCCCCCACAGCCCGCAGTGGGGAGTGGAGGAGTAGTTACACTTGATGCAGCCCTGGCGCGTAATTCTCGCCGTTACTCTCTCGGCGGTGATAACAGTTCTTGCGTTCCCCCATCCTACCCTCGCGCAGAGCGGGAGTCCTCCTGACGAACCCGCCCTTTCCCCCTACTGGTGGCCTGCGGTCAGCCGCTGGGAACCTCTCATCCTCCGGTATGCTCAGCAACGGAACCTGGATCCAGACCTCATCGCGTCCGTCATCTGGAAGGAATCGCTGGGGCGTTCCACATCGCGCGGCCCGGCTGGGGCCATCGGGCTGATGGGGCTGATGCCGTTCGACTGGCGGCCCAGTGCCAAGGAACTGGAGAACCCATGGACAAACCTGTTCTGGGGTGCGCGGGCGCTGGCCCACACCATCCGCGATGGCAAAGGTGACCTGTACTACTCGCTGGCTGCCTATAACGGCGGGTGGGAGCAGATTCACCTGGGCGTCACGCGCCGCTACGCGACCGATGTGCTGAATCACTACACCCGCGCTGTCGCCGTGCGGCATGGATTGCCTGCCAATGGCGAGTGGGTCGCCATCTTGGCCGTCGAGGAAGCAACTGGTCCCAACACCATCACCGTGATCGGCCCCCAGCGCCCACTGGCTCGCTACACCGAACGGCCCTGGGTCCAGGCCGATATCCCCGCCGTGCCGGCCGGTATCCCTCCCCACGCTACCGCTATCACCTTCATAGACGAGCAGGGTGTGGAGTGCTGGGTGAACGTATGGCTGGTCGCAGAAGACGGCTCTCCCCTTATGCTCCCTGCAGTGCAGACTAACTTGTCCCCCTCATCTGCTGTCTACGGAATGAATGAACGGTACACAGTGGTAGAACTTCCCCCCGGTTCAATGGCCATCCCTACACCTATCTCCACATCCACCCCCACCACAAATCGTAGCGCCGCGCCGACCCAGCCCCCAACCCCGACGGATACACCCACACCGGCGCCCGCAGTTACCGCCATAGTGTTGGCTGGTGGCACCGATCTGCGTCCGGGCGCCGACACCTGGTGGTACCCGCGTCAAACCCTGCCTGCCGGGACAGACCTGGAATTGAGCGGATATGACCCGAATTTTCCGGACTGGGTGTACGTTCGCACTGTGGATGGAGCGTCAACCGGCTGGGTCCAGATTGCAGATCTGGAAATCAACCGCGAATTGATCGGTCTGCCCAGGGTTACCCCTGTCCCCACGTTGACGCCTACGCCGCACGGGCCCCCACTGACCCCAACTCCATCTGCTGAGTGCAAGGGCGGCCCACTTCGGCTCGACGCCTGGTATTTGGACAAAGTACACACGGACGGCTGGACGGTTACAATCTTTGCTGCAGGGTATGGGGGAGACTGTATGTACACGTATGCCTGGGAAGGAGAGAACAAAGGTGGGCCGATGCCCGGCCCTATAACCTTCGAGGTCAGCAGCGCGGACCGCAGTGCTATTATCGTAGGGACAGTGTCGGTGACTTCTGCTGGCGAGACAGCCAAGGTAGGGTTGTTCATAAGGCCACGAGATTGAATGTAAGATAGTGGGAGGTTGAGATGCTCAAAGCACGTTGGCGCGGCTACGAAATCGACTCGTCAGAGGCCGCCTACGAGGCCCAGGTGCCCCAGTCCGAGCAACCAAGCACGCTGGTGCGAGGATTGCTCACCTCTGGCTACTTCGTCCGCTCCTACTACCTGCTCTTTGAGGAACCGCTGACCCGGCTACGCGACTTTATCCGCACCCACGGCGATCTGGAAGACGCACTGACGGCCAAGACACTGAAGCACCTGGAGACTCAGACCGCCAAGTTCGACCCCACCAGTTACAAAGCCAGCCGCATCGGCGTGCGGGCCATCGAGTCTATCCTCAACTACGCCGGCACCTACCGGCAAGAACTCCTGGAGACAGAGACCTTCCGCTTCGAACTGACTGAGGGGCAGAAGCGGACAAGGGAGGACTACGGCTACGACGAGGAGTTCGAGCCCGGCAGCCTGGTGGAGGAAGAGCATTACTACTCGGAGGAGGAGATCCCCCTCGACGGCGTCGTGCTTCTCCTGAGCTGTTCCCTGATACCGGCCAGTAAACTCTCTCCCGGCGAGCAGAAGCGGGCCTACAAGCTCGTCCACGATTCCTACAAAGAGGTTGGGTTGCTGGATGAGATGGACGGGTGGGGCTGGGAGTCTCCGCGCAACTACGTGCAGGAGAATATCAATCGCCGCCACAGCATCACGCTGCGGGTGCGTCTCAACCCCGACGCCACCTTCACCAT
>CAYPOY010000381.1:0-4618 GCA_964412395.1 uncultured Anaerolineales bacterium | reverse complement strand
GTGGATAAACTGATCGCAATGGGGGCACGCATTATCCTCTGTGATCCTCACAGGTGCGTGGTGCAGGGTCCATCGCCGCTGCATGGAGACGAGGTGGAAAGTCCCGACATCCGCGCCGGCATGGCGCTTCTCATGGCAGCTCTCTGCGCCGAGGGCCAGAGCGTCATCCGTAACATCGGGCAGATTGACCGGGGCTACGAGCGGGTGGAGGACAAGCTGCGTCAGTTGGGGGCCAAAATTCAGCGCGTCTGTACCTGACCCTCCCGCAGGTCTTTGCACCTGGAGACGCACGGTAACACCGCGGGAAACCCCTCGGATTTCAGCGGCGCCCTGGCCTCGAACCTGCGGGAGGGTGGTTTGGGTTACGGCACAATGTAGGTGTCCACCACGTTCCCCTCCGCGTCGCGCAGCGTGATCAGTGCACCCCCGCTCCAGGCCGGAGCCACGCGGTCCCAGTAGAGGTCACTGGGCGTGGGGGTGCCTGCGGCCGAGTGCACGCGCACCTCCGCGTCGGTGAAGAGGGTGAGCGCCGGAAAGGTGAAGGTGTGGCCCTCCGCATTGGACAGCATCCATCCCTCCAGGCTGACTACTCCGCCCTGGTTGCGCATGACCACCACCTCAGCTATCAGATCGCCGGAGCCTATCACCTGGCCGATCTCGACCAATGGAGGACCGGAAGGGGTGAGGGTAGGGAGTGGGGTGGGAAGCGATACCTCCGTGGCAGGGGGCTCAAGCGATGCTTCAGCAGATGGACCGGTGGTCGGTGTGGGGGGGGGGCCAACCGGGATAATGAGTGTCTGGCCGACGTGAAGCAGGTTAGGGTCAGTGATCCCGTTGGCGGCCATCAGATCTTCGATGGAGACGCCGTGGGTCTGGGCGATGGCTCCCAGTGTGTCCCCTTCCTGGACGGTATACAGCAGATTGGCCGGCGGGGTGGGGGAAACGACGGGCGGCGCGGTTGGGGCGCTTACCGCTTCCTCGGTGGCCGCGAGATCGGGCATGGCGGTGGGGGTGGGGGGGGCAGAAGTGTGGGCGTGCTCCCAAATGAACAGAATTGCCAGCATAACCACTGCTGAGACAATGACATTGACCGTGATGAAGATAGCCCAGGTGCGTGCGCGCATATCTCGGACGACCTCCCTTCTTCTGCGTAGAACACCTTTATTCTATCACAAAAGTTGGTAAATTGGTAAATTGAGACCAGTCTCAATCTACCAGTTTACCAGTCTTCCAACCTGTTACCAACCTGCCCATTTCCCAATCCACTGATATTGTGCTAAACTTGTACCAAATTCGTCCAGGAGTGTACACTGTGCCAACGCTACTGGTTAAACACGCTGATCTGTTGGTGACGATGGACGCCGATCATCACCGAATCCTCAACGGTGGCTTGTTCGTGCGGGACAACGCCATCGAGCAAGTCGGGCCGACTGCTGAACTGCCCACCGAGGCCGACTATGTCATCAATGCCCGTGGGATGATCATCCTGCCGGGGCTGGTCAATACCCACCATCACCTCTACCAGACACTGACCCGGGCGGTGCCAGCCGCTCAGGACGCCACTCTGTTCCAGTGGCTCAAGACACTTTATCCCATCTGGGCCGGGCTGACCTCGGAGGCCATCTACACTAGCGCGCTGGTGGGGCTGGCCGAACTGATGCTCTCTGGCTGTACCACCGCGTCCGATCATCTCTACATCTACCCTAACGACTGCCGCATTGACGACGAGATCCGCGCGGCGCAGGAGATCGGCATCCGCTTTCACCCCTGCCGGGGCGCGATGAGTCTGGGTGAGAGCAAGGGGGGCCTCCCGCCGGATAGCGTGGTCGAGGACGAGGGCTTCATCTTGAGAGATACACAGCGGGTCATCGAGACCTACCACGACCCCGACCCCTGCGCAACCCTTCGCATAGCCATTGCCCCTTGTTCCCCTTTCTCCGTCACGCCCGACCTGATGCGAGAAGCGGCGGCGCTGGCCCGCTCTTACGGGGTACGCTTGCACACGCACCTGGCGGAGACGCTGGACGAGGAGGAGTTCTGTCTGCAAAAGTTCGGCCGCCGGCCGGTGGAGTACGCCGAGGACCTGGGCTGGGTTGGGGATGACGTCTGGCACGCTCACTGTGTGCACTTGAACGAGCAGGAGATCGCGCTCTTTGCCCAGACGGGCATTGGCGTCTGTCACTGTCCCAGCTCGAACATGCGATTAGCCTCCGGCATCGCGCCGGTGCGAGCCTATCTGGACGCGGGGGTGAGGGTGGGGCTGGGGGTGGACGGCTCCGCCAGCAACGACTCCTCTCACCTGCTGGCCGAGGCGCGGATGGCGCTCCTTTTGCAGCGGGTGTCCAGACCCCTCTCGGTCCCCCCGGCGAGGGGGGAGGCACTGGCGGGCCTCTCGGCCGAGGAGGCGCTGTGGCTGGCGACGGTGGGCGGCGCGCGGGTATTGGGCCGCGACGACATCGGCCAACTGGCCCCAGGCAAAGCCGCCGACTTCATCGGCTTTTGTCTCAATCGGTTGGACTACGCCGGGGCACTCCACGACCCGCTGGCGGCGTTGGTCTTCTGCACGCCGCAGCGAGTGGATCTCTCCGTCATCAATGGCCGCGTCGTCGTTGAGGATGGACATCTTCTGACAGTGGATCTGGGGCCGGTGATCGAGCGGCACAACCGGATCAGTCGCGAATTGGTGCAAGTTTCAGCATGACCTGGCAATGGGGCAATGTCATTAAGTTAAGGGGGGATCAGACTTCGGAAGTCTCAAAAGTGCGCTATCAACCAGCTTTTGAGGTGATTTCGGGCTGACCCGTACTCTCCGTACTCTTTGGTGGCAAGTACCTCACCGTAGATGGCCCAGCAACCGGGAGAGGCTCCAATGTACCGGTGGGTCGGGCCGTCGCTATCTGGCACGAGTGCACCGCAACCTATGCACTGGATTAGTTTGCTGGATGCTGCCATGCTTTCCCCTGGTTACTCGACAGTTGATTTGCCGACCGCCGCTACGTATGGCGCACCTAACAGCCTCGGGCTGAGCCGCCCGCGCGGGGCCTGCAAAACCAACCTTACTATTCCTCCAACTTTCGATGAATAAATGTTATGTCAGGCTGTCCATCCGCCATTTTGGCCAGCATTCGCTTTAGGGAGGGGCGGATAGATGTTTTGTAGTGAAACAAGAACACCCCACGCTGCACCGTGTGACTGCCCCAGAGAAACATATCTCCAGATGAGGATATCGGCCACTTGCCTATCGTATTCCACAGGCTCAGATGCTATGGGTTTATCCCTTCGCTGTCCACGGACGGCTACTATGGAACTGCTGACTACCCCAAACTGGA
Organism: uncultured Anaerolineales bacterium; assembly: GCA_964412395.1. GTDB lineage: Bacteria > Chloroflexota > Anaerolineae > B4-G1 > B4-G1 > CAYPOY01. The sequence goes on along the minus strand of CAYPOY010000381.1, from coordinate 1,289 downwards.
TTGGTTCAAGGCGACCTCCCCAGACCGTGGCATCCGTCACCCGCTTCGGCACAGCCTTACAGGGTGACGTTACCCACGACGAACGGCTGACACAGTTGCCGTCCGAAGGGGACCACGTGGGTTCTCAATCGGTTAGCGCGTTACCCCTTTGCTCCGGTGAAGCCACCAACCACGCAACAGGTAGAAAACCCCTATCCGCATTACAGGGTTCCTGACGGCGGGTTATTCTGTCAATGCTTCAGACTTAGGCGCGTCTTGGCACACCTGCTCCCGCCGAAACGTGACTCCCCCTTCGCCCCTGGCTTGCCCACTTCGCGATCACCCTTCACGGGATGACCTTGGGTGCTTACCCCCTCCAAGGAGAGGTTCGGGCCTACGGTGCTGCACCCTCGCGGAAGGGCACAGACTCAGTAGATCCAAAATTCAGACCTCGGAGGTCTCGGAAGGTGACATTGGCAGTAAAATCGCTTCACTACAAGACCAACAACAAATGCAAAAGCGCCGCTGTTTTGGAGCGCCGAAGGCGCGGATCAGCTCCAGCGAGGGGTTAGGGCGCTCTTTCCTTGACAGATTTGCTTTAGACCACCTGTCTGGCTCCTCTTTCCGGTATCCTCGGCAGTATCAACGCACAGAGTGATATGACCAAAAGCGGCAGATGCAAAATGCCCATCCACTTTCGTCTTTTCTGCTTTGTTTGGCTATCATCCGTCATCGCTTTTTCTCCTTTCGGCGCCGGCGCAGAGTGCACTAACGCTCCCGAGCTAAGCCGCCTGCGGGTTTACCGCTGTGGCCTAACAATCAGAAACACGACACATAACCGAATCAGGCAACAATTTGACTCTCGATTAGCAGGTCGGCTTCGTTACAGTAGGCAAGAGCCTCTCGGCTCTCACCTCTGATTCAGAACCGTGCGTGAGTCTTTCGATCTCACACGGCTCCTCAGTACACGAGCCATAGGCACTCCATTGGAGGCAATTACTCACCCCCGAAGCTTGGCACATGCACCATTCGAGCTGGACTAATGTCCGGTCTTCAGTACGCGGGGATTACTCCCAGCGCCTGCCCAAGACCCAGGCTCTTTTCGCACCCATGCCTTCTCGTGTACCGGCCCTACGTCAGCATATCCCAGGCATTACTCTGGGCCTTCGCTTCTTAGGGCATCCTACTCCGCCAAGGCTTACGGCCTGGTCGCCTGCTCCAGCTTTACCTGAGAGAGCCTTGACGGGTTTCCCCTATGGGTTTTCGAAGCAGAAACCCTACGTGGGGGGGCAAAAAGGGCTGAAAGTGGG
>CAYPOY010000380.1:0-4635 GCA_964412395.1 uncultured Anaerolineales bacterium | reverse complement strand
TCGTTCAGGTCGGAGGTAGCGAAGCGCCCGCCATCAAGTTGCACCATCGGGCGCAGGTCGGGTGGGATGACCGGTAAGACGGTCAGGATCAACCACTCAGGCCGATTGCCACCCTTGCGCAGCGCCTCAACGACGCGCAACCGCTTGGTTGCCCTCTTGCGCCGCTGCTTCGACGTGTCGTACCGCACTTTATGCCACAGTTCCTTGGCCAACTTGTCCAGGTCAAGACTGCACAGAATCTCGTAGAACGCTTCGGCACCCATGCCAGCCTTGAAGACCTGGCCCCACTTGCTCTTCAGTTCCCGTAGGCGGGGTTCACCGAAGAACTGAAGTTCAGCCAACCCCAGCAGTTCATCCTGATCAGCTTTGAATCTGACGCGCAACGCGGCGATGTCTATGATCAACTGCTCCTTTATGCGGGCGGTCTCGTCAGACGTCGCCCCACGCCAACGTTCGAGGTCCGCCTCCAGGGAGGCGGCCATCGCCTCCTGCCGCGCCCGCATATCTTCTTCCAGTTGGCTGAGATGATCCTGGACGATCTGACTGAGCAGCGTCAGGTGTTCGCGACCTACCGTGGCCCCTCTTTCGGCGATGGTGGCGCCGACCGGCTTGAAGACGAGGGGGGCTCGAAGAGTCTTGCCCTGGCGATCCTCGACCTTCTTTTGCAGTGCCTGGGCTTGCTTGATCACCTGTTCAGTAGCAGTGGCGAGTTCCTCATCGAGCCGCGCTTGAATTTCCTGTAACTGATCGTTGATCCGGGCTTCTTCCTGGGCCAACTGCTGCTCCAGCGCCGTGACACCCTCCTGGGCCACAGCCTCCAGTTGTTCCTGCTTCTCCTTGAATTCCCCGTCCAGTCGCTTGAGGGCCTTCTGGCGTGCTTCCTCGTCCACGTGGGTAATGACGTACTGGGCGAAGTAGAGCACGCGGTCCATATTGCGCTTGGAGATGTCTAGCAAGGTGCCGAGATAACTGGGGACGCGGCGGGTATACCAGATGTGGGCGACCGGAGCGGCCAGTTCAATGTGGCCCATGCGTTCACGCCGCACCGAGGAGCGGGTCACCTCAACGCCGCACTTATCACAAATGATGCCTTTATAGCGAATGTTCTTGTACTTGCCGCAGTAGCACTGCCAGTCCTTGGTGGGACCGAAGATGGCCTCGCAGAATAGGCCATCCTTCTCAGGGCGAAGGCGACGGTAGTTGATAGTCTCGGGTTTGGTGACCTCGCCGTGGGACCAGGAGCGGATCTGCTCAGGTGATGCCAGACTGATACGCAGTGTACGGAAGTCTCGCGCCTCTAGCTGTTGTTCTTCTCGATCGTTCATTCTCCTCACCTGCTGAGGCCCCCTCACAAACCATGCACAAAAGAAGCGCCTGATGCCCTTTAGCTCAGCGCTTCGTCGAGTAAAACCTCATTCATCATTGATATAATATTATAACGGCTTCCGCCGTTTTGTCAAGTAGCGGTAGTCCTCATTTTGAACAACTGTCGTTTGGAGCACAGTGCAACTTGTGGTAGACTTGGGCAGAAGCCAGAAGCTGCTCGCGCAGAAAGCGATGGAGATTTTCCTGATGAAAGTATCCGCCATCGTCCCTACCCGCATAGACCTGGCCGGTGGCACCCTTGACGTGTACCCGCTCTACCTTTTTGAGGGCGGCGGGCTGACCGTCAATGCCGCAATCAATGTCTACGGTCACGTGACTGTGGAAGAGCGACCTGATACCCGGATCCACATCCGCTCCGAAGACGCCGGTACCGAGGAATCGTCCGCCAACCTGGCCGAGATGCCAATGGGCGGCGATCTGGACCTGGTCAAGAAGGCTCTGCGCTTTTACCGGCCTCGTCGTGGTCTGCGCGTCACCCTCCGCAGCGAAGCGCCGCGCGGCTCTGGATTGGGAGCGTCGTCGGCGCTGCTTATGGCCCTCTCCAGTGCGCTGAACGAGACCGAGAACCTGGGCCTGAGCAAAGACCGCCTCATTGACCTGGGAGCCAACATCGAAGCGCAGGTCATCGGCATGCCGACGGGCAAGCAGGATTACTTCCCACCCCTGTTCGGTGGCGTCTGCAGCATCTGGTTCGATGTAGATGGTCACCGCCTGGAGCAACTGGGCGAAGACAGCGACCTCCTAGAGCGCCTCAATGAGCGGCTTATTCTCACTTTTACCAACATTAACCGCTTCTCCGGCGTCACCAACTGGGCCATGCTTAAACGCTACATTGAGCGGGAAGGTGACACCGTGTCCCGTATGCAGCGTATCAAAGAAGTGGCCACGGCCTGCCACCAAAGCCTGGTCGCCGGCGACATGGACGAGTTCGCCCATCTGCTGGCCGTGGAGTGGGAAAACCGCAAGGCCCTGGCCGAGGGGGTCACCACGCCAGAGATTGACGCTATGATCGCCGCCGCCGAGGCCGCAGGTGCCCGCGCCAGCAAGCTTTGTGGCGCGGGTGGCGGTGGCTGTATGATCACCTACGCCGAGCCGGAAGCCGTGCCCGCAGTGAGAAAGGCCCTGGTGGACGCCGGGGCCACGCTGATGCCGTTCCGCATCGTGCGGGAGGGTATTCGTCTGGAAGCCAGCGACTGAAGGGGCTTGCCATTGTCAAATACCGGCCCATTCCCTATAGCCTTTGTCAACCTCCTCAGCAGGCATTTGTCCTATGGCTCCACTTCCTCCTCCGGTGGCTCGTAGCCGGGGCCATAGTGATAAGCGGCGCGACGAGGGGCGTACTTGCTGACAAAGGTGTCGTTGTAGAGCAAGTTACTCTCCGCATCGTAGACCCGCCGCTCGATCGTCGCCGTCATCCCGTTCACTGCCGACTGCCACCGGATCACCGTCCCCGGCGCCAACGTCTCGTCCAACTGGTAAATGGGCGGGCCGGGTTCTGCCTCGTCGGTAATCTCCGGTCCCTCCTTCTCCACCCGCCGCCCATCGTCGGTGGAGTAGAAACGGAAGACCAGACGGTGGGCCCCCTCCTCGACCTCGGTCTCGATCAGCAGCGGGTAGGGCCGGTCGTTGACAAACTTGAAATCCACATGCGGCGAGTAGACGGTGGCGTCCATCCCCACTCCTGCCCCCCTCAATTCATAGTAGCCCACCCGGTGGTTGTGGTACCAGCGCTCAACGATGGGGTAACCGCCCCAGAAGGCAGCGCGGAAGGCGGTAGTGCTGACCTGGCAGATGCCGCCACCAACCTCAATGGCCAATTGCTCGCCGGCCGTGATGTAGGACTCGTCGTACCCCGCCTCGGCAGTCACCTCCCCCAGGTGGTGGTTGAAGGAGAAGGTCTTCCCTGGCGGGACGACGATGCCGTCAAACTTGGTCGCCGCCAGTCGGATGTTGCAGTCGCGCCCGGAGGGGGATCCGATGAAGTAGGAATCCCCCTCGGCCACGAGTTCGACGATGCCTAACTCCTCAGCAGTGGCGGTATCGGGGTAGCGGGGCGGGACGGCCTGCACGACGAGAGGGACATAGTGATTGCCCGCCGCCAGTTCCTGCGCGATGAGCACTACACTGGCACCGACATCGAGTGCACGGCCCTCCAGGCTGGGGCTGATGGGCTCCAACTGGCCCACCCCCTCGTCGAAGTGGAAACGGGCATCCACCGGCTCGACTGCCAGCGCGGGGGCCAACTCCTCCAGGTAGGGCCGCAGTGCGTCCTCGTCCGGCGCGGCGTGCAACTCCCCGCCCTCCGCCCATACCACCAACATCGTGACCAGTTGCTCTGGCGGGAACACCCACGGGCCGGGGTCGCCCTCACGGGGGTGGGCAAGAACAAGCGTGAGCGGGCCATCCAGCAGCGTCTCGGCCTCGACGCGAGCCGGTTCGGCGTCGGCGACGAAGGGCAAGATCTCGTGGACGACCAGTTCCACCTCAGCGGGAGCCAACCGGATCACGGCCGGGGTCAGCGCCACCATGGTCGCCTCCACGTCCAGATAGCGCCCGGGCTGGGCCGGGTTGACGACCGGAGTGACACCGTCGAGAGAGAGAGTGGCATCAGTGGGAGGAAAATCCAACTGCTCGGCCAGCGCCTCCAGGTAGAGACGGGCCACACGCTCGTCGTAGACGACGACGGGAGAGAAGTTATCGCCGTAGACCAGCAGCCGCAGGTGAGTCAGCAGATTATCCACCCACGAGCGGTCGCGCCCCAGACAGTAAGTCGGCACCAACGTGGCCCACGGGTCGAACCAGAGGCCCAGGTCAGCGGGACGGATGGACCAGGAGCGGCCCGGGCCGTGCAGCGTCACCAGCGGCGCACTAAGCCCGAGGCCATCCTCCATCGCGGCGGCCGCCTCCTCGGGGCGCATCCCTCCCACATCCACGCCCCACACCGACACGCCTGGGTAGATGCGGTCGGCGTGGTACAACTCAAACGCCAGCACCGAGCCGAACAGGAAAACAAGCAGGATAAAGAGGGAAAGTTGGAATCTCCTTGTCACCACGGACGATACTCGTCAGCATGAGTACGACAGGGACGGGGGCAGACGAGCTTGATCATCACCAGCCCAAAAATAAAACCCCCGACGTGCGCCCACCAGGCCACGCCGCCAGCCTGCAACACATCGGTGGCAGAGGCCAGGGCGAAGAGGCCGTTGAATAACTGGGAGATGAACCAAAAGCCCAGGTAGATCAAGGCCG
>CAYPOY010000379.1:0-4650 GCA_964412395.1 uncultured Anaerolineales bacterium | reverse complement strand
ACATTGTGGCAGATTTTTTGTACACTAAAATTCCCCGGGTAACCGTTTGGCACAGCGGTCAAAACCGCGCATGACGAGGCCGCTATCGCACCGGCGACCGTCTGTGCGATCGGTTTGAGCGTCCCCGCCGAGGGACGCCCGACCAGAGGGCCCGCAGGGGCGACCTCGGTCGCCAACCGGGCAAAGATAAGTGCTCACCTTCTCGCAACCTCTGGCAGGCGCGAGGACACCCAACATCATACAAGGAGGACAACAAGTGAAGACACGAGCGTTACACATAGCATTGGGCTCACTGATCTGCCTGGCGCTGCTGGCAGCCTTCTCGACCAGCGGTGCGCAGGTGCCCACTGATCCCACGCCCCCACAGTACGGGGCCAAAACACCTGAGCTACAGAGGGCACCGCTGCGGCCGGGGGCACTGGAACCGCCCCCCTCGGGCACCGGTTTCATCCCGCCGCCGATGGACCTCTCCCACCTGACCGGGCAGAGGATGCCGGGAGATGCTACGCCCCAATCGTTGCCAAGCAGCTTCGATTGGCGCGACAAGGATGGGAGCAACTACGTCACCTCGGTGAAAGACCAGAGCACGTGTGGCTCCTGCTACACCTTCGCCTCCATCGCGAACATCGAATCCAAGTTGCTGATAGACGCTGCCGGCACGTTCGACTTCTCGGAGAATAACGCCAAGGAGTGCAACTGGCGGGAGCTAAACGACTTCCAATATCCTGATCCTGGCGACTACTGGGGTAGTTGCGATGGAGGGAACTACCACATGATGGCCAGCCTCTTCTCCCAGAAAGGCACGGTGTTGGACTCGTGCGACCCGTACGTAGCAAGCGACGTCGGCTGCAACTCTTCCTGCACCTGTCAAAAGACCCTCCTGGACTGGCGCATCATCTCCGGCAACGCGGTGGCCGACACAAACGTGCTGAAGCAATACATCTACGACAATGGCCCGGTCTATACCTCGGTGTATGCGGACTCGAGCCAGGGCTTCAACAGCTCGTATAACGGTTCCTTTACGTTCAACTACACGACACCAGGGGGCGATACCAATCACGCCGTGATGATCGTCGGTTGGAGCAACGACCTCCCACCTGTGCCCGGAGGAGGTACAGCACGGGCAGACGGCTGGATCGTGAAGAACAGTTGGGGCTCCACCTGGGGCGCTAACGGATACTTCTACATCACCTACGGCTCGGCCAACATCGGCACGTCGTCCTCATTCATACACGAGTGGCAGGATTACGACGCGGACGGCGACATCTGGTACTACGACGACGATGGCTGGTGGAGCAGCTATGGGGAGTCAGGGGGCAGTAACATGACCGCGTGGGGTCTGGCCAAGTTCAGCGCCAGCAGCAACACGAACGTCACGCGGGTAGAGTTCTGGACCGCAGACGCCACGACCGACGTTGGCGTCTACATCTACGACGGCTTCGATGGGACAACGCTCGGCAATCTGCTGGCCAGTAAGCTGAACAGCTCGTTCGATGAGGCCGGCTATCATTCCGTGGAATTGGACTCACCTCTGGCCGTGAGCAGTGGCGAAGACGTCGTCGCAGTGGTGAAGTTCACCGACGAAAATTACGGGTACCCTGTCGTGGTAGATCAGAACGGCCCGATTGAGACGGGACGCACGTATATTAGTATCTCGGGCAGCAGCGGATCGTGGACCGACCTGGGAACGGCCTTGAACAGTGACGCTGCCATCCGCGTGCGCACGAGCACTAGCGTCGCACCAGCCCCGACGGTGACGGGCATCACGCCCAGCAGCGGGGTCAACACCGGCACCGTCCACATCACCAACCTGGCCGGCACCAACTTCCAGTCGGGGGCCACCGTCAAGCTGACCAAATCGGGCCAGTCGGACATCAACGCCACCAACGTAACCGTGGTGAGTCCATCCCAGATCACCTGCGACTTTGACCTGACAGGAGCTGCCACCGGGCAGTGGAACGTGGTGGTCAGGAACCCTGACAGCCAAACCGGGCAACTGGATAACGGCTTTACCGTAAATGCCTCTCCTACGGCCCCGACGGTGACGGGCATCACACCGGCCAGCGGGGTCAACACCGGCACTGTCCACATCACCAACCTGGCCGGCACCAACTTCCAGTCGGGGGCCACCGTCAAGCTGACCAAATCGGGCCAGTCGGACATCGCAGGCACTAGCGTCACCGTAGTGAATTCAAACACTATCACCTGTGACTTTGACCTGACAGGAGCTGCCACCGGGCAGTGGAACGTGGTGGTCACTAACCTTGACGCACAAAGCGGGATGCTGTCCAATGGCTTTACGGTGAGTGCCCCTGGTGGCGGAGAGACCTTTATTTACCTGCCCCTGGTGATGCGGAACTGGCCTCCGGTCCCCGACACGCCTGTGCTGAATGCCATCAGCAACCCCGATGGTGATGGGAACTACACCGTGAGTTGGAACGTGGCCAACAGGGCTGATACGTATACCCTGCATGAGGATGACAACGCGTCCTTCTCCAGCCCGACGACGCGATACACCGGATCCGGTACATCCTGGAATGCAAGCGATAAGCCGGCAGGGACACACTACTATCGTGTGAGGGCAACCAACTCCTGGGGAGATAGCGGCTGGAGCAACACGCAGTCGGTCAGCGTTCAAACAGGGTGGGCTACCATCCTCAGCGAAAACTTCGAGGGAAGCTTCCCCGGCAGCACCTGGACGGTCAGGGACAACAATCCTGACAGCGGCCGCTACTACTGGGGCAATCGGAACTGCAAGCCCCACGGCGGCAGCTATAGTGCCTGGAATGTTGGCGCGGGCGACACCACCGTTAGCTGTGGCAGTGACTACCGGATTGACATGTTTGCCTGGATGATCTATGGACCGTTCAGCTTGGCCAATGCCACGGCAGCCGAGTTGACCTTCGATTGGTGGAGTGACACCGAGTTAGATTATGACGCGTTCCTCTGGAGTGCTTCCACCAACGGGGATGACTACTACGGGACTATGGTCACCGGCAACTGGGCAAGTTGGACGACAGGCGAACGGCTGGACTTGAGCGCTGTGCCGACCTTGGGCAATCTACTGGGGAGAAACCAGGTCTGGATCGCTTTTGCCTTCGGGAGCGACAACAGCGTCACTGACAAGGGCAGCTTTGTGGACAACGTTGTGTTGCGCAAGCGCACAGGTGGCAGTGCAAGCGCAAACCAGGGCCTGCCGTCTCTTCAGTGGGTACTGCAACCCGATCAGACCATGGAATTCGGCAAATGGCGGCTGGATCAGCCAGGTATCTGGCTGTCACAGGGGCCACGCTGACCGAAAAGCGGAAGTGACCAAGTTGATCCAGTTCGACGCGTCGGTCATTCCTTCTGGCACATCAATTGACAGCGCCATCCTGCGGGTCTATCTGGTTGGCTCCTGGGACTATCCAAATAAAACGCGCAACTACACCGAAAAACTGACACTGGTGGACACCGAGACGATCATCCGGCAGCTTTTTGAGGTGCTGTGCGTCGCCGGTCTGGTGGAGCACACACAAGAAGCCGAGGACGAAATGGATGTGCCCGGCTACAGCTTCCCGCGCTTGCCTCTCTCGGCCTACATCCCCGGCCGCCGCCAGCGCAGGGGCGTGCGCGACGAGTACCTCTCGCGGCCTCGTTCCGGTGGAGGCTCCCCCCTCTCCTGGTAGGGGAGGGGATGGGGGAGGGGTAGATGTCCTCACCACCAGCGCCAAGCTCTGCCCTGCGTGCGGCTACCTGCATCCGGTTGTGGGCGACGGGCCGGGGCCGGACTTGTGCGAGTACTGTAATGCACCTCTGGATCATCCCCCGAGTGCCCTCTTTCGTATGCAGAACGTCTCCACCAGGCGTCGGGACCGCATCAACTCGGACGAAGAGGAACGGCTTCGCATGGGCTTTGAGCTCAAGACCAGCGTGCGCTTTGTCGCGCATGGCGACCGGCCGGGCCGCCGGGTGGCGACTGTGTATGCGGCCGACGGCGGGCAAGGACAAGCCTTGCCCCTACTGCGCCTGACCTACGGCCACACTGCTACCTTATGGCGCATCAACCTGGGCTGGCGCAGACGTCGAGACAAAGAGGTGTACGGCTTTGTTCTGGATACCGAGCGGGGCTACTGGGCACACAGTGATTCTACAGGAGGTCATGGCGCTGCCAGATTACGCGTTTGGGTTTTCTGTGGCCGACGACCTTGCCCATCTAGCTCCCTATTTGTCAGATGGCGATAATGGGTGTCCGCCAATGATGAGCGTCTGGAGTTCCAAAAGGTCACGTTGCCGAATCCACCCGACCACGAATGACACGAATTTCACTAATTTTTTTTGATTTTTCGTGTTAATTCGTGTAATTCGTGGCAAATTTCTTGCCTTGGCCACGCGAAATCCCAAAGACCCAGGAATGATTACCTCGGCGCGAGATTCGAGAAAGTGGATGGGTGTGTTTCACATTTCCGCACGCATCGTGCATCAGGAGCCTACCCCATGCTCTACACCACCGGTTCCCTGGTCAAAACCCGCGGCCGCGAGTGGGTCGCCCTGCCCGAATCCACTGACGGCAGGCTCACCATTCACACCCCTGAGAGGTCACCAAAGATTGCTTTGACTCGACTTTATCCATTTGGTGGACAAAAGCGCGGCAATAGGGTAAACTGAAAT
>CAYPOY010000378.1:3957-4652 GCA_964412395.1 uncultured Anaerolineales bacterium | reverse complement strand
GGTGATGCCCATCGCCACGCCAATGGAAGCGCGTTTAAGGGCCGGGGCGTCGTTGACACCGTCGCCGGTCATGGACACGACGTGATCCCGCGCCTTGAGCGCCTCGACGATGCGCACCTTATGCTGGGGAGAGACGCGGGCGAAGACGTCCACGTTCTCTATACGCTCGGCCAGTTGCTCGTCGGAGATGTCGTTCAGTTCTACGCCGGTGATCACCTCGCCACCGGGCCGCAGCAAGCCAATCTCCTGCGCGACGGCACGAGCTGTATCGGGATAGTCACCGGTGATCATCATCGTGCGGATGCCCGCCTCCCGCGCCTGCGCCACTGCTGGCCCGACTTCCAGCCGGGCCGGGTCTATCATCGCCATCAACCCGATCAGCGTCAGGTCTCTTTCAACCTCATCGGCGTTCACTTCTTCGGGGAGCCGATCCAGGCAGCGATATGTCACGGCCAATACACGCAGCCCCTCTCGTCCCAGGCCGCGGATGGTGTTCTCGACGTGCTGGCGCCGACCTGGCGTGAGTTCCACATCAACGCCATCCTCCAAAATAGTATCGCAGAGCGGTAGTATCACGTCGGGTGCACCTTTGACGTAGGCGATGTATTGGCGCCCCCCCCCCCCCCCCACCACCCCGGGGGGGGGACCCAACCCCCCCCCCCCCACCACCGGGGGGGGGCGGGGCCATGGGTGAA
>CAYPOY010000378.1:0-3947 GCA_964412395.1 uncultured Anaerolineales bacterium | reverse complement strand
CCAGCCCCCCCTACGAGGGGGGGAGCATCACCCTCCCCGGCCCCCCCTACGAGGGGGGGAGGGCTGTCCATGCGGTGAATAGTACTCATACGCTTGCGATCGCTGTCGAACGGCACCTCGGCCACGCGCGGGAACCGCCCTTCGAGCTCCTCGCGCCACAACCCCGCCTTGGCCGCCGCAACCACCATTGCCCCTTCCGTCGGATCGCCCACGATGCGATATTGCTCATCTCCGCCGTCCCCGTCCCTATCTTCAGGTTCGAGCTGCTCCAGCCGGGCATCGGAGCAAAGCAGGCTGCCAGTGAGCAAGGCCATTATCTCAGGGTTGTCACGTGGGTCGGCAGGATCACCGTAGTTGGCAAACTCTCCCTTGGGCTGGTATCCCTGACCGCTCACATCCAGCCGCCACTCCGCCACGTAGAGCCGCACGACCATCATTTCGTTCTGAGTCAGGGTGCCGGTCTTGTCGGAGCAGATGATGGTGGCGCTGCCGAGCGTCTCCACTGCCGACAGACGGCGGATAAGCGCGTGACGCCGCACCATCTCGCGCATCCCCAACGCCAGGCAGATGGTGACGACGGCGGGCAACCCCTCCGGGACAGCGGCAATCGCCAGGCTGACCGCGACGATGAACAGCTCCACGATCTTCTCCTGAGTCTGCGCCAGGTAGGGCATCAGCCCTTGTCTGGCAATGACAGATAGGTCAGTATCCTGGACAATCGCCTCGACAAAGACGATGCCACAGATGACCAGCGACCCCCACCCCAGCCAGCGGCCAAGTTGGTCCAGGCGAACCTGGAGTGGGGTAGGCTCCTCCTCGTAGGACTGGATCATCTCGGCGATGAGACCAATCTGCGTCTGCATACCGGTGGCGACGACGATGCCTGCCCCCCGTCCGTAGGTGGCGGTGGTGCCCATAAACGCACTGTTGACCCGGTCGCCCAGGGGCACATCCTCCGATAACGTCACGGCAGCCATTTTTTCCACCGGCACCGATTCGCCGGTGAGCGATGCCTCGTCAATCTTGAGGTTGACGCTCTCGACGAGGCGCAGGTCGGCCGGGATGTAGTTTCCCGCTTCGAGGAAGACGACATCGCCGGGCACCAGCTCGCGAGCCGGGACGGTGACCCGGTGACCGTCTCGCAGCACGTGGGCCTCGGGGGCGGCCATCTTCTTGAGTGCCGCCAGTGCCTCCTCCGCCCTGCCCTCCTGGACCACGCCCAGCACGGCGTTGAGGATGACGATAGACATAATCGCACCGGCCTCTATCGTCTCCCCCAGCAGGAAAGAGACGACAGCGGAGACGATGAGGATGATGACGAGGAAGTTGTTGAATTGGGCCAGCAGTAACTGCCAGAATCCAGGCCGGGGTTGCTCGGCCAGTTCATTGGGGCCATATTGGGCCAGGCGGGCCTCGGCTTCGGCAGGCTTAAGACCAACTGCCGGATCGGTTCCCAGATTCCCAATCACTTCTTGAACGGTGTGGCTATGCCACGAAGTTGTTTTTATCTTTGTCTCTGTCTCCATGCATTCCTCGCTATGGTTGTCGGGATGTCAGTCAGAATGGATTATAGCACATTCACATCGGGCGGCAAAAAGCCGTGCTCATTGCTCATTGTATCCCCCACCAATACATATCCGCCAACTTCTGGTGCTCCTCACGCAGCCGCACGTAACTCTCGTAGCGATGCTGGCTCACCCGTCCCTCCTCCACCGCCTGGATGACCGCGCAGCCCGGCTCTACGGTGTGGGCACAATCGGAGAACTTGCAGTGGGCCACCCACGGAGCGATATCGGGAAAGTAGGCATCCAACTCCTCCGGGTCCACGTCGAAGAGGGCCAGAGCGCGAAGACCGGGGGTGTCGGCCACCCAGCCGCCCACGTCCAGCGGGAGGAGTTGCGGCACGACGGTGGCGTGACGGCCCTTGCGGGTGGCCTGGCTCACCTCCCGCACGCGCAAGCCCAGACCTGGCTGCATCGCGTTGAGCAGGCTGGTCTTACCCGCGCCAGATGGCCCCACGAGCGCCGATAGTTTCCCCTGCAACGTATCGCGCAGCCCATCCACCCCCTCACCGGTGATGGCGCTGGTATAGAGCGCCGGGTAGCCGATCTCCTGGTAAATGCCGAAGAGGGATTGTGCCTCTTGGTGGCCCACCAGGTCAATCTTGTTGGCGCACACGACGGCGGGGATGTGTTGAATCTCGGCCCCAACCAGCAAACGGTCGAGCATCCGCAGATGGGGCGCGGGTTCGGCGCAGGAGAAAACGAAGATCGTCTGATCGGGATTGGCGACGATGACCTGCTGCCGCTCAGAAAGGTAACCGTCCTTGTCCCAGCGGCGGACGTCGCGCCCACTGGGAGCCAGCCGCGTCAATGCCCGCTCCCGCTCGGCGATCTCCTCAATCATCCCGCTACCGTCTTCGACCAGGCTGATGCACACCCGGTCGCCGACGGCTATCAAATCGGTGTCGCGCCGTTCCTTCTTGAGCCGTCCCCGCACCCGGCAGACAAAATCACCGACGTCGGTGCGGACGGTGAAAAAGCCACTCTGTGCCCTGATGATCAGGCCGTTGAACAGGTCAGGCACTGGACTGATGACCCCAATACTGCATAATCACTCACCTGTGCCCATTGTAAACAGTTTCGGCTCTCCTGTCAACACCCGGCAGGTTGCTAAACCGGTAAATTGGTAGAGTGGCAGTTGGTCTCCAGCGCCGATGTACCAACTTACTAACTACCAAGTAGTACTCCACGCCGACGCCGGTCACTGGCCCCAGGCTGCGTTTTGTGCGATACCGCGTTTTGTGCGATAATGTGTCTACACTGAATCCCGAAAGGGGGCCAGGTTAACGAATGGATGCAGCAACTGTCGTCGAGACCGTGAAAGCAGAGAAAAGGGTCAGGCCGAAGCAAAGGCTTCCGCGTGGCCGCGTTACCGTCTTCCCCAACTGGTGCAAGGGTTGTGGGCTGTGCGTCGAGTTCTGCCCAACCGGCGTGCTGGAGCAGGGGCCCGATGGGCGGGTCGTCGTGGCCCACCCAGAGAAGTGCACCGCCTGCCGCTGGTGTGAACTACACTGCCCAGACTTTGCCATCTTCGTGACGGACATCGAGCCCCCCTCCTCGCAGGGGGGGGCCGGGGAGGGTGGCGCAATGACCCCGAGCCAGACCGCAAAGAAGCTCCCCCCCGCATCGGGGGGGGCCGGGGAGAGGAGCGCAATGACGCCGAGCCAGACCGCAAAGAAGCTCCCCCTCGCATCGGGGGGGCCGGGGGGGGTACTAATGCAGGGTGACGCAGCCTGCGCCGAGGGAGCCATCGCTGCTGGCTGCCGTTTCTTCGCCGGCTACCCCATCACACCAGCCACCGAAATCGCCGAGATTTTGGCGCGACGGTTGCCCCAGGTGGGTGGCAAGTTCATCCAGATGGAGGATGAGATCGCTTCTATCGCTGCCATCATCGGCGCTTCGGTGGGTGGAGCGAAGGCGATGACCGCTACTTCCGGCCCCGGCTTTAGCCTGATGCAGGAGAACATCGGCTACGCGGTGATGACAGAGATTCCCTGTGTGGTCGTGGACGTGCAGCGGCTGGGACCCTCCACCGGTCGCCCTACCAGTCCCTCCCAGGGAGACGTGATGCAGGCCCGCTGGGGCACTCACGGTGACCATCCCATCATTGTCCTCTCCCCCTCGTCCGTCCGCGAGACCTTTGACCTGACAGTGCAGGCGTTCAACTTCTCCGAGCGGTATCGCACGCCGGTAATCTTGCTGATGGACGAGATCGTCGGCCACATGCGCGAGCGGGTGGAACTACCCGCTCCGGATACCATCGAACGGGTGGAGCTGCCGGGCACGACGGTGCCACCGGAGTGGTACAAGCCCTTCGAAAACTTCCCCTCCGACGTACCGCCGTTGGTGCCCTTTGGCGAGGGCTACCGCTACCACATCACCGGC
>CAYPOY010000377.1:0-4658 GCA_964412395.1 uncultured Anaerolineales bacterium | reverse complement strand
AAGGTCTACTCAGGCTGATGGGCGAAGGTCTACTCAGGCTGATGGGCGAAGGTCTCATGACCGAGCCCTTTGCGCCTCGGTCAGAGACCTTCGGCGAACGAGGTCAGAAGGCTGATGGGCGAAGGTCTCACGACCGAGCCCTTTGCGCCTCGGTCAGAGACCTTCGGCGAACGAGGACGAGGGTAGAATTACAAAAGCCCGAAATCATATGCAGACCCATACCCAAACCATCCGCCGCGAACGCACACTGCTCCTCATCGCCGCTGCCTTTCTCCTCGTCGGCGTCATAACCCTGGCGATCTCCAATTCGCAATTCGCCATTGGCCATTGGCCATTGGCCATTCTCTCTTTCATCATTTGTTTCGTTTCGGCCCATCTTCTCCTCTCCCGTTCCCTACCTCGCCATGATCCCTTCCTGCTGCCCACGGCAGCACTATTGAGCGGCTGGGGCCTCCTGCTCATCGGACGGCTGGCGATCAACTTCCTACTACGACAAACCATCTGGCTGCTAATCTCCACGGCCGCGCTGCTGGCCGTCGTCTGGTTGAGCCGCGACCTGCGCTGGTTACGGCGGTTCCGCTACACCTGGCTCTTCGGAGGACTGGCACTGCTGGCAGCCACGCTCGTCTTTGGCGTCAACCCATCCGGCTACGGACCGCGTCTCTGGCTAGGGGCATGGGGCGTCTACTTCCAGCCCTCCGAGCTGCTGAAGCTGCTGATGGTCGTCTACCTGGCCTCCTACCTGGCCGAGAGACGGGAGCTGCTCGTCTCAGAGGGACGGAGGATCGGGCGCTGGCGCCTCCCCCCACTGGCCTACGTCGGCCCGCTCCTGGCGATGTCCGGGCTGGCGGTGGTGCTCCTGGCCTGGCAGCAGGACCTGGGCGCAGCTATGTTGTTCTTCTTCACCTCTCTGGCAATGCTATACCTGGCAACCGGCCAGTGGGGATACGTTGCCACCGGGCTAGTACTCTTCATCATAGTGGGTCTGGCTGGCTACCGGTTCTCCGACCGGATAGCACTGCGGGTGGACGGCTGGCTCAACCCCTGGCCGGGGGCCGCCGACCGCGCCTTTCAGATTGTGCAATCGCTGCTGGCCTTCGGCGCCGGGGGAATTCTGGGGCAGGGGATAGGACTGGGTAACCCGACCTACATTCCCGCCGTCCACACTGACTTTGTCTTCGCTGCCATCGGTGAGGAGTTTGGCCTGGCGGGGACACTGGTTATCATCGCGCTGTACGAGGTGTTGACGTTGCGTGGCTTCCGCATCGCCGCCCGCGCTCCACGTCCCTTCGAGCGATTCCTGGCCGCGGGGCTGACGGCAGGATTGGTCATCCAGGCATGGGTCATCACAGCGGGAAACGCCAAACTGGCCCCCATCGCTGGCGTCACCCTCCCCTTCGTCTCCTACGGCGGCAGTTCCCTCCTGATCAGCTTCATCGCCCTCGGCCTCCTCCTCCGTATATCCAGTCCTACGTCCGAGGTTCAGGGTCCGAAGCCGCCGGTCACCGTGTCACCCCGTCAACCTGTCAACCCATCCCCCCTCCTCCACCTGGCCTGTGCCCTCTCCCTGGCCCTGGCCCTCCTGGCCACGATGTGCGGCTACTGGACTGTCTTGCGCGCCGAAACCCTGCGTGCCCGCGACGATAACCCTCGCCGCGTCCTCTACGAGCAGCACATCGCGCGAGGGCGCATCCTGGACCGGTATGGAGCCGTGTTGGCCGACGTGGAGGTAGCGGGCGACGGCACCGTCACACGCCGCTATCCCATCCTGGAGACCGCGCCAGCCGTCGGCTACGCCAGTCTGCGTCATGGCACAGGAAGTATTGAGGCGACCTTCGACGCTGAACTGCGGGGGGAAGTTGGCCGCAGCGATTGGCTGGCCGCGTGGGAGGAATTGCTCCACCGTCCACCCCATGGCCACGACGTGCAATTGACACTCGACGCGACGCTGCAAATCCAGGCCCAGCAGGCACTGGCGGGCCAAGCCGGAGCCATAGTGCTGCTCGACGCCGCCACCGGCGAGATCCTGGCCCTGGCCTCAAGCCCCACCTTCGACCCGGAGCACCTGGATGATGAATGGGAGAGTCTAAGCGAGGACCCCGCCGCGCCATTGGTCAACCGCGCCACCCAGGGCCTCTACCAGCCTGGCGCAGCCCTTCAGACCGTCATCATGGCCGAGGCATTAAACGAGGGCCTGGCCGCCCTCACTGCTCCTGCTTCCAACGCAACAGCAACCCTCACCGTCAACGGCGCACTGCTGGGCTGCAGCGCGGCTTCCTCCGAGCCACACACACTGGCCGACGCCTATGCCGCCGCCTGTCCAGCTCCTTTCGCAGACCTGGGCAAACGACTGGGAACCACCGGTCTGAAAGAGGCGGTGGAGCGATGGGCACTCACCACCCCGCCCCCGTTGGAGATCCCGGCCGAGGCAGCCGATTGGAACGCAGAAACGCTTTCGACCACAACAGCCCTGCGGAACGAGGCCATCGGCCAGGGGAGACTGACCGTATCACCGCTGCAGATGGCGCTGATGGCGGGGACTCTTGCCAATGAGGGAAAGAAGCCTACCCCCCGCCTGGTGCTCCGTGTCCAGGACGCGGAGGGAGACTGGCAGGAGAATCCCGGTGCCAAAGAGTCCCACACCATCCTCGCGCCCGATAGCGCACGAGCGCTGCTCGCGGCCTGGCAACGCTACGAGGAGAATGTCGCCGCGCACTGGGGAGTCGCCATCGCTGGTGAAGGACAGTCGCCACACGCCTGGTTTATCGGTGTCGCTCCTGAAACCGGTGAAACGCGCTATGCCGTCGTGGTTCTGATTGAACACGCCGCCGCCCCTGAGTCAGTCATCAGCATCGGCACAGCGTTGCTGGAGGCAGCTTCGACCCGATAGATTCCCCATTTGCATGGCGCGGTCTCCGGCCGCAACCAACGTAGGACAAGATGGCATCTTGTCCTACAAAATTCTCGCGGACAACGCAAATCCTGTAGGGCAATTCTATACCATCACTCAGGCCACGGTCACCTCGTCCGACAGATACACGTCCTGGATGGCATTGAGCAGTTTGACGCCTTCATCCATTGATTTCTGGAAGGCTTTGCGCCCGGAGATGAGGCCCATGCCGCCAGCCCGCTTGTTTATGACCGCCGTGCGCACTGCCTGGGCCAGGTCGTTCTCTCCCGAAGCCCCCCCCGAATTGATCATACCGACCCGCCCCATGTAGCAGTTGGCCACCTGGTAGCGAACCAGGTCAATGGGATGGTCGCTGGTCAGTTCGCTGTAGACTTTGGGATGCGTTCTGCCGAACTTGATGGCGGTGTAACCGCCGTTGTTTTGGGCCTGCTTCTGCTTCACGATATCGGTCTCGATGGTAACGGCCAGGTAGTTGGCCTGCCCGGTCAGGTCGGCGGCGGTGTGGTAATCCACGCCCTCGTGCTTGAAGGCCTCATTGCGCAGATAGGCCCACAGCACCGTGACCAGGCCCAGTTCGTGGGCATAAGCAAAGGCTGCGCTCACTTCCTGGATCTGGCGACGCGATTCAGGAGATCCGTAATACACCGTCGCCCCGACGGCCACCGCACCCAGATCGAAGACCTGCTGCACGCTGGCAAACAACGTCTGGTCGTACATGTTGGGATAGGTCAGCAATTCGTTGTGGTTGATCTTGACGATAAAGGGAATCTTGTGCGCATACTTGCGCGACACTGCCCCCAGCACGCCTAGCGTCGAGGCGACACCGTTACATCCCCCCTCAATGGCCAGCTCGACGATGCTTCCGGGATCAAAGTAGATAGGGCTGGGCGCAAAGGAAGCCCCGCCCGAGTGTTCAATCCCCTGATCCACAGGGAGAATGGAAAGATAGCCCGTGCCAGCCAATCGCCCGGTGTTAAAGATGGCTTGCATGTTACGCAACACTGCAGGGGAACGGTCAGTTTGGGCCACCACCCGATCCACAAAATCGGGGCCGGGCAGATGCAGCATCTCCCTGGGGATACCCCGGCACTCGTGATTTAGCAGGCTCTCTGCTTCCGCGCCTAACAAGTCTAGAATCTGAGTAGTCATATCTCCTCCCTATTATATAATCTTGCCAATGAGATTAGCATCTGCTTTTAGTATATCACTTTACGCCAAAGACGGCAACAAGAGAAAAGCATCCCAAGCCCCTCACAGCCTCAACACCCTGCCAACTTACTCGCGTGGCAGGCGGTGCTTTCCCCCTCTCAGCCGCTCCACCTCAACCGCCAATTCCATGTACTCCTGCTTCACCAACTCCCGCTCCTGCACCTGGAGCAACTCCAAGAGATCGCCAATCAGTTCCGCCTTCCGCTCCGCATCCTGCCTCGACCACGTCCGGCTCTTGATCTCCAGGAACACGCCCGGCAACTCGGGCTTCACCAGCCGATCCAGATTGATTGCGAAGTCCGTCCCGCCGTAGCGAATGCGATACCGCCGCCGATTCTTGCGCACTTCGACCTCAGCCACTGGCTTGAAGTACTCCCGATAGAAACGCAAGCTGCGCGTCGCCGGTGCATCGAAGCGGGAACGCGAAAGCAGCACCAACTTGGCGTACTCCCGCTCCTTCATCTCGCCGACCAGCGTCAACCGGTAGACCACGTCCTGCACCTGACCATTCTCACCCAGCAACTCATCCTCCCGGTAG
>CAYPOY010000376.1:0-4680 GCA_964412395.1 uncultured Anaerolineales bacterium | reverse complement strand
CATCGCGTCGTTGACGGCGACGATGGGATAGCGCAGCACTCCGTCTTTCGCCATCGCCCGCAGGCGAATGACGCCGGTGGTCGTCTCCTCGGTACCGCCGATTACATCTCCGATCAATTCGGTGCGGTTCTTGTGGAGCGTGCTCACCAGATCGGCCCCGTCGTCCATCGTGATTTGGGGATGGTGATCGAGGGCAGCATGGATGTGCTTGTAGTAGGTCTCGTTGTCCTCGCCCTTGATGGCGAAGACGGGGATCTCGTGATAGGAGACCAGTGCCGCCGCCACGTCGTCCTGGGTGGAAAGTGGGTTGGAGGCAGTGAGCACTACCTCGGCACCACCTGCCTGGAGCGTGCGGGCCAGGTTGGCTGTCTCGGTGGTGATGTGAAGGCAGGCAGAGAGGCGCACGCCCGTTAGCGGCTTCTCCTGTGCGAAGCGCTCACGGATAATGCGCAGCACCGGCATCTCCCGCTCGGCCCACTCGATGCGCAAGCGGCCAGCGGGGGCCAGGTCGAGGTCTTTGATGTCGTGATCAGTTAGCATGGAAATCTCCTCAAGTTGGTGGATGCTGGATGTTTGATGGCGGGGCCTTCGAGGAAGGGACAGCAACACTCAAAGCCCAGCCGCTCGTAGATACGAATGGCGCTCTTGTTCTTCTGGTCAACGTTGAGCACAATATCGCGGATGCCACGTCGCAGGAGTTCAGCCACGACGGCGCTGGTGGTCGCTGTGCCGTAGCCCCGCCCGCGGTAGTCCGGGTGGGTGAAGACGTTGCCCACAGCCGCCACGCCGTAGGTCGGGCTGACCAGGTGGGTGCCTGCGGCCGCCACCGGTTGGCCGTCCGCGAGGACGCCGTAGAAGACGCCACACGGCACCTGCGCCGGGCTGAAGGCGTTGCCTCCGCCGAGGGCGTACAGCTCTGTCAGTTGGTTGGAGTGAACAGACGTGAGCCGGGCACAGTTGCCCTCCACGGGCCGAAAGCACGCGGGCTGCAGCACCATGCGCCACATCGGGATTGTCTTGTCCCACTTGTAGAAGTCGTGGGTCATCGGCAGATGCCCCGTGCGACAGGTGAGATAGACCCACTCAGGACGTAACACATCCCCAAGAATGGCCCCCAGGCCGTCAGCGTCACCCATCAGGAACAGAGCTGGTGGCTTCAGACCGCGGAAGTGTAGCACCACGGCTCGCAATCGGCCTCCCTGTTCCGCACCAGCCCACACGCTTTGGACAAACATCCCTGGCTCCAGGTCGCCAATGGCATACGCGGCGTAGAGACGGTCGGTTTCGAGGAAGGCCAGGATTGGGGACTTGTCAGTGAGTTTACCGGTCTTCCACATAGCCACCACGATAACCTGCCCATTATGTTGTTATTCTCATCTTTGAGCCATCCACTTCGGGGGTGAAAAAACATGGATGAAGCATCGAAAGAATGAACACTCCCTTAGCTTTCAGAGCGCGGGAAACTTCCCTGATGGTTTGCTCTCCGCCACCGTCCCGGGGGCATGTAGGCCGCCTCGACGCTTGTAACACGGTTTAGCCGCCCCGAGGGTGGATTCTTGTTCAGCGGGCATATAGCACCTCTCCCCTGGTTAATATCTCCTCGAAGAATTGGTCTCCTTTGGCACGTCTTTTCTCCAGTTCAGCCGGAGTGACTACCAGTGGCGAGAAGGGGATGATCCCCACGATCTCCGCTGCCAATTCGCAGACCTCCGCCCAACGCCTGGGAAACGACTTGTCGGTTTCCTTCAGGATCAGGAGATCAATATCACTGGCTGCATCGGGTGTCATCACGCTTCCTCACTGACTAATAGCGCATCAAGCATCCCTTCATCATCGAAGTGCTCCCGGTAGCGGGCGACGAATTCGGCCGGGGTGTAGTGGTGGCTCTGAGAGCCGGGTTGCTCCAGGGTGTAGGTGGCGGCCAGCGCCCCCATCCGCCCCACCAGGTCCCACGGCAGACCCAGGGCCAGTCCCTTGATCAGCCCCGCCCGGAAGGCGTCCCCCACACCGGTGGGGTCGCCGGTTCGCTGGGGGGGTACCGGGGGGATGTCGTAGGCGGTTTCCTCTGCCCAGATGCGCGTCCCTTCCGCCCCCCGCGTGACGACGCAGGCGCGGGCCGGGGCAGCCTGAATCTCCTCCGGCGTGAAGCCGGTCTTCTCCCGTAACATCTCAAACTCGTACTCGTTGACCACCAGCAGGTCGCATCCCGCAAGCCCCCCCCGCAAATCCTCGCTGGATAGGCGAATAATCTGCTGGCTGGGATCATACAAGTAGGGGATGGACAGCTCCCGGCACTCGGCAGCGTACTTCACCATCGCCTCTGGGTCGTTGGGGGAGATGGTGGCCAGGTCAATCTGGTCGGCCTCCAGGTTATGGAAGGAGAGGTCTCGCGCGCGGGCCATCGCGCCGGTGTAGAAACTGGCGATCTGGTTGCCGTCCTGGTCGGTGTTGACGAAGAAAGAGGCGGTGAACAGGTCGGGTTCGTCGCGAGTGAGGGAGGTATCCACCCCGTGCTGCTCCAGCCAGGCACGGTATTCACCAAAGTCCTGCCCCACGGTGCCCATCAGCCGGGGCCGTTCCCCCAGCAGCGCCAGGTTATAGGCAATGTTGGCCGCACACCCTCCCCGCTGCCTCCGCATCTCGTCCACCAGGAAACTCAGAGAGATGTGATGTAACTGCTCGGGCAAGATATGCTCGGCGAAGCGACCCGGAAAGGTCATCAGGTAATCGTAGGCGATGGAGCCGGTGACGACGATATTCATGTTGCCTCCCGAACGACCTGCTCCATCGGGATCAGCCGGTCGCGGATGATGACTCTAAGTGTCCGTAAACCGTCCCAGGGGCGGATTTTCTTGCCTTCCTCAATGGTGCGCGGGTGGTACGAGATCGGTATCTCGACGATCTCGTGCCCCGCACGCAGAATCTTGTCGGTCAACTCAGAGTCGAGTTCAAAGCCCGATTCTACCAGATCCAGCGACTGCAATATGTCTGTACGTACCATCTTGGCGGCCGTGGAGATGTCAGTAAGATGCGCCCCGTAGAGCAGATTGGTCAGCCAGGTGAGGAAACGCACCCCCAGGTAGTTTGCTATGTACTTGTAGACTGCTCTCCCGCCCAGGGTGCGGGAGCCGTAGACCGCCACTGGATGATCCTGCTCGAGGCGCTCGATGAACAGCAGGAGGTCTCGTGGATCGTACTCAAGGTCGGCGTCCCAGATGATGCTATAGTCGCCCGTACAGCGGGAAATAGCCGTGCGCACGGAGGTACCCTTGCCCATATTGCGCGGCTGGAAGATCACCTGCACGTCCGGCGGGTTCAGCCCCTGCAGCAATTCCCGGGTGCCGTCGGTGGAGAAGTTGTCTACAACGATGATCTCTTTCTCCCACTCCGGTCCCAGGTCCACTGACCGAACGCGCTCCAGGACGGTCATGATGGTAGCCCGCTCATTGTAACAGCAGGTGATAATGGATAGTTTCACAGCGAATCAGCGAATCTACGAATCTACGAGTAGCTTGACCGGAAAAAATCGGCAAAAGTCTCCAGCATATACGCGATGCGGGCGCCATCCAGGCCAGGGTAGACACCGACAAAGAAGGTGGAGCGCAAGACGAGATCAGAGTTCGGCAGATCGCCCACGGTGCGGTGTTCGATGTGGCGATAGCCAGGCTGCCGGACAACGTTGCCGGCGAACAGGAACCGCGTCTCGACGTTGCGCCCCTCCAGGAAGGTGATCAGGTCGTGGCGGGTGAAGGGCGCGCCGGGGCGGATGGTGATGGGGAAAGCGAACCAGGAAGGGTCGGCTCGCTCGCTCCAGGTTGGCAGGATCAAGAACTCTTCGTAGGGCTTCAGCCCCTCGTAGAGGCGGGCAAAGTTGCGTTTGCGGGCAGCGATGAAGGCCGGCAGTTTGCCCAACTGAGCCAGCCCGATGGCGGCCTGCACATCGGTCATCTTGAGGTTGTAGCCGATCTCCACGAAGAGGTAGCGATGGTCGTAGGGCTCCTCCAGGCCAGGAATCTCCCACTGGAACCGCCGCCCGCACGCGCCGGTGGGGGGGCTGTCGTGGCGGCACCAACAATCGCGGCCCCAGTCCCGCACGCTGCGGGCGATACGGGCCAGGCGCGGGTCGTCGGTGAGCACCGTGCCTCCCTCGCCGGTGGTCATGTGATGAGCGGGATAGAAACTGAGGGTCGCCAGGTCACCGAAGGTGCCTACCATCCGCCCGTCATAGGTGGTCCCCATTGCGTCGCAGGCGTCCTCGATGACGTAGAGGCTATGGGCGCGGGCGAACTCCTTTACCGGCGCCATTTCCACCGGGTTACCCAGGGTGTGAGCCAGGAAGATGGCCCGGGTCCGCTCCGAAAGAGCTGGCTCCAGTTGCTCCAGGTCCAGATTGTAGGTCCCTAACTGGCAATCCACGAACACCGGCACCAGGCTGTTCTGCACGATGGGGGCGACTGTGGTGGGGAAGCCCACCGCCGGAGTGATGACCTCGTCACCTGGCTCCAGTGGTCGTTCCAGTCGGCGAGAGCGGAGCGTGGTGACGGCGACCAGGTTGGCCGAGGAGCCGGAGTTGACCGCCAGGGCACGGCGCACGCCGGTGTACTCCGCCAGCCGCCGCTCGAACGATTCGGCGCGGGGGCCGGCGGTGAGCCAGAAATCGCGACTAGCGTCCCCGGCGGC
>CAYPOY010000375.1:0-4694 GCA_964412395.1 uncultured Anaerolineales bacterium | reverse complement strand
AGCACGTGCCCGACGTGGTGCTGATGGACCTGGTGCTGCCGTTGCAGCCAGGGACGGAGCCCACGGATCAGGGGGGCGTGCAGGCCACTCGCCGCATCCGCCAGATCAGCCCACGCACCCAGGTAGTGGTGCTGACCAGTTTCGCCCAGGACGAACTGATCTTCTCGGCCATCAAGGCTGGCGCGCTCTCGTACCTGCTCAAGGACGCCGACGCCGGGACGGTGCTGGATGCCATCCACGCCGCCAGCCGGGGTGAGGCCACCCTGCACCCGCGCATCGCCCGCCGGCTGATGGCCGAGGTCACCGCACCCATGCAGGGCCATGACCTGACTGCCGGGCTGACCGCGCGCGAAATGGAGGTGCTCCAGCTCATCGCCCAGGGCCACACCAACGCCAAAATCGGAGCCGAACTGGTCATCACCGAGCGGACGGTGAAGGCGCACGTCAGCAACCTGCTGGGAAAACTGCATCTCTCCGACCGCACCCAGGCGGCGATCTACGCCTGGCGTGAGGGGTTGATGAAAGAGTAGGAGGAATCGAGATGGCTTACCGGATGATCTCAAGCACGACTGGGAGTTCAAGATTGTCCGATCAGGCCCTGGTGCCTTTCGCAAACCGGAGGTTCTGCAGAAACTGGTTGAGGAAGAAGCCCAGGCCGGTTGGGTGATGCTGGAGAAACTCGATGGCGGCAGGGTGAGATTCAAGCGCCCACGTAGTGCTCGTGCCAAGGACGCCTATCTACCAGACGGCGTTGATCCCTATCGCACACGATATGGCATCCCCTCCACCCGATACGCAGTGATGGTAGGAGTGCTGGGATTGGTCGTACTCCTGGCTTTCGGAGTACTTGTCTTGTTGCTCGTCACCAGGTGATCTCCTCTTCCCTCTCACAAGAAAGATTCCCGAGCCTCCCTTCTCCGCCTACGTCATTGAGCTGCCTGCTTGCGCACGGCGGGGTGTTTCAACGCCCCGCGTGGGGATGGCTGAGCAGTTACCTTTGGGCAAGCAAATGACTGGTAGAGACCTCCGAGGTCTAGAGCTTTAACCGAAATGAAACATACCCGAATTGCTACACCCATTGGGCAATCTGGAAACAGTGACGGCTGCTGCATTGCGACGGTATGCGTTGGATCACTGCCTGGAGAGAATAGAACGAGCCGAGCACCAGATCGCCCTCTACGAAGAACAATATGGCAGAGCATCAATGATGTCGGGCGGTACTGAACGTGAAAAACGACTCCGCATCGGCACCTCCGGCTGGGTCTACCCCCACTGGCGGGGCGTCTTCTACCCGCCCGACCTGCCCCAATCTCGCTGGTATACTCACTACGCGAAGACATTCGACACCGTCGAGATCAACTATTCCTTCTATCGCCTCCCCTCCGAGGCGGCCTTCGACCGCTGGCGGGAGCAGGCCCCGCCGGGGTTCATCTACGCAGTCAAGGCCAACCGCTACATCACGCACGTCAAGCGACTCAAGGACGCCGCCGAGCCATTGGAGAGATTCCTGGCGCGGGCACGGCGTCTGGGCGACAAGCTCGGCCCCATCCTGTGGCAACTGCCACCCCACTGGCGCGCTAACCCGGAGCGCCTGGAGACGTTCGCCACGCTCCTCTCACCCGACCGTTCGGCTGAGCGGGGTTCGGCTGAGGCTCACCCGAAGTCCTCACGGCGAAGCCTGACCCACGCCTTCGAGTTCCGAGACCCGCGCTGGTTCGTCGAGCCGGTGCGACGCATCCTGAAACAGCACGGCCTGGTCTTCTGCATCTTCGACATGCCCGGCCTCCCCTGCCCCACCTGGATCACCGACGACGCTGTCTACCTCCGCTTCCACGGCTCCGGAGTAGTCTACGGCGGACGGTACGGGCGAGAAGGGCTGCAACCCTGGGCCACACGTATCCGCGAATGGCTATGCGAAGGCCACGACGTCTATGCCTACTTCAACAACGACGCCTCCGGTTTCGCGCTGGAGGACGCACGAGAATTGAGAGAACTCCTCAGCGGTGCAGGGGCGCGGTAACCGCGCCCTTCAGGCCCCACAGGCCTTTGAGCGCCGTTCGACCAACATTGCTCACAGCCACCGTCCCCGGGGGCGTCTTATGTCGAGCACCACCTTGCATGGGCCGCCCCCGGGACGGGGGCTGAGAGCATAATTTGCAAACCGCAGTTGGCACGCACGTATAATTGATCTGCTACGAAATCCCGCCGGTCGCGCCAATTTGGTATTCCACGCAGCCTGTTGTATAATCTCTACCGCTTTTAGCCACATTCATCTCTACCACCGGCTGGATGCCGGACGTTGGATGGAGGAACACCGGTGAAGCCACCATCTGAGACGGGTGCTATCCCTACCCCTGGGCACTACCTGCGCGCCCTGGCCGTCGTCGCTGCACCGGTGCGCAACGTGCGGGGCGACGGCCCACCTGGAGGTGCCCCGCTCGACGTCTGGGGCCGCTGGAGCAAACTGGAGCAGGCCATCCGCTCCGCCAGCGACCCCGTCACCGGCGCGGGCGCGCCCTGGGCGCTGGTGCGACTCCACCCACCCACCCGCGAGCGCCTGGAGCAGGCGCTGTACGCGCCCCCCGGCGGCCAGCCCTACCACGCGCTCCACTTCATCGGCCACAGCTGCCCCGACGGGCTGTGGGTGGAGAACGAATTGGGCCACGAGCGGCTCATCCCCACCAAGGCGCTGGTGGCCGCGCTGGCCGGGCGCGGCCTGCACCTGGCAGTGCTCTCCGCCTGCGCCACCGAACCCACCGCCCAGGCGCTGCACGACCAGGCCGGCCTCCCCGCAGTCGTGGCGATGAAGGAGCCGGTAGACGACCGGGAAGCGGGCGTCTTTGACCACCACCTCTACGCCGCGCTGGCCCGGGGCCGGAGCGTAGGAGAGGCGTTCCAGGCGGCGGTGAAGGGGCTCAAGCGCGCCTACGTGGAAGGGGAACTGCCCATCCCGCCCGAGGGCCACGCCGACCCCGCCGCCTACGTCGCCGCCCGCATCGCGCTGCCCGTGCTGGTGGGCGACCCCGCCACGAGACCGCCGCTGCCCCCGCCGGAGGAGCGCGCCCCCGGCCCTCTCACCACGCTGAGCGAGCCACCCCACGACCTGCCCTACGCGCTGCTGTTGCCCGGCTTCGTCGGGCGCGGAGCCGAACTGGAGCGCATCGCCCGCTGGATGGCCCGCCCCGACCGACCGCTTTTGGCCATCAGCGGCATCGGCGGCATTGGCAAGAGCGCGCTGGCGACGATGGCCGCGCTGCGCGGGAGTTTCCGCTTCGGCGCCATCGTCTACGCCTCCGCCCGCGTGGAGGCCGGCCGCCCCTTCCTCAACCGGCTGATAGAGAAGATAGACGCCCGCCTGGCACCCGGCCAGATCGTCTCCCAGCCGACCCGCGCCGCCCGGCTCGATGTGGCGCTGGCCGCGCTCAAGCGCAGGCCCACGCTGTTGGTGCTGGACAACCTGGAGACACTGGAGCGCCGTGCCACGGCCGGCCTGGCCGACTTCCTGGGCCGGTTCGACCCCCGCACGGGGACGCTGGCGCTGTGCACGCTGCGCCCGGCGCGCAAGAGCCCGCTCACCGACCTGGCCGGCCCCTGCACCCTCCCGCTGGAGCGGCTCGACCCGCCCTGTGCGCTGCAGTTGCTGGCCGGGCAACTGAGCCAGTACGACCTCTGGCCCAAGGTGGAGCCCGCCGCAGTGCGGCCCACCCAACGGGAATCGCTGGCCGACCTGGCCCGCCGCGCCTTCCTGCGCGACGACGTGGAAGCGCTGCCGCTGATTGCGGCGCTGCGGGAACTGGCGCAAGCGGCGGGCGACCATCCCCAACTCCTGCGCTTAGGCCTGGGAGACCTGCACACCACCAGGGGGATGACCTGGCCAAAACTCCTGCGTCGCCTGCGCCGGCTCGAGGGACGACGCTGGCAGGAGCGCGTGAGCGATATGGTCGGTATGATGGTGGAGGAACTGGCGCAGCGGGAACCGGAGGCGGCGGACTTGCTGGCGCAGGTGGCGCTCTTCCAGGGCGGCGCGCCGGAGGAGGCGCTGTGCACCGTTCACCTCGGTGAAGAGGCAGAGGAAGACGATCCGCGCCGGGTGGAGTTCGAGGAGCGGCTGACGCTGCTGGCGGAGGCATCGCTCCTGAGCGGGGGCGCGGGGAGGTACGACCTGCACCCGCTGGTGGCCCGCTACGTCGAGCGGCGGGCGGCCCCGGAGCGGGCGGCCTGGCGGCGCAGGCACGCGGCGGCGTTCCTGGCCTACGCGCGGGCGCACCGCGACGACTACGACGCGCTGGAGGCGGAGTGGCCCAACATACGGATCGGGTTCGATTTCGTGGCCGCCGGGGAGACGCGGGACGACGGGGCGGTGGCAGCGTATAACTGGGCTGTGCAGTGGCTCTTGCGGACGCGGGGCTATTGGGATGAGTTACTTCGCTGGTTGAACGAAACGGCTGCGGCCTGCGAGGCACTAGGTGACCGTGCAGGGCTGGCAAGCATCTATAACAACATTGGCGATACCGTTAGCTCACGCGGCGACTACGACGCCGCGCTGGTGTGGTACGAAAAGTCCGTCGCCATCCAGGAGCAACTGGGCGACCGCGCCGGCCTCGCCACCTCCTACAACAACATCGGCGAAATCTGCCGCGCCCGCGGCGACTACGACGCCGCGCTGGTGTGGTACGAAAAGTCCGTCGCCATCC
>CAYPOY010000374.1:0-4726 GCA_964412395.1 uncultured Anaerolineales bacterium | reverse complement strand
GAAGATTCTGCAGGCCCAGGCCGCGCCGATGATCGGCCACCGCTCGAAGGAGTACGCCGACCTGCAGGCGGAGGTGACCCCCAAACTCCAGCAACTCCTCTACACCCGGCAGCGGGTCTACCTCTATGCTTCTTCCTCGACCGGCGTGATGGAGGGCTCGGTCCGCCAGGCCTCGACGAAGCGGGTGCTCAACACCGTCTGCGGGGCCTTCTCCAAGCGCTGGCACCAGATCACCGCCGCCAATGGCGTCCCCTGCGATACGGTGGAGGTGCCGATGGGCCAGGCCATCACACCTGAACTGGTGGACGAGGCGCTATCTAAGGGGGATTATGACGCCGTCACCATCGTGATGAACGAGACTTCCACCGGTCTGGTGAACCCTGTCAAGGACATCGCCGCTCTCGTCCACGAGAAGTACCCCGACGTGCTGATCCTGGTGGACGCCGTCAGTTGCATGGCCGGCGTGAAGATCGAGTTCGACGCCTGGGGGCTGGACGTCTGCCTGGCCGGCGTGCAGAAGTGCTTTGCGCTCCCTGCGGGGCTGACAGTCTGCGCCGTGAGCGATCGGGCGCGGGAGCGGGCGCGGCAGGTGGCGAACCCCGGTTACTACTTCTCCTACGCTCAAATGGACAAGAAGTATGAGAAGCACCAGACCCCAGCCACGCCTGCCATCAGCCTGATCCAGGCGCTCAACGTTCAGATGGACGACATCCTGGCCGAGGGGCTGGAGAACCGCTGGAAGCGGCACGAGGAGATGGCTGCCCACGTTCAGGACTGGGCTCGCCGCTACTTCGCGCTCTACTCCGACGAACGGTACCTCTCGCTCACCGTCACCAACGTCGAGAATACGCGTGGCATCAGCGTCGTCGGGCTCAACGAGGAGTTGGGCCAGCGGGGCGCGATGATCTCCAACGGCTACGGCGACCTCAAGGAGAAGTGCTTCCGCATCGCGCACATGGGCGACCTGACGCTCGACGACATGAGGTGGCTCACGGGGCAGATTGAGGGCATTCTCGGGCTGTAGATTCGTAGGTTCGTAGATTCGTACATTCGTACATTCGTAGATTCGTAGACTCGGTAGCCGGATTACGAATCTACGAGTCACGAATCTACGATTTGATGAACACAAGGAGGAAATGATGAAACTACTCGTTTGCGACCCAACGGATCCTAAGGCAATCGCCGCAATGCGAGAGGCTGGGATTGAGGTGGACGTGCGGGACGACATCACGCCGGAGGACCTGGAGGCGGTCATCGCCGACTACGACGCGATGGTCGTTCGCAGCCGCACGAAAGTACGCGAGCCCTTGATTGACAAGGCCGCCAATCTGAAACTGATCATCCGCGGCGGTGTGGGGCTGGACAACATTGACGTGAAGTATGCCCAGTCGAAGGGCGTCGAGGTGCGCAACACCCCGGCCGCCGCCTCCAACTCGGTGGCGGAATTGACCATCGGCTATCTCATCGCCCTGGCTCGCCCCGTCCCCCAGGCCACTGCCTCAATGAAGGCCGGCAAGTGGGAGAAGAAGGGTTTCAGCAAGGGCGCGGAACTGGCCGGCAAGACGCTGGGGCTGGTCGGCTGCGGGCGCATCGGCAGCCTGGTGGCGCAGAAGGCGGCCGCGCTGGGGATGGAGGTACTGTTCTACCGCCGTACTCAGGTGGAGGTGCCTGACGCCGCCCAGGTGTTGTTGGACGAACTCCTCGCCTGCTCCGACTACATCTCGCTGCACGTGCCCCACACGCCGGAGACCCATTACATCGTCGGGGCCGAGGCGTTCGGGAAGATGAAGGATGGCGTGTGCATCGTCAACTGTGGGCGCGGCGGCACGTTGGACGAGGCAGCCTTGTACGATGCCATAGCTAGTGGCAAGGTCGCCGGCGCGGCGCTGGACGTCTACGAGGACGAGAAGAAAGAGCGGGGCCGGCGGCTGATGGAACTGCCCCAGGTGATCGGTTCCCCCCACGTCGGCGCGGGCACGGTCGAGGCCAAGGCACGGGTGGGGGGGGAGGTGGCGCAGATCGCGATTGAGTTCGCCAAGCGCTGAGCGCGAACTCCGGTCCCAGGAAGCAAGTAGTCCGGCGAGGTTATGGGGCGAGCGCTGGTGGGCGAG
The DNA here is from genome assembly GCA_964412395.1 of uncultured Anaerolineales bacterium. Lineage (GTDB taxonomy): Bacteria > Chloroflexota > Anaerolineae > B4-G1 > B4-G1 > CAYPOY01. The sequence continues at coordinate 2,615 of CAYPOY010000374.1, read as the reverse complement.
ACGTGATCGTGGAGCGCGACAATGCACCCTGGGAGGAGATGGTCACTGTGGGAGATGTCTATCTGGAACTCACAGTTGCCAACATACACGAGGCGGAGCGACAGCAAGAAATCTCGTTTCTTGTGGATACTGGAGCAACGCGAGCGCGGATTACGCAAGAAATCGCCGATGATTTAGGCATCGAACCTGCCGGAACTGTATCCCTTGAACTGGCCGACGGTAGCATCAAGGAGCTTCCTTACGGCTTCTGTCTCTTTGATTTTGGTGGGGAAATGGTTGCGGGCAATGTTGTCATCGGGCCACCCGAATGTGAGCCAATCGTCGGAACGCACGTTCTCCAGGACTTTCGTCTCATCATAGATATGGAGCGGCACACGATATCGCGCGGGCGGGCGATGAGAGCCAAATGAAAGGAGGCAGGCAATGCCCACCACCATCGGTGTGCGTGAACTGAAAGACCGGGCCTCTCGCGTCGTACGCGCCGTGCGTGAGGAGATGGCCGAGTATGTGATTACCGTGCGGGGTGAGCCTGTGGCGGTGCTACGGCCATTGACCGAGGGTGACGTACAGCAACCGCGCCAGGTCAAGATAGACGGAGTACCGGCAGGGCTGGAGGGGTACTTTGACTTCCTGAGTCCGGACGACATCCGCATCAAGGGGACCCGGATTGGAATTGAGATCGTGTTGGACGACTACCTGGAAGGGGCCAGCCCGGAAGAGATCGCTGTCCGCTATCGCAACCTGACTCTTGAGCAAGTGTACGCTACCCTCCTGTACTACTTTCGCAACCGTGTTGAAATGGATGCCTACCTCGAAGCATGGCGGGCGTATGCCGAGCAGGCGTGGCTGGAACAACAACGTAACCCCTCGCCAGCTACTAAGCGAATGCGCGAGCTCAAAGTACGTCGGGCAGCACTTCAGCAAGAGGAGACAGTCGCCTCTTGACCCGGATTCGCTATCTGTTAGACGAAGATACGCCCCACGCCATCCGCGACCAGTTGCTGCGACGCAAACCGGAGATCGAAATCTTAGCTGTGGGCGATGATGTGGCTCCGGCACTTGGCACACCCGATCCAGAGTTGTTACGGTGGATTGAGCGAGAAGGTTACATTCTGGTCTCCCGTAACCGGCGCACCATGCCTCGGCATCTACGGGAGCATCTTGAAGCTGGCGGCCATGTGCCTGGAATCTTTCTGCTTCGCCGCCGACGTTCCCTTGGCCCAATCATCGAGGATTTGATGCTCATCTGGGAAGCAGCTTGTCCGGGGGAGTACCGGGATCAGGTTGAGTATCTGCCCCTCTGACTGGACCACAACTGACGGTCTCTTTGATTTTGGTGGGGAAACGGTTGCGGGCAATGTTGTCATCGGGCCACCCGAATGTGAGCCAATCGTCGGAACGCACGTTCTCCAAGACTTTCGTCTCATCATAGATATGGAGCGGCACACGATATCGCGCGGTCGAGCGATGAGAGCTAAGAGTTCTCGGTGCGGATTTACAGGGTAAAAAGTCACACTGAAACTGTCTCTGCCCTCCCGCGTCATACGCGCCGTGCGTGAGGAGATGGCCGAGTATGTGATTACCGTACGGGATGAGCCTGTGGCGGTGTTACGGCCAGTGACCGACGAGGATATGCAGAAACTGCGTCAGGTTAAGATGGAGGACGCACTGGCGGAAATGAAAGTGCTGGCGCAACAGGTAGCGGCAGCCTGGGAATCGCCAAAGAGCGGAGTGGAACTCGTCAGCGAGCAGAGAAGGTAACCAATGGCCGTCATTGATACCAGTGTCTACGTTGCATTGATCAACTGGTCACACTGGATCAGCAACAATTTGAACGCGGAGCCGCAGTTGTTACCATCCGCAAACCATAGGGAACTTTGTTCCAATGAACAATGAGACAATGAACAATGACAAAAGCGGCCCAACATTCTGAATGTCATTCACAATCCTGGGGCAATAATGACCTAAAGGAGTGAACATGGCAACCATTCGGCCTTTCAGGGGGGTACGCTACAATCCGGGTAAGATTGGCGACCTCTCCGCCGTCATCAGCCAGCCCTACGATCGGGTGCGGCACGGGCTGCAAGACAAATACTATGATCTGAGCCCTTACAACATCGTGCGGATCATCAAGGGAAAGGAGCAGGCAGGGGACGGCGAGGAGAGCAACGTCTACACCCGCGCGCGGGACTACTACCAGTCCTGGCTGCGAGAGGGTATCCTGATGCGGGAGGAGATGCCCGCGCTCTATGTCCTCAATCAGACCTTCACCCTTCCTGACGGCAGCACGAGGACTCGCCACGGGCTGATCGCTGCGCTGGAATTAAGCCAGTTCGACGAAGGCATCGTCCTGCCCCACGAGCGGACTCTGTCTGGCCCCAAGGTGGATCGGCTCAGCCTGATGCACGCCACGGCGGTCAACTTCGGCCACATCTTTATGCTCTACCCCGGCGATCGCATCAACGAGTTGCTGAGCGCGGCCATCGAGGAGCCTGCCCTGAGCCTGTCGAAGGGGCAGCCTGGCTTTGAGTTGCACGAGTTGTTCGAGCACGACGTGACGCAGCGGTTCTGGGCTGTGACTGACCCGCAGGTAATACAGGCCGTGGTGGATGAGA
>CAYPOY010000373.1:0-4729 GCA_964412395.1 uncultured Anaerolineales bacterium | reverse complement strand
CTGCTGTTACCTGATGCCTGCCCGTGAAAGTTCCCACAGTTTTTAGCCACACTCGAATGATATAATAGTGTGGATAAGGAGGAACAACTATGGCGGAAGCTGATCTGTTGGTTCAGGACATCGCAGAGCACCATTACCGACCCATTACCTTGACTATCGTCACCCAGTTGCGGGCCATCGTCGGGGAGCGGAACGTCATCTACGACGATCCGGCTGCGCTGCTAGATTACGCGCACGACGAGGTGGCCGGTGCCGAGTACGCCCATATGCCCGAGGCCGTGGTTAAGCCGGACACGGCTGCCGAGATTGCCGAGATTATGCGGCTGGCCAACCGGGAGCGCATTCCGGTCACCCCGCGCGGTGCCGGATCGGGGCTCTCTTGCGGCGCGGTGCCGGTCTATGGCGGCATTCTGCTGTCGCTAGAGCGCATGAATCGCATCCTGGAGATTGACCGCGAGAACATGGTGGCCGTGGTCGAGCCCGGCGTGGTGACCAACGACATCAACGAGGCGATCAGGGAATATGGGCTCTTTTACGCTGGCTATCCAATGAGTGTGGAGCTCTGCTTTATCGGTGGCAACGTGGCCGAAAACGCCGGCGGCGGCAGGGCCATCAAGTACGGCGTCACCGGGCGCTACGTGCTGGGGCTGGAGATAGTGCTGCCCACCGGTGAGATCGTGCAACTAGGCGGCAAGAGGGTAAAGGACGTCACTGGCTACGATCTCTTGCACCTGATGGTCGGCTCGGAGGGAACGCTGGGCATCTTCACCCGCATCATCCTCAAGCTGTTGCCCCTGCCCATAGCCAGTGCGGTCTTGCTGATACCTTTTGCGGACGTGCCCTCTGCCATTGGGGCGGTGCCAAGGATCATGACACAGGGCCGTATCGTCCCTACCTCTGTTGAGTTCATGGACCGTCTCTCGGTTCAAACCGCCTACGATTACACAGGGGAACGCCCCCCTCACCCTGACATTGGCGCCATGCTGCTTATCGAAGTAGATGGCTACAGCCGGGATCAGGTCGAGGCAGAGTACAACGCTATCATTGACCTGTGCCTGGAGCTAGGGGCGCTGGATATCTACGTAGGCAACACCCCTGCCGCCGAAAGGAGGATGTGGCGCCCCCGACAGGACATGGCGGAGGCGTTCAAGACTATCTGCCCGGTGCAGAGCCTCGAGGACATCGTTGTACCCCTGGCGCAGATCCCCGACCTGATGCCGGAGCTGGAGCGCCTCTCCCGGCAGTACGATGTACTGATCCCCTGCTACGGCCACGCCGGGGACGGCAACCTCCATGCTACAGTCGTCAAGCGGCCGGAGACCTCGATGGAGGAGTGGCAGGCGAAGCTGCCGGTGATCCTTAAGGACCTATACGAGGTGGTCGCCCGGTTGGGTGGGACCATCAGCGGGGAACATGGCATCGGCTCCAAGCGCGCGCATTACCTGTCACTGGTGATGAACCCGACGCTGATCGCGCTCCAGCGGCGCATCAAGCGCGTCTTCGACCCGCTGAATATCCTGAACCCCGGCAAAATATTTCCAAAGGAACCCGTCGGCGAACAGAGACGGTAACCTGGTCACCGCCCCAGCCTGGCCCGCGCACTCTGAGTGGTTGGGCAAGTTCCTGGGGGTGCCAGGGACCAGGATCGAGCCATAGGCTGATGTAGCCAGATAATCAGGGCGCAGATGAAAGCGCGGTGAACCGCGCTCCCATCCGGGTTTCAGCCTGGTTTACCAGGCTTTGATCTGCTGAGCCGGGCGATTCATCGCCCGGCGTGCGCTGCGCTTGGAATCGAGATTGACTTTCGTACAAAGTTGCGCTATACTGAAATTGCGTCAGGTGAGGGAAGACGCTCCGCGGCTGATAGGTCATCCAAGACGCTGGGGGCATCTGACCAGAAGTATCCTGGCACAAGGTTCACCACTACTACTGCCGCTCCGCCCTTCTGCCCCCATATCAACATACTGCGCGAAACGTAATCAGAGGCCAGTACTGTAGGCGTTCTTACGCTTTACGCAGCACGCCCTCGCAGGGATGCTCGTCGGCCCAGGCGGGCTGCGCCCACGTCAGGATCAACTATTTGGAAAAGGGGAGGGGCCATGAAAATCAGGAATCGTTCTCACCCGGCGCGTATCCCTTCCCCGTTTTCCAGAGCGAACTAGGTTACAACAGCTTGCTGGGCGACGAGCGCCGGGATTTCGGATACGGATGGCGTTTTGGCTACGATGTGGCCTACCAGAAAGAAACGGATGGAGATGTCACCATCCTCTGGCCGGATGGCCGGGAGATTCGTTTTGACAGCCAGGGCGGCGGGGCGTTCAACCCGCCGCCGGGAGTCTACGACCGCCTCGCTCAGCTCAGTGGTGATGCCTATCGCCTGACTACCCCGGAGGGTACCTTCTACTACTTTGACAGCCTGCGCCACCACCGTGTCACGCGCATCGAGGCGGAGAACAGCCTGGCCCTGACCTTCACCTACGACGCCGACGGCCGCCTCACCACCGTTCAGGATGCCTACGGGCGGACGCTCCACCTGACCTATGATGGCAGTGGTCACGTCACCCACATCACCAGCGATTTTCTGAACCGCTCGCTGACCCTGACTTACGACACTGACGGCAATCTGGTGGCGATTGCCGATCCGGCCAGGCAAGTGATTTCCTACAGCTACATCGTCGGCCCGCTGGGAACAGGCTCTAATCCGCCAGAAGGCCACCTCCTGCAGCAGATCATCCTTCCCGATGGCAGGGAGTACACCTTTTCCTACAACGACGATGGGCAGGTCACCACCATCCGAGGGTGTTACGGGAGTTGGGATTTCTCCTACGGTGAGAATGTGACCAGCGCCTATAGCACCGTAAACGGCCAGGTTCGTCGCACCCACTACACCTTTGACGATCATGGGCGGGCCACCCAAATCCAGGACCCGCTGGGCAACCTGGTCTTCTCAGAGTGGGATGACCAGGACAATCTGATTGCCGTGACAGACCCTGAAGGACAGCGAACGACCTACACCTACGACCAATATGGCAACGTCTATACTCTGACCGACCCTCTGAGCCATACGATGGTTTACACTTGCGCTGCCGGCACGCGGCATCTGGTGGGTACGAAAGACCCGCTGGGTTCCGTCTATGCCTTCTCCTACGATTCAGATGGCAACCTGATCGCGGCGCGCGACCCCCAGGGCTCTCAGCACACATTTCGTTATAGCGAGGACGGCTTGCTGCTCTCCCGCACATGGCCGATGAGCTATACGACTTTCTACGAGCACGATGCTTACGGCCGCAGTACCCTCATCCGTGACCCGCTCAGTGGAACGATACACATCACGTATGATCCCAGTGGGGCCTTTCACACCATCACCGATGCGGCGGGCAATACCATCACAATTACTTACGATCTCCTGGGGAGGCTTGCAACCAGGACCGATGCCCTGGGCTACCAGAACACCTACGAATACGATGCCGCCGGCAATCTCGTGCGTCAGACCGACCCTATGGGGTACGTGTACCAGTTTGAATACGACCAGGCCGGCCATTTGGCTAACGCGATAGACCCTCGAGGGAGTGTGGAAACGTACCGCTACGATGAGGAGGATAATCTCCTGGAAGCCACCGATGCCAACGGACATATCTGGTACTTTACCTACGATGACGCAGGGCAATTGATTCGCACCTCCGATCCGAACGACTTGAATATATCGTACGCCTATGACCGGCGGGGGCTGCTCGCCAGACGTACAGCCCCCGATAGCACCATCGTTGGTTACGAGTACGATGACGCTGGTCAGATGGTACGCGTTGACTACCCGAGCGACAACGACGCGTTCTACACCTACGACGCCTTGGGCCGGCTTGTCGAGGCGCGCAACGATGACGCCACCATCCGCTATACTTACGATGCTGTGGATCGTCTGATGCAGCAGGTTCTGACCGTCGCCGGACAAATCTATACCACGACCTACACTTACGATGCCCGGGGCAGACGCCTTGCTATGACAGACCCTGATGGTGGAGTGACCCAGTACGAGTACGATGCGCTGGACCAATTGATCCGCCTCACCGACCCTGAGGGAAATCAGACCGTTTTTGAGTATGATCCCACCGGCAACCTGACCCGTAAGACGCTGCCCAATGGCAATTACACCATCTACGAGTACGATGCGGCCTATCATCTGCTCTCCTTGACCGACTATAACGTGAACGGCCAGGTCATCGGCGGTCAAGAGTGCGACTATGACGTCGATGGCCGGCGGGTGCACTGCACCGATCTGTTCGTCGGTCAGGCAATCACGTACACCTACGACGCGGCGGGGCAGCTCATCGGTTATCAGACCGCGGAAAGTGAGACCACCTATGCCTACGACGGCGCCGGCAACCGTCTTTCCCAGGTGAGCGATAGGCAGGTCATCACCTACACGTATGACGCGGCGAACCAGCTTCTCCAGACCGGAGTGAGTGCCCCTGCCCAATACAGCTACGATGCCCGTGGCAATCTGATCATCCGCGTTACGGCAACCGACACTATCACGTACACGTATGACGCCGATGACCTCTTGATTGCCGTGCAACATGCAGATGGGCAGACGGCGACCTATACTTATGGCCCCAACGGGCAACTGCTGACCCGCTCCGACACCACAGGTACCGTGGTCTATCTCTATGACGGTCTTAATTTGACAATGGCACATTAGCCGAGAGCTTTTCCCGGCGTAGCGTAGGACCTT
>CAYPOY010000372.1:0-4759 GCA_964412395.1 uncultured Anaerolineales bacterium | reverse complement strand
GGAGGGTGAATTTTGGGGTTGATTTTCCGCCCCTGTTCTGCTTCGAAAACCCGATTTGCCGTAAGGTTGCCGAGGTGGAAGACGGTGGTACAATTAAGGTCTGGGGCGATGGGACGGCCATTCGCTCCTACACCTACGTGAGCGATATGGTGGATGGAATTTATCTGCTGATGCAGTCTGACCTGGAAGGACCGGTGAACATCGGGTGCCCGCAATATGTGACCGTGGATGAGTTGGTGGCGACGGTGATCGAGGTGTCGGGAAAGGAGATTCACGTTAAACACGTGGACGGCCCGGTGGGCGTGCAATCGCGGAACTTTGGCAATGCGCGCATCTATTCACTGGGCTGGGAGGCAAAGGTGTTCCTCAAGGAGGGCATCGGGTACACGTATCCCTGGATTGAGGCCCAGGTTAAGGCGGCAAGGGAAACAGAATGACTGATAATCTGTCTTTGGCAAATGTAGTGCCAGTGACCGTCATCCGCCCTTCGCGAGGTTGGATCTCGCTGAACCTGCACGACCTGTGGGAATATCGTGAGCTGCTCTACTTCCTCACCTGGCGCGATATCAAGGTGCGCTACAAGCAGACGGTGCTGGGTGCAGCCTGGGCCATTATCCAACCGTTTTTCACGATGGTAGTGTTCAGTCTGTTCTTTGGCAAACTCGCCAGAATTCCGTCGGACGACATCCCCTATCCCATCTTCAGTTATGCGGCCTTGGTACCCTGGACATTCTTCGCCAACGGGCTAAGCCAGTCGTCCACCAGCCTGGTGGCGAGTGCCAATTTGATCAAAAAGGCTTACTTTCCGCGCCTGGTGGTGCCGATCTCTGCGGTGATCTCGGGTGGGGTGGATTTCGTTCTGGCTTTTGTCGTGTTGTTGGGGATGATGTTGTTCTACGGCATTGTGCCCACGGTGGCTGTGGTTTGGCTGCCGCTCTTGCTGCTGTTAGCGTTGATGACCTCGTTGGGTGTTGGTCTGTGGCTCACGGCGATGAACGTGCAGTTCCGCGACGTGCGCTACGCTATACCTTTCCTGGCGCAGGCCTGGATGTTCGCCACGCCCATCGCTTATCCCAGCAGTCTGCTCGACGAGTCGTGGCGTACCTTGTATGGTATCAATCCTATGGCTGGCGTGGTCGAAGGATTTCGCTGGGCGCTACTGGGGACAGAGACGGCGCCAGGCCCCATCATCCTCGTCTCGGCGCTGGTGGCGGTGGGGCTGCTGGTGAGTGGTGCTTTCTACTTCCGCCGCATGGAGAAGACATTCGCAGATGTGGTATAATACGAATAGCGAATGGAGGTGACAGGAGATGGGTGAGGTTCAATCGAGAGTGAAGCTAACAAATGCAATAGACGAGGCACTGGCGCGTCGGGGACAACTCGAAACCGACCAGGTGCGTGTGTACGAGACCCTTGCGTTGGTAGACACGGGTGCGGTGCGCTCGGTCCTTCCCGTCCACGTGGTGCAACGCCTCGGCCTGGCGATCCGTGGTCAGCGGGTGGCTGAATATGCCGACGGACGGAAGGAGGCGGTTGGCGTGACTGAGCCCCTGGTCATTGAGTTGGAAGGCAGGGATACGTTGGAAGAGGCGCTGGTGTTAGGTGACGAGGTCATCATCGGTCAGGCGGCGCTGGGAAAGCTGGACCTGTTGGTGGACTGTATCAATCAGCGTGTGGTGCCCAATCCGGCGCACCCTGATCAGCCGGTGTCGAAGGTAAAGTAGGTCATAATCGGCGGCCAATGGCGACGACCGTTGCCCGTTGTCTTCCGCTGGAGCAAGGATGAGCGACATAGCGATTCGCGTCGAAAACCTGAGCAAGCAATACCGCATCGGCGGGCCGCAGGCGCGCTACAAGACCATCCGCGAGTCGCTGACCGAGGCGGTGCAGGTGCCTTTCCGCCGTCCGTCGTCCGTGGTCAGTCGTCTGCTACCTGGGGGTTGGCTCTGGCTCCCATGGCTGGCAGACCGGCCAGATGTTGATGCGCATTGAGGAGGTGCTGCTGGATGAGAAACCGGACTGGGTGCTGGTCTACGGGGATACGAACTCGACTCTGGCCGGGGCGCTGGCGGCGGTGAAATCGCACATCCCCCTGGCCCACGTGGAAGCGGGATTGCGCTCCTTCGACCGCACGATGCCCGAGGAGCAGAGGAACGGGGGAGCGGAGGAGCGGGGGAGCGGAGGAGCAGAGGTGCGGAGGAGCAGAGGACCAGAGGTGCGGGGGTGATACGGAGTCACGAGGAACTTGACGTGTATAAGCTGGCCTTCAAAGCAGCGATGAGAATCTTTGAGGTGTCGAAGGGGTTCCCTCGTGAGGAAGTGTACTCTTTGACGGATCAGATGCGGCGGTCGTCGAGATCGGTATGTGCTAATATCGCAGAAGCCTGGCGGAAACGACGGTATGAGGCAGCCTTTGTGAGCAAGCTGAGCGATGCTGAGCAGCAGAGACGCAAACGTGGATTTGCTTTTCCATCGAATGTGGTTATCTGACCAGCGATGTAGGACAAGAGTTGCACCAGACCTACGATCACGTCATCGGTACACTGGTCAAAATGATCATCCATCCGAAGCCCTGGCTTATGCCAAGGAGGCAACAGTGATCTCTCCCCATCTCCTCCGCCCCTTGGCCCCTCCGCACATTTGCCTGACGCTGCGCGAGAACACCGAGCGCCCGGTGACGGTGACACAAGGGACGAACGTAATCGTGGGCAGTGACCCGCAACGGATTGTGACGGAAGCGATGGCGATACTGGATGGCAGGAGCAAGACCGGGCGAGTGCCAGAGTCGTGGGACGGGCGAGCAGCAAACCGCATTGTGAAAATCTTGCAATTGTGAGAGAATTGGATGGGAAGAAGAATGCCGAAAGGGAAGGCAATCGGTGAGAAAGGTGATCAAGCTGGATGCCAGCGGGCTGATCTATCTGACCAAGGCCGGGCTTCTCAATCTTGTTGAAGATCTATATGAGGAGGTCATCATCACCGATGCTGTCTATCAGGAGGCGGTGCTCCAGGGTAAGGCGGGGGGTTATCCGGATGCATTGGTGATCGAACAGGCTATTGCTGAGAGTCACATTCAGGTGAGGCAGCCAAGCCCGGCGGCCGGTAAAAGACTGGTAGATGCGAGGTTCCCGGAGAGGCTGGGGGCGGGTGAGCGGGAGATCATTGTCGAGGCCCTGGAACAAAAGTGCCTGGCCGTGCTGGATGATTTGCACGCTCGGGCGGCGGCAGTGGCGCTGGGTCTCTCATTGTGTGGCAGTGACACTGTAGTGCTGGAGGGCCTGCTGAGAGGACGGATCGGTGGGGAGGAGTATCAAACCAAGGTCACCCGGTTGGCAACAGTGCTGGGTATGCGAGCCGATGATCTGGCGGAACTGCTGTGGTGAGGTCGCTTGATTCAGGAGGTATTGGATCATGGGAGCGGTTAAGATGAGGACTCTGCGTATCCCTCTTGAAGAAGAGGAGACTCTGCGGACGCTGGATGAGGTGGCTGGCTACTATGCGTTGAGCTGGCCTCAACTGGTGAAGAAATTCTTGCAAGAGGGAATGCAGACGGCACGGCTGGATCACACAGCGGAGTTGTATGCTCGACGTGAGGTTACCCTGGAACGGGCGTCTGAGTTAGCGGGGGTATCTATCTACGAGATGATGGCCCATCTTCGGGAGCGGGACATTCCAGCTCAGCGCCGGGCCGGCGACGTCCGGGCTGATGCTGCTGCTATGCTGATCCGTAACGGTCGGTCGGACATCGCCGAACGCTTGGCTGGTTGATAATGTATTTTGGGTACATACGGTATGATCGTTCGCCCTCAACCCTGGTTGATGTCCTGGAGGAACCGATGACCTCTCCCCATCTCTTCCTCTCCTCTGCACCCCCGCCCCTCCGCACAGTTGCCCTGCCTGACGCTGCGGAAGAACACCGAGCGCCCGGTGACGGTGCCCCAGGGGACAAATACGGTTGTGGGCTGTGATCCGGAACGAATTGTGATCGAGGCACTGGCGATACTGGACAGCGAGGACAAGGCCGGGCAGGTGCCAGAGCTGTGGGATGGGCGGGCAGCGGAGCGGATAGTGGAGATGTTGTGTGAAGGAGATCAAATCTTATGAAAAGAGCATTGGTTTGTGGTGCAGGTGGTTTCATCGGCGGCCATCTCGTCAAAAAACTCAAAAAGGAAGGATATTGGGTACGCGGCGTGGACATCAAAGAGCACGAATTTGCACCGACGGCTGCTGATGAGTTCTTGCTGCTCGATTTGAGAGAACCGGAAAACTGCGCAGCGGCGCTTTCTCTCGAGGATGGGACGTTTGACGAGGTTTATCAGTTAGCTGCTGATATGGGAGGGATGGGTTTTATCACCTTCGCTGAATGCGAGGTTATGCATAACAACGCTTTAATCAATATCCATATGACGCATGCGGCTGCCCAGATGGGGATCCCCCGGTATTTCTTTTCTTCTTCCGTTTGTGTGTACCGGGATATGCAACCCGGTGAACCGGAGATGACCGAGGATGAGGCCGTGCCGGCGAATCCGGACAATGAGTACGGGTGGGAGAAGCTCTACGCCGAGCGGGTGGCGCAGGCATACTCCCGGCACTATGGAATGAAGGTGCGAATCGCCCGGTTCCAGAATTGTTATGGCCTGGAAGGTACCTGGACCGGCGGGCGGGAAAAGGCTCCGGCGGCGATTTGGGTTTTCGAAGCAGAAACCCTAACCTGGACAAGCCAGAACCAAAAGGGTTTTGACTTGTGCTAAACAAGGTG
>CAYPOY010000371.1:0-4788 GCA_964412395.1 uncultured Anaerolineales bacterium | reverse complement strand
CATGCGGTAGATGCGCCCCACCCGCTCCTCCACGCCGGCACGCGGGTTGTAGACCGTTTCCCCAACCTTCAGGTGGCCGGAGAAGACCCGCACCCAGGTCAGGTGCCCCACGTGCGGGTCAGTGACGATCTTGAAGGCGGCTGCGCACAAGGGGGCAGCGGGGTCGTCGGGCCGCTCGACGATCTCCTCCGTGCTGCCGGGGACGGTGCCCAGTATAGGGGGCATGTCCACCGGCGCTGGCAGGTAGGCGACAATGGCGTCGAGAAGCGGTTGCACGCCGATGCGCTTGCGCGAAGCACCGCACAACACCGGCACCAGTTTGCCGGCGACGGTGGCACGGCGCAGCGCCGCTCCAAGCATCTCCGCGTCAGGCTCGAGCCCCGCCAGCCGTTGCTCCAGCAGCGCGTCGTCCGTCTCGCAGATGGCATCCAGCAACGACGCCCGGGCCGCAGCGACCCGTGCCTGCATCGCAGGTGGGATCGGCTTCACACCTCCCTCAGTCCCCCCTACGAGGGGGGAGGCCTTGTCGCGCCAGATCAACGCCCGCTGGCTGATGAGGTCCACGACGCCAGTGAACTCCCCTTCGCGGCCGATGGGGAGCTGCAGCGGCACGGCGTGCGGCGTGAGCCGCTCGTGGACCTCATCCAGCACGCGCTCGAAGTCAGCGCCCAGCCGATCGAGTTTGTTGACGAAGATAATGCGCGGCAGGTTCTCGCGGTCGGAGTGCCTCCAGACTGCCTCGGTCTGCGGCTCGACGCCGCCCACGCCGCACAGGAGAATCACTGCCCCGTCAATGACGCGGATGGAGCGCACGACTTCAGCGGTGAAGTCAATGTGACCGGGCGTGTCAATCAGGTTGATGCGGTGACCGCGCCAGTGACAGGCGGTAGCAGCCGCGGTAATCGTGATGCCCCGCGCCCGCTCCTGCTCCATCCAATCCAGTTGCGTGCTGCCTTCATCCACGCTGCCGGTGCGATGGATACGCCCCGTGTAGTAGAGAATCGCCTCCGATGTGGTCGTCTTGCCGGCGTCCACGTGGGCGAAGATGCCGATGATGCGTACTTTCTCGATAGGTGCTTCCTTCTTCTTACTCATAGGCTTCCTTTGTTTGACCAAGTCGTCATACGAACTTGTACATCAAAACGCTATCTATGTACTTGCCATCTGCCACTTTCATGTCCTTGAGACATTTCCCTTCTACTTCAAATCCCAATTTCCTGTACAGACCGGTGGCTAGTGCCCCGCTCCGTATCAGAGCCATCTCTCCAGTCTTCAAATTGTACTCTTGGGGACTTGTCGTACCTATGAAAAACCTCCCTTTCACGATGACATTTAACGCCGGAACTCACCCACCTGCCCAAGTATCGGCTTTCGCTGCCTGGTAGTCACTGTAGCTGCCGAGGTACTCAGTCAGCGATCCCTCGTCCAACTCCACAATGCGCTCCACCACCCGGTCGAGGAAATACCGGTCGTGGGAAATCACGAACACTGCCCCTTCAAAATCGACCAACGCGCTTTCCAGCACTTCGGCGGAAGGGATATCCAGGTTATTGGTCGGCTCGTCGAGCAGCAGGAAATTGGCGTCCGAAAGCATCAGCAGGGCCATCTGCAAGCGACTGCGCTCCCCGCCCGACAAGTCCGCCACCAACCCCCGGGCCTGCTCGTAACTGAAGAGAAAGCGGGCCAAGAAGCGCACTGCTCCCTCCTCCGAAAGCCTCGCCGCCTGGCGCACCGTGTCAATCAACGTGCGCCCGTAGTCGAGGGTCTCGTGCTCCTGGGCATAGTATCCTATCTTGACGCTCGGGCCGATCTTGATCTCGCCACCACTGGGCATCTCCTGGTCAAGGATGAGCCGAAAAAGGAGTGACTTGCCGGCTCCGTTGGGTCCGACCATCCCCACCCGCTCACCCCGCCATAAGAGCAGGTTGAGCCCAGCCAGAATAATTGCGTCGGCGCGAGACCCTAAGGGTTTACCATAAAAACCCTTAGGGTCTGATGGAAACACCTTGTCCAAGTCAACGATCTCTAACACCTTGTTGCTGCCGCGCCAGCCATCGAGTGCCAGCCCCATGCGCTTGCGCTCCAGCACAGGTCGCTCAATGCGCTCTATTTTTTCCAGGCGCTTGAGGATATTCCGCCCGCGCCGGGAGAACTTCTCGTTGCCGTATACCTTGCCCCAGGTCAGCAGCCGCTTGGCGGCCTGTTCCAACCGCTTGACCTCTTTCTGCTGCGCCTGGTAGAGTTGCTGCTGTCGCAACAGACGCATCTGCTTCTCGAAGGCGTATTCGGAATAACTGCCAGGGTAGTGCGTCAGCCGGCCATCCTCCAGTTCGACGATCTCGTCCGCCACCAGGTCAAGCAGGTAGCGGTCGTGAGAGACGATGATGACCGCTCCCTTGTAACCGCGAATAAACCGTTCCAGAAAGGCTTTCCCTTCCAGGTCCAGGTGGTTGTCCGGCTCGTCGAGCAAGAAGAGATCGGGTTGAGTGACCAGCAACTTGGCCAGGCCGACCAGCTTCTTCTGGCCGCCGCTGAGCACTTCCACCGGCAGGTTCAGGTCGGCGTCGGTGAACCCCAGGCAACGCAACGTCGAACGGACGCGCCCCTCGTAGCCCGGGCCGCCGAGCTGCGTGTACTCGTCCAGCATCCGCGCCTGCCGCTCTAGCACCCGCGTCAACGCCTTCTCACCTCCGTAGACAGCCGGATCGGCTAACTGGGCCTCGATACGGGCCAGTTCCGCCTCGACACGAGCAAGTTCGGTCGAAGCGGTCAACGCCTCTTGCCACACGGTGCGCCCCGGTTCCAACCGAGGCTCCTGGTGCAGGTGGCCAATGGTCAGCCCCTTGCGACGGACGGTGAAACCAGTGTCGCTGGTCAACTCGCCGACGATGAGGCGCAACAGCGTGCTCTTGCCACACCCGTTCGGCCCGATCAGCCCCACACAGCGGTCGTCGTGGATTTCCCACGAGAGGTTTTCAAAAATCGGGTCTGAGACATAAGTGACTGTTACGCGATCCAGGTTTACGGCGATCATGATATCCCTCTTGCTAGTACAGCTCGGCGGAAATCCTCCAACAACAACCCCACGAAGCCACGTTGACCCGACGATGTTTATCTTCTCGCATTCGCTCTGAGGAAAGGCCTCTCAACCTCCAAAGAGGTCAAGAGATCATAGCAACGCGGCTTCCTGAAAGCATTTCCCCACACCTCACGTTCCCGATATGCCCTTATCTTGTCCAGGTCAAATTCCGCGATGTAGACCCCCTCACTTCCCTCGGCCTCGATGATCAGAGGATCAGCCGTGTCGCCATTTTCGTCGAAAGCCACCGCGTCGAAAGCGATTGAATGTCCGTTCTCCTGTGGAACAGCGTAGTTAGTCATCGCCATACCAACCATATTCTCAAAGGCTCGTGCTCTAAATTGGTCGATACGGTTCGCTTCCAACTCACAGGCATTGGGCGTCAAAATCAGCTCAGCCCCTTTGAACATCAGGATTCTCGCACTCTCCGGAAACTCGCGGTCGAAGCAGATCATGACGCCGACTTTTACATTTCCCTGGGCTGTATCTAGTGTACAGACATAGAAATCGTCACCGGGCGTACAAGCAGATTCCCTGTCGAAATCGCACGTGTGCACCTTGGCATACGTCATCACGGTTTCCCCGTGCCGGTCAATAAGGGACACGGAGTTTCGCGGCGCACCATCCCAACGCTCCAGGTAGGTCAATGCGACAGCCATCTCCAGTTCTTTGGCCAACGCCTTGAAGTGCGCGACAAAATCATCATCCTGACTAATAGCCTGCGCCTGCCAAATCTCGCGTGCGTTCGGTTGAGCAGGATCAAAGAACGTGTATCCAATGTTCCACATCTCTGGAAAGAGCGCGATGTCCGCTCCCATCTCGCCTGCCTGGCGACAGAATGCTTCGCCCTTGGCTAGGTTTGCATCCTGGTCGTTGCCGCAGGCAGCCATCTGAAGTAAAGCGACCTTTATCAAACTCATGCTCTTTCCTTGTGTTTCTCCTTAGAGTTGCTGATTCTCTATTCCTATCTGCGTTCATCTGCGAAAATCTGCGTCCCATCATTCCCTCATGCCGCCACCAGGATGGGCACTTTGACGTCGTACCCCTGCTCCAACTGGCAGCGGAATTGCTGCGTGTACAGCCGGTAGTAGTGCCCCTCGGCGTGCAACAGTTCCGCGTGGCTGCCCATCTCCGCGATGCGCCCGTCTTTAATGACCAGGATGCTGTCTGCCCGCTTGATCGTCGAGAGGCGGTGGGCGATGATGAAACTGGTACGGTCCTGCATCAGCGTCTCCATCCCCTGCTGGATCAGCGCCTCGGTCAGCGTGTCCACCGAACTGGTCGCCTCGTCCATGATAAAGATCTCTGGCTGCGCCAGAACCGCCCGCGCCAGGCTAACCAACTGCTTCTGGCCGACCGAGAGCAGCACGCCACCCTCGCCCACCTCTTCGTCGTACCCCTTTTCCAGCGTGACGATGAAATCGTGGGCGCCGGCCAGTTTCGCCGCCTCGATGACCTCCTCGTCGGTGGCGTCCAGCCGCCCATAGCGGATGTTTTCACGGATGACGCCGGAGAAGAGGTGCGGCGTCTGCAACACCACCCCGATCCGCGATTGGATACCGTGCAGCGACAATTCGGTATAGTCCCGCCCGCCGATGCGTATAGCGCCCCCCGTCGGCTCGTAAAAGCGGCACACCAGATTGACGATAGTAGACTCATAAATGATTTCCCGTCCATGCGGTGCGTCATTTGAATTGCGCAGAAGACGA
>CAYPOY010000370.1:0-4789 GCA_964412395.1 uncultured Anaerolineales bacterium | reverse complement strand
TTCCTCCGGCTTCATCTGGCGGGAGGCGTTGGCGATGTCCACCGTGCCGTTGACCAAGCCGGCGATGCCGGTGCCAGAGCCGCCGCCGGTTATGGCGATGCGCACGTCGGGGTGCTGCGCCTGATATGTTTCCGCCCAGGCCAGCGCCAGGTTGACCATCGTGTCGGAGCCGACGTCCTGGATAGCGGCGCCGGGCGCTCCCGCTTCCTCCTCGGCCGGACGGCAGGCGACGAGCAGAGCGAGCAGAACGCAGACAACAAAGAATGTACGCATGCCGTGCAGATTATAACACCAGCAGCCTGGACGGGCAACCGAACAATGAACAATGAACAATGGACAATGACAAATGACCAATGGTTATTTCAGAGCCGCGATTCGCGAAAGGTATGGGGGTCGAGTGCCAGGTCACTCAGGCGGAACGCATCCACGTCCTTCAGCGAGGAGAGGGGGGTGTATAGCGTAACCGCGTTACGGGCCGGGTCGCTGACGGTGACGATGCCCAGCGCCAACGCGAATCCCTCGCTGTCCTCCAATGCTACCAGCCGGTACGGGGTGAATGTGGGAGCCGGAAAGACGGCCAGGCGCTGCCACACTATCTCTACCATGTGTGCCTCCTCGAAGTAGAGGCGAAAGCGAGCAGCGCGGTGCTCCTGGCGGGCGGGCACATCACGGCGACGAGCGGCCCTTGAAAATACGGCCGGAAGGTCTATCACGCGTGTGCGGTGGCTGCGGCGCAGCGGAACCAGCAGGTGCTCCAGCTCGCTTCCGCGCTGGAGGCCCACTACCACGGTGGGCCGCAGCAGTTCTACCTTCGCACGCTTGAGTTCACCGCCACCGTGGGCCGGGTCCACCAACCCGGTCGTGTCGAACACGATGGCGGTGGCTCCTTCCTGGCACGCCTTCTGTACCAGCCTGTGCGCGCCGACGAGAGTGGGCAGCATGTGGCCGCGTGGAGAGACGTCGCCGACGAAGGTGCGAAAGCGCGGGCCGGCAGGCGGGAAACCATCGTCACCAGGTTCGCCCAATGCCAGTGTCATCGTCGTCGGCGGGCCGAGCGTGGCCTGGCCAACGTCCCCGTCCACGAAGGCGACCCGTTCGTGGTGGGCGCAAAGGCGGCGGTAGAGGTAGCGGGCTAAGGTAGACTTGCCCGTATCCGGCGCACCGACGATGAGTAGTGTACCGCTCAGCGCGGAGAGAGTGATCCGTTCCCAGGCGGGGGGCCAGGCGATGGGAACCTCGACGTGGACGTCACGATTCATTTCTGCAGCTGCGGTTTGCAAATTATGCTCTCAGCCCCCGTCTCGGGGGCGGCCCATGCAAGGTGGTGCTCGACATAAGACGCCCCCGGCCTGTTCATCCTCTCGGTCACCGACTTCGCCACCGACAAGGCACGGGCACTGCTGGCCTATCTGGTTGTCGAGGCGGATCGCCCCCACCGCCGGGATGCGCTGGCCGGGTTGTTATGGCCCGACCAACCTGAGCGGAAGGCGCGCCAGAACCTGCGCCAGGCCATCTCTTATCTGCGCCAGGCGATCTACGACCGGGATAACAAGGCACCGTTTAACCAACCTGGAGTTGGTGGCCGAGGTGCCGAGGGTACAGGTCTCGAGGTTTCGAGCCGATAAACGGCTCTACGCGGAAACGTGGGGCAGACGTGCTCAAAGGGAATACCCCCTCCCCCGCCTGTGGAGTTGAAGCGATACGTCACCCCCAGACGCGGGATGTGGACGACACACCTGCTTTGAGCACCCCACTAATCCGCGTAGAGCTCGTCTGACCTCGCCCTTACTCGCTCCACGGCTGCCACCGAAACCCTAGCTTCGCATAGAGCCTGGCGTGGTCGAAGGCTGACTACTAGTGTGGCTCCCACCACACGTAGATCAGCGCATCGCCTCCGTCCTCGTAGTACTCAACCTTCACATCGTAGGTGCCGGTCGCAGCCCAATAGTTGCCACAGTAAGCTACCCCGTTGTTCGCGTGCCACTCGTCCAGGACCAGCTCTCCGCCCACCCAGATGCGCACCCCGTCGTCACTCATGGCACAGAAACGGTAGTGGTCCGTCTTCAGATATAGCCTCGTCGTCCAGCGAGCGGAGAAGCGATCGCTCCACACCCCAGGCATGGGGCTGTCGGTACCCCACTCAAACCCAATCCAGGGATCGTGGCTGGTGGCGACTGGCGAACACTCCAGGTCCTTGTTGTTATAGAACTGACCAAACCAGCCCTCGCCAGGCGGCGGTGTGGTGGTCGGCCCAGGGGTAGGAGTCGGCGTTGGCCCCGCCAATTGTTTCCACCAGAAGTATATGCGGGCGACCTGAACGCGGTCGTAGTACTCCACCTGAATGGTATGGTCGCCGGCCGCCAGCGCCCGATCCGCAGTATAGAGGCGCAACCCACCATCCCGCCAGCCATCAACGATGCACTCGCCATCCACGTAGACGCGCACGCCATCATCCACCTTGGCGTAGAAGCGGTAGGTGCCCTCGTCGAAGTAGAAGGTCCCGGTCCAACGCACGGAGAAAGAATTTATGGGCATCCCGCCCGCCGGCGGCCCCGAATTCCAGTTGAAGTTGATACTTTCGTCGTCGCGCGTGATATAGGCTGGCGCGGCTAGCGTGACATTGTCGAAGTACTCCCCAGACCAAGGACCAGGCCACGAAGTGGGCAAGGACGGACGCGGCTGAGACGGCTTCCTGGGCGGCGCAACGCCAGGGATGACGAGGCGCTGTCCCACGTAGATGTGGTTCAGGTTAGTGATGCCGTTGGCACGGGCGATGGCCCACGCATCCACGCCATAGCGCAGCGCGATTTGCGTCAGCATCTCACCAGGTTGCACTACGTGTATAGTGCCGACTGGCCGACCCGTCGGGATCACGAGCCGCTGCCCGACATAAATACGGTTGGGGTTGATGACACCGTTGGCACGAGCGATGGTCCACATATTCACCCCATAGCGGCGTGCGATGCTGTACAACGTCTCGCCGCGTTGGACAATGTGGACGACGCCACTCTCCTTCGGTGCCGCTGCTGCCGGCACAACGCTGACCAGAAGCACCAGCATCGTGATCACCAGCACAACGGTGAGCCACTTGCTTTGCATCCTACACCTCCTTTTATTTCTCGGTCGCATGCCAGGCTTTGGGCTTGCAGCCGGATGGCAGCTCTCCAACGCTCCCGCCCAGACCCAGGTTGCCGCTGCCTTTCACAAGACTCAGACAGACACTCGAAAGTTGAGGACTTATGCCATCACCTCCTGCCGATCAGGTTTTGAGGCCCTTATGCGAATCGGTTGCTTCGCTGGCGCGGGCCTTGGTGACTACAGATTCGATAAACGACGTCTTGGCGTCCGTGTAGCCATCGCGATCTGAGCCAAACTTGGCAGATAGTCCTTTCTTCAACTCATAGTACCGTTGGCTCTCTGGGATTTCGCGGGGTGCTCTGAGCGGGCGTGCCGCCCGCGCCGCACATCTGGGGGTAGTGCATCGCCTCAACGCCACATACGGGGACGGCACGTCCCCTTTGAGCATACCTACCCCGCGAAACCCGGAAGATCCATAATACAATATACAATGCATGCGCTTTTTTGGCAAATGCCCATTTTGTCCGAGTCCGGCGATCAAGCGTCCAGCATCGCCCGCTCGACGAGCGGGACAAGTTCACCCGTGGTATCCAGGTCCAGGGCGCGGATGAGCGCCTCCTGTGCTTTCTGATGCGCGCCCTGAGCAGCCCATAGCAGACCCAGGTGGTAATGGGCCGAAGCCAGCGCCGGATCGAGATAGATGGCCCGCAGGAGGCTATCCTGCGCTGTACCGTAATCCCCGACCTGAAACGCGGCCCAGCCCCGCAGGTCGTGAGAGCGCGCGTCGTCGGGCGAGAGCTGGACCAACCTTGCCGCGGCCTCGACGCCCTGCCCCTCAGCGGTAAGATTGTGATCCAGGTAGAAGCGGGCCAGGATCTCCCACAGGCCCGGGTCGTCAGGTGCAAGCGAGACGGCTTCCAGCAGCCAGATCTCCGCCGCCACGTAACGCGCTTCGGCAGCCCAGGTCTGGCCGATTTCGACGCACGTGCCCGGGTTGTCGGGATCCAGGTCGTAAGCCGCTTCGTACTCAGCACGAGCGGAGGAGAAGTCACCCAGCCGGTCGTAGTGCAACCCCAGGAAGGTGTGAACCACAGCCGAATCGGGGGCCAGCGCGACGGCTCGCAGCAGGTGGGGCCAGGCCTCGTCTGGGCGGCCCATCTGGTCGAGCGCGTAGCCCAGGTAAGCGTGGACATCGGGATAGCCGGGGTTGTGCGAGAGAGCACGCTCGAATTGACATGTGGCCAGTGCCCATTCCTGCTCCTCGAAGAGAACCCGGCCCAGAAGGGCACTGGCGTAAGCAGGGTCATCCACCGTGCCCGCCTCTTGAAGCGCCACGAGCAGCCGGTCCGCCAGGTCAGTCCCAGCGGCGAAGAGGTGCTGGAGGGCAGCGGGGTCATCACCGAGCAACAGCGCCCCCAGCCGTTCGTGGGCCACGGCGTCGGTGGGGTCTGCGCGCAGCAGCGTCTCATACTCCGCCCGCGCAGCATCCCACTCCTGCAGTTCGACGTAGGCACGGGCGAGAGTGCGACGGGTGGCGCCGGCCTCGTCCAGGACTTTGGCGAGCTCAGGCTCAGGCGAGCTCAGTCGAGCCGTCGAGCCGTCGGCGGGCGCGACGAGAGCCAGCAGTCGTTGGGCGTGCTCAACGACGGCGGGCCAGTCGGCGCGGGCAACGTGGACCGCGATCCACAGCCGCTCCAGGCTTGTGGTGAGC
>CAYPOY010000369.1:0-4803 GCA_964412395.1 uncultured Anaerolineales bacterium | reverse complement strand
ACAGGGCTGAGAATCGGGATCACCTTCGCCAAAACCATCGCTCTCGGTGGACGGAAGCGCTTGGAGAGCTAGACCACCCTGGACGAGATCGCGCACGAGGACGATCTTCAGGCTATCGCTGAGGACATACAGTTGATGAAAGAAAGGGGGTAGCCAAACCAAATGAAATTCGGAGACAGGATTCAAGAGGCAGACTGGAAGGAAGGAGAAGCACGTGCCGGTCATCGAGTGCCCGGACCAGGTGAAGGCGGGCGAACCCTTCGAGGTGAAGGTTGGGCTGGGGAAAGAGATCGCCCACCCCAACACCGTCGAACACCACATCAGTTGGGTCGCCCTCTACTTCCACCCGGAGGAAACCAAGTTCACCTGCGACCGGGGCCGCTTCGAGTTCAACGCTCACGGCGAGGGAGCCGCTTACACCCACCACGCGGTGACCACATCGCTGAAGATAAACAAGCCCGGCGCGTTGCACGCGCTGGCTCTTTGCAACATCCACGGGTTGTGGGAGAGCAGCAAGGAGATCGGGCTGGTTTAACCCATAGGACGCAGATGCACGCGGATAGACGCAGATTCTTCAAAAGCATTCAGTCCTTCTTGCTGGAGACCGCTATCCTCGACCGCCTGACCGGGCCGCTCTGCGACGCCGTTTTGGGAATCAGCGAGTCAACGAATCAGCGAGAATGCGATTCGCCGATTCGCTGATTCGCTCAAACTGGAAGGTTTCTTTGGCTTTGTGCGCCAGGCCCGTGCCACCTTAAACGACATCCGCGCCGAGTTGGTGACGTGAGAGGAACTGAAAATGAAGGAAACTATTAAAGAGGGAACTCCTTATGACCAGAGGTACGCAAGTCAGGAATTCTATTGGGGCAAAACGCCCTCAGCAATGTGTGACCGGGTCATAGAAATCATGAGACCCAGCGCGGACCTTCGCCCGAAGCTGCTGGACCTGGGTTGTGGTGAGGGGAGAAACACCGTCTATTTTGCCCAACACGGCTTTGAGGTGATCGGTCTCGATCTGTCTCTGCCTGGTCTGGAGAAAACGAGGAAGTATGCTGAAGAAGTCGGTGTTCACATCGAGACGATCCACGCTGACGTTGTGAACTACGAACTTGGAGAGACCTGCGACGTCATCTTCTCAACAGGGACCTTGCATTACCTCTCGCCTGAAATAAGAACCCAGCGCTTCCAAAACTACAAGGACTGCACGTCGCCTGGCGGTATCAATGCCTTCTCCGTATTTGTGAAAAAGCCGTTCATTCCCAGAGCGCCGGACGCGGAAGAGACTGCATACTCGTACACCTCAGGAGAATTGATGGGCTATTACTGGGACTGGGAGATCCTCTACTGCACGGAGGAGATCTTTGACTGTATGTCCAGTGGCGTTCCTCACCAGCACGCGGTCAACAGGATCATCGCCCGGAGGTACCGGAACAGCGGATAGCAATGTGTGGCCGGTTTAGTTAGGTACAGGCCTGCACCGAGTGAGGAAGGACGAGCCAGTTGGTCAGCCAACTGTGTGGATTTATCAAGGAGATCCCTTCAAGGAGGACGGCCATCAGCTATTGGATCACACAACAGTGAAAACCCGCTGTCAGGAGGCAAAGGATGAATAAGCAGGTGAATGAACAAATGGGCAGAGAGTACTACATGTCTCGAAGGTCAGAAATCCTCGCGCTGTTTGACACCCACGCACAGGCCTGGAAGCCGTTTATCGCCAACCGCTACGGTGACGACTTTGCCGACACCATCTTGAGAGAAGCCCGCGAGCAACATAAGGCTCTGATTCCCGAAACCCCCTACATCGGCGGCGACGAGAACCCGATGACTCGCCACCTGATTCGGTCAACCACGAGCCTGGCGTTCTACAAGGCGATGAAAGCGCGAGGCAAAACGGCGGAGGAAACCGGCAAGATCATCTACGACGCCGTCGTGGAAAGTGTCGGCCATCTCCCACCTTCTCCTCCACCGACTCCGGAGGATTGGGCAAGCAAAAGAGAACAGGCCAGGAAATCTCAGGAGCGCCGTTATCCCGGCGATTGGGTTTGGGCATTCGTCGAGGGAGATGGCGTAGAATTCGATTATGGTTACGACTTCCTGGAATGTGGCACGCAAAAGCTCTATCACGCCCAGGGTGCGGACGAGTTTCTGCCTTTCTATTGCTTCCTCGATTTCGTTACCTACAGGACACCCGGCTGGGGATTCGCCAGGACGATGACCCTGGCCGAAGGCTACGAGAAATGTGACTTTCGATACAAGAGGGGTGGAAAAACGGAAAGCGCGCTGGCGCAGAGCACCCGAACTCCCGCAGGAAGTATTTGCAGTGTTGCGCAAGCCCAATAGAGCGATCAACCCGGTCACGATCGTGGCAACCGTAGACAAGGAAAGCGCAATCACCTTTTCTCCTCGAGACAAAATCCGGGACTGGTTCGAGGCGACCATCGGCGAGGCGGAGGACATGTAATAGCGGCCGGGAGGCCCGCCAAACGAGTCGCCGGATATGTAGAAGGGGCGACGTCGCTATGCACAAAACCATCGTAGTCGGACTTTTGCTGTCTGAGGACGCCGTTCTCCTGGTCAAACAGGCATACCTTCGACTTTACCGCCCGTTTCCCCGACTGCATCCGCCACGTCCACCTGCCCACCGGTGAAGGCAGCATTGACTTCGCGGCCATCCTGCAGGGCGGTCCCGTGTTGGCGCTGACTTGCCTTCTCCGCCCTATCGGTGCTATAATCCCCCACAGCCGTCACTGCTCACACGGGAGGAGTATGCTATGTCCACCAAACCTGCCACCATCCTGGCCCTGATGGCCGGGCCTCTGGTAGACCACCACGACCGCCCGCTGGATCGACTCGACTGGGAACGGGAGACCCGCCAGTTGTGCCAGCGGATGGGCGAGATTGACCGCGCCGCCACGCTGCGCGTCGAACTGGCCACCCCGGAAAGCATCCCCCACCTGCTGCTGCAGCAATCATTCGACATTCTGCATTTCAGCGGCCACGGCGCCAGCGGCGAGCTGGCCTTCGAGGACGGAAGAGGCGGCCTGTTCCCCCTGCACACCGATGCACTGAAGCGGCTCATCGCCCCCGGCGGCCGTGCCCCCTTCCGGCTGGCCTTCCTCAGTGCCTGCCACTCCGCATCCCTCGCCCCGGCGCTGATCGAGGCTGGCGTGCCGCACATCGTCGCCATTGACGCTGAGGCGACCGTGTTGGACGCCGCCACGACGGCCTTCGCCCGCAACTTCTACCCGGCCTTGCTTGCGGGCCGCAGTGTGGCCGAGGCGTTCGAGTTCGGCCGGGCCGGGGTATGGGCAGACGAGTCCCTGCACGAGGCAGGACAGGCGCTGGCGCGGCCCGACCTGGCCGCGCTGGAGGAGGCCAAGTTCTCGCTCCTCCCCGCTGGGGCCGACCACGACGTAGTACTCTTCCCCGACCTGCTCCGGGGCGAACTGACTGACGTCACTCCGCCGCCTACGCCGCACAACCTGCCCGCCCGGCCGGAGACCTTCACCGGGCGCGCCCGCGAACTGCACGGGCTGCTGGGCCACCTGCTGCGCCACCGCATAGTGGAACTGACCGGCATGGGTGGCATGGGCAAGACCGAACTGGCCCGCGAGGCGGGGCGCTGGCTGGCCGAGCGGCGACACTTCCCCGACGGCATCCACTTCGTGGACTTGCGCGAGGTGGCCGACACCTCCACCGCCCGCCTGCGCATAGTCACCGCGCTGGAACTCGACCCGGCGTTGAGCGCCCGCGACGACCTGCTGGCCGGGGCACTGCGGGGGGCCGGGCCGGACGGGCGGATGTTGATCCTCGACGACCTGGACTTCCTGGTGGCTGCCGACCGCCCCGGCCTGCGGACGCTACTGGGGGCGCTTTACGACGCCGGGGGGCACCTGCTGCTCACCACCCGCGAGCGCGTGGGCCGTGTGCCCGCCCAGCGATACGGACTGGGCCGGTTGGAGTCACCCGAGGACGAAGTACTGTTCCTGCGCTGGGCCGGGCTGGCGCGCGACGACCTGGTGGGCACCCGGGCCGACCTGGAAGCGGTACTTTGCTTCCTCGACGGCTGGCCGCTGGCCATCGTCCTGGCCGCGCCGCTCCTGGCCGACACCTCGCTGGCCGGGTTGCGGGAGCAACTGAAGCAGACCCAGGAGCGAGTGTTGGCGGACCCCGACCTGACGCCGGAGGAGCGGGACAAACTGGGCAGCGTGACCGTCTCGCTGGAACTTTCCCTGCGCCGGCTGCGGGAGCGGGACCCGGCGGTGGCCGATTTCTTCCCCCTGCTGGCGCTCTTCCCCGGCGGGGCCGGCCCACAGGCGTTAGAGGTGATCACCGGCCCGGGATGGAGAGCGGCGGTGCTTACGCTGCGGGCGCTTTCGCTGGTGGAGATACTGCCGGGGGAGAGGGTGCGCCTCCCGGCCCCGGCCCGCGCCCGCGCCGCGCGCACTCTGCCCGAGGGCGCGATGGAGCAGTACGGCCCGCCTGCGCTGGCCTACTACCACCAACTGGCCGAGGCAGCCGACGGCTTGATGACAGGTGGACAACTCCCGGCGGGCGCCTCCCTTCTAGCGCGGGAACTGCCGAACCTGCACTTCTGGCTGGAGTGGGGCTACGAACACGAACCAGAGGGGGAGGGGTGCGTCGCCGCCCGCCTGACCAGTAGCCTGCGCAATTTCTATATGCTGGTAGATTGGCCTCCGGAGGCGGAGGAGAACTTCCGGCGGGCGCTGGAGGCAGCGCGCCGGGCTGGCGACCGCCTCGGCGAGGCCAACACCCTGAAGGCCATCGGCGACGTCCAGCAGT